>NZ_CP128606.1:1200000-1557500 GCF_051132405.1 Tabrizicola sp. M-4
CTGCAAGCGGGGCTGCGGGCGGGGGATGCGCCCGTTTTGCTGCTGTCAGGTGGGGAATTGACGGTGACGCGGCGCGGCGATGGGGTCGGCGGGCCGAATGCGGAATTCTGCCTTGCGCTGGCGCTGGCCTTGCAGGGCGCGGATGGCATCCATGCGCTGGCCTGCGATACGGACGGGGTCGATGGCGCGGCAGAGGTGGCGGGGGCCGTGGTTGCGCCCGATACGCTGACGCGGGCGGCGGCGATGGATGTCGATCCGGCGCGGGCCTTGGCGCGCAACGATGCGCATGGGTTCTTCGCGGCCCTGGGAAATCAGGTCGTGACGGGGCCGACACTGACAAATGTGAATGATTTCCGGGCAATCCTGATCCTGCCGCCGGAGGCGTGATCAGAGCCAGCCATGCGGCAGCCGGGCGATGACGGCGGCCGCGATGCGGCGGTGCAGCCATGCCTCGGGTTCAGCCCGCTCTGGCCCCTTGCGGCCGTCCTCGACGATGTTCCAGTGCAGGCGCCCTGCCTCAAGCGTCACGGCGAAGGCCTGATCGGGTTGCGTCTGCCGGTCGAACAGGGCGGCGAGGTCGGCCACTGTTCTTGGCTCGCGGAAGAGGAGGCCGAATTCGATGTTGATGAGGGCGGAACGCAGGTCGAAATTGTGCGATCCGACAAGGGCCTGATCGTCGTCGATCAGGAAGACCTTGGCATGAAGCAGATCGCGGCGGGCAAGGCGGCGGCGGGGCGGGGCGAATTCGTAAAGCCGCGCGCCCGAGGCCAGCAGCGGGTGGCGGTAATGGCTGTAGGCGGCGTGGATGGCGAAGATGTCGGTCGTGGCGAGGGAATTGGTCAGCACCTCCACATGGACCCCGCGTCGCGCGAGTGTGGTCAAGAGGGACAGGCCCGGCGCGCCGGGGACAAAATAGGGGGTCGTCATCCGCAGCGAGCGGGTTGCGCCGGACAGCACCTTGGCGATCCCGTCAAGGAGCCAAGGTTCGGTGCGGTGACCCAGCGCCTTCTCTGGCGGATCGGTCAGAAGGCGGGCATCCGCCGTCCAGCGCAGCGGTTTGGTGAGAAGCTCTGCGGGGCCGCGGTCGACCGTCGCCTGTTGGTGGAAACTGCGCGCGAGGGGGCTTGCGGCATTGCGGGCGAGGCGACGGCGGAAGCGGCGGTTGTTGACGGGCAGCCCCGGCCAGAGCGTGAGCAGAGGGAGGGAAAGGCCGAGGTTCCAGTAGCGGTCGAAGGCGGTGGACGCCTGTTCGACCAGAGGTCCGGCAAGCAGCAGGTCGACATCTTGCGACAGCCGCGCGCCCGTGCCGGGGGCACCGAAATAGGTATCGCCGATGTTGCGGCCACCGAGGATGGCGATGCGGTTGTCGGCGATCCAGATCTTGCCATGCATGCGGCGGTTGAAGCGGGAAACCCCGAGCGCGAATTCCATGCCCCGCCGCAGCCAGTGGCCGCGATTGCGGATCGGGTTGAAGAGCCGCACCTCGATGTTCGGGTGGCTGGTCAGGCCGAGGAAGGCAAGGTCGAAGCCCTGCACGTTCACATCGTCCAAGAGCAGGCGGACGCGGACCCCGCGATCGGCGGCCTGCATCAGGTCGTTCATCAGAAGCCAGCCCGAGGTGTCGGTCGACCAGATGTAATAGATGAGGTCGAGGCTGCGCGCCGCGGCCCTTGCCGAAAGGCTGCGCGCGGCGAAAGCGTCCTTCGGGTCGATCAGAGGGGCAAGGCCGGTTGAACCGGGATGGGCGGCCTCCAGCGGGGCGAGCAGGCTGTCGAGTGGCGTTTCGGGCCCCGTGCGGGGCAGGGCGTGGCTGTCCGGCCCCCGCGCGCGGGCGGCGAAGCGGTTGTAGGAACGGAGCGCGAGCGTCGAGGCGGCGAAGACCACAAGCGCGGCGGCGAGCGCCCAGAGGAGGAGCGCGGAGGTCACGGCTTTGCCCCATCGATCAGCAGGCGCGCGGTCAGCGGCAGGTGATCCGAGGCGCGGCGGGCCAGCGGCGTGTCATGCGCCGAAAGGTCGGCCAGACTGTGGCCGGGGCCTGCCATCATGCGGTCCAGCGGGAGGAGGGGCAGGCGGGCCGGAAAGCTGGCCACCGGGGCGGGCAGGGTGAAGTAGCGGGCCAGAAGGGAGAGCGGCGATCCGGGCCCGGCGCGCCATTCGTTCAGGTCGCCCATAAGCAGGGTTGGCAATGGGGGCAAGGTCGAAAGGCGCGCAAGGATGGCCTGCGCCTGCGCGCGGCGGGAATGGCGCAAGAGGCCCAGATGGGCGGCGACGATGCGGAAGCGGTGACCCCGTAGCGACAGATCGGAAATCAGCGCGCCGCGCGGTTCCAAACCGGGCAGGGCGAGGGGGTGCAGATCGAGGAGGTCCGCCCCGCGGGCGAGGATCAGGTTGCCGTGCCAGCCATGTGACGGGCCGGGGCGCCCGGTGGGCAGGAGCGACATTCCCGTTTCGGCATGCAGGTGATCGAGGTCGAGAAGGCCCGCACGCGTGCCGAAGCGCAGGTCGGCCTCTTGCAGCGCCATCAGGTCGGGCGCGATTTCGGCGATGACCCGGGTGGTGCGGGCCAGATCACGGCGGCGATCCGCCCCCACGCCCTTGTGGATGTTCCACGAGGCGATGCGCAGGCTGGATGGGGACGACGGCGTGGCCATGGGTTGGATTTAGGCATGCGAAGGCCCATTTGTCAGGGGGCGTTCTGAGGCGCGGGGCGGGCTTGGATGCCGCAGCCTGCGCGGCTATGGTCGCCGCCCCGATGATTCAGTCCGAAGGTCGTGCATGACACCCGATACCGCCCGTCGCATTCCCCAGATCATCGCCGCCGAGATCGGCGCGCAACCGACGCAGGTGGCCGCCGCCATCGGGCTGCTGGACGAGGGAGCGACGGTTCCCTTCGTTGCGCGCTATCGCAAGGAGGTGACCGGCGGGCTGGACGATACCCAGTTGCGGACGCTGTCGGAACGGCTGGCCTATCTGCGCGAGATGGAGGCGCGGCGGGCGGCGATCCTGTCCTCGATCACCGAACAGGGGAAGATGACGGATGCGCTGCAGGGGCAGATCCTGAAGGCCGCGACCAAGGCGGAGCTGGAGGATATCTACCTGCCCTACAAGCCAAAGCGCCGCACGCGGGCGATGATCGCGCGCGAGAATGGCTTGGGGCCGTTGCTGGAGGCGATCCTTGCGGATCGGGCGGCCGACCCGGCGGTGCTGGCGGCTGGCTTCGTCACCGAGGCGGTGCCGGATGCGAAGGCCGCGCTGGAGGGGGCGCGGGACATACTGGCCGAGGGTCTGGCCGAGAATGCCGATCTGCTGGGGCGGCTGCGCAGCCACATGAAGCAGGTGGCCAAGCTGGTTTCCAAGGTCGTTGAGGGCAAGGAGGTCGAGGGGGCCAAGTTCGCCGATTACTTCGCGCATAGCGAGGCTTGGGCCACGGCCCCGTCGCACCGGGTGCTGGCGATGCTGCGCGGGCGCAACGAGGGGGTGCTGGCCATCGATCTGGAAATCGACGCCGATGCGCCAAAGGGCGAAAGCCCGGCGGAGCGGGCCTGTTCGGCGGTGCTTCAGGCAGGCTCACGCGGGGCGGGGGATGCGTGGCTGCGCGAGGCGGCCGCCTGGGCGTGGCGGGTGAAGATCCGGACGTCGCTGACGCTAGATCTGATGGGAGAGATGCGGGACCGGGCCGAGGAGGAGGCGATCCGCGTCTTTGCACGGAACCTAAAAGACCTGCTGCTTGCCGCGCCTGCGGGCGGGAAGGCCACGATGGGCCTTGATCCGGGCATCCGCACCGGGGTGAAGGTGGCGGTGGTGGATGCGACGGGCAAGGTGGTGGCCACCGATACCGTCTATCCGTTCCAGCCGAAGAACGATCTGCGCGGCGCGCAGGTAACGCTGGCGCAACTGATCAGCAAGCATCGCGTGCAACTCATCGCCATCGGGAACGGCACGGCCAGCCGCGAGACGGAGAAGATGGTGGCCGACCTGCTGGCCGTGTTGCCGGGAACGGAAAAGCCGGTGAAGGTGATCGTCAGCGAGGCGGGCGCATCGGTCTATTCGGCGTCGGAACTGGCGGCGAAGGAATTTCCGGATTTGGACGTTTCGATCCGTGGGGCGGTCTCTATCGCCCGAAGATTGCAGGATCCGCTGGCCGAACTTGTCAAGATCGAACCGAAGTCCATCGGAGTGGGTCAGTACCAGCACGATGTCGACCAGCACCGGCTAGGCCGGTCGCTGGAGGCGGTGGTCGAGGATGCGGTGAACGCCGTGGGGGTGGATCTGAACACCGCCTCGGCCCCGCTTCTGGCGCGGGTGTCGGGGGTTGGCCCGTCGCTGGCGGAGGCCATCGTTTCGCATCGCGACCAGAACGGCCCGTTCCGCACGCGGCGCGATCTGCTGAAGGTGGCGCGGCTGGGGCCCAAGGCTTTTGAACAGGCGGCGGGCTTTCTGCGCATTCCGGACGGGGCGGAGCCGCTCGATGCCTCCTCCGTCCATCCGGAGGCCTATGATGTGGCGCGGCGCATCGTTGCGGCCTGTGGGCGGGATATCCGGGCGCTGATGGGGGATGCGGCAGCCTTGAAGCAGGTCGATCCGAAGCGGTTCGTGGATGAGCGGTTCGGCCTGCCGACGGTACGTGACATTCTGACGGAACTTGAAAAACCGGGCCGTGACCCGCGCCCGTCCTTCAAGACCGCGACCTTCACCGACGGAGTGAACGAGATTTCCGACCTGAAGCCGGGGATGCTGCTGGAGGGGACGGTCACGAATGTGGCGGCCTTTGGGGCCTTCGTCGATATCGGAGTGCATCAGGATGGGCTTGTGCATGTGAGCCAGCTTGCCGACCGTTTCGTGAAGGATCCGCATGAGGTGGTGAAGGCGGGGGATGTGGTGAAGGTGCGGGTTGTCGAGGTGGACGTGCCGCGCAAGCGCATCGGTCTGACGATGAAGAGCCAGTCGGGCGAGGCGCGCGAGGCGGCGCAGGAACGGCGCGGGGCATCGCCGAAGGGGCAGCCGGTGCGCGGGCCGATGTCATCCGCCCCCAAGACGGGCGGAGGCGGGGGCGGCAATGCTTTCGCCGATGCGTTGAAGGGGCGTTTTCCGCGCTAGCGCGCCGAGAGGGGGGCGGCTTGCCCCCCTGTCGGAGATATCAGGCCGCAGCGCCGCCGACGGTCAGCCCGCCGATCAACAGAGTGGGCTGGCCCACGCCCACGGGCACCCATTGGCCAGCCTTGCCGCAATTCCCGATGCCCGGGTCCAGAGCGAGGTCGTTGCCTATGGCCCGGATCTCTTTCAGCGCGGTCGCCCCGTCACCGATCAGCGTGGCGCCCTTGACCGGGGCGCCGACCTTGCCGTTCTGCACGCGGTAGGCCTCGGTGCAGGAGAACACGAACTTGCCGTTGGTGATATCCACCTGACCGCCGCCGAAGCCCACGGCGTAGAGTCCATCCTTCAGACCGGCAAGGATCGTGGCGGGATCTTCCTGACCGGCGAGCATGTAGGTGTTGGTCATGCGCGGCATCGGGATGTGGGCAAAGCTTTCGCGCCGTCCGTTCCCCGTCGGGGCCACGCCCATGAGGCGGGCATTCTGCCGATCCTGCATGTAGCCCACGAGGATGCCGTCCTCGATCAGGACATTCCGGCCCGATGGCGTGCCTTCGTCATCGATGGAGATCGATCCGCGTCGGTCGGGAAGCGTGCCGTCGTCCAACACGGTCACGCCGGGGGCGGCGATGCGCTGCCCCATCAGGCCGGCGAAGGCCGAGGTCTGCTTGCGGTTGAAATCGCCTTCCAGCCCGTGGCCGATCGCCTCGTGCAAGAGGATGCCGGGCCAGCCGGGGCCGAGGACGACATTCATCACCCCGGCGGGGGCTGGGACGGCGTCCAGATTGACCAAAGCGATGCGCAGCGCCTCTTGCACCATGGGTTTCCAGCGCGCGGGGTCCATCAGCGCGGCAAGGCCGTGGCGCCCGCCGCTGCCCATGCCGCCCTGTTCGCGCCGCCCGCCCTGTTCCACGATCACAGAGACGTTCAGGCGGGCCATGGGGCGGATATCGGCAAGTCGCAGGCCTTCGGGGCGCAGGATTTCCACCTCCTGCAGGCCGGCGGAGAGGGTGGCCGAGACCTGCACCACGCGCGGGTCGAGGGCGCGGGCATAGGCGTCGATCTCTTTCAGCATGTCGATCTTGACCGGAAAGGTGGCATCGGCCATCGGATCGGCATCGCCGTAAAGGCGGGTATTCGTGCCCTTTGGCGCATCGGCCAGCGTGCCGCCGCCCGCACCCACGGCGAGGCGGGCGGTTTCCACCGCGCGGCGCAGGGCATGTTCGGAAATCTCGGTCGAATGGGCATAGGCCGCGACCTCGCCCTTCACGGCCCGCAGACCGAAGCCTTCTGAGGCATCATAGGAAGCCGTCTTGATGCGCCCGTCATCGAGGACGATCGCCTCGGACCGCTTGCGTTCGAGGAAGAGTTCGCCATCCTCGGCCCCTGCGGTCGCGCTCTGCAGAAGGGCGAGGGCAGCCCCTTCGTCCAGCGCCGTTTCGAAAGGGCGGAAAGGGGCTTCGGTCATCGGAGTGTCCTTGATCTGGGTCAAATGGCGCGCATTTGCCGCAACGGTTTGGCTTGCCGCGCTGCCCCTAATATGGTTTCAAGCGGTCAGGAAACAACGGGATTCTCGTCCGTTCGCCAGTTGCGGGCAGCGGAGGGGCAAAGAAGCAGCGGCGTCAGGCCGCGCACTCGAACGGGATAAGAACATGCGTCATTCGACCATTTTCAAAGCTATGGCCGCAGCCGGCCTCGGCTCGCTTTTGTCTGGCGCCGCTTTTGCGCAGGGCCTTGAGGTCGTGGGTCAGCCGCTGCCGCAGAAAATGGGCTTCCAGCCGGCGGCGACGGAACTGGCGCGCGACCTGCAGGGTCTGGACCATATGATCCTGATCATCATCACGGTGATCACGATCTTCGTCACCGGTTTGCTGATCTGGGTGATGATCCGCTACAACCAGAAGGCCAACAAGACGCCGGCCACCTTCACCCACAATTCGCCGCTGGAAGTGGCGTGGACTGTGATCCCGATCCTGATCCTTGTGTTTATCGGTGCCTTCTCTCTGCCCGTGCTGTTCAAGCAGCAGGAGATTCCGACGGCGGATATCACCATCAAGGTGACCGGTGCGCAGTGGTACTGGTCCTATGAATACACGGACAACGGCATCAATGAAGACCCGGAAGCGACGCCGATCGCCTTCGACAGCTTCATGCTGCAGAAGGACCAGCTTGCCGAGTATGGCTATGCGCCGGAGCAGTATCTGCTTGCGACCGATACAGCCGTGGTCGTGCCGGTTGGCAAGACCGTGGTGATGAACGTGACCGCTGCCGACGTCATCCATTCGTGGAAGATCCCGGCCTTTGGCGTGATGCAGGATGCGGTGCCCGGTCGTCTGGCGCAGCTTTGGTTCAATGCCGAGCGCGAGGGCATCTATTTCGGCCAGTGCTCCGAACTTTGCGGCAAGGACCACGCCTATATGCCGATCACCGTGAAGGTCGTTTCGGAAGAGGTCTATGCGGCCTGGGTTGCCAAGGCCGAGGCGGGCGATGTTCTTCTGACGGCTGCCGAACTGGCGGCGCCGGTCGAACTGGCGGCGAACAACTGATCGCGTCCACGGACGTGCGGCAGGGTGGCCCCGGACCCCGGGGCCTTTCCCCCACCTGAAGGAAGAACCGGGCATGAGCGACATTCGCGCCTACGAACAGCCGGGAGAGGCGGGTTTCGGCGATTACGTGCAGCTTCTGAAGCCGCGCGTGATGTCGCTGGTGGTGTTTACCGCGCTTGTCGGCCTGCTGGTTGCGCCGGTATCGGTACACCCGGTGATCGCCTTCGCCTCGATCCTGTTCATCGCGCTGGGGGCAGGGGCTTCGGGCGCGCTGAACATGTGGTGGGATGCCGATATCGACGCGGTGATGCGCCGGACCAAGGGCCGCCCCGTTCCTGCCGGGAAGGTCGAGGCGGGTGAGGCGCTGGCAGTGGGGCTTGGTTTGTCCGGCATCGCGGTCGTGATGCTGGGGCTGGCAGCAAACTGGCTGTCGGCGGGGCTGCTGGCCTTTACCATCTTCTTCTATGCCGTCGTCTATTCGATGTGGCTGAAACGCTCCACCCCGCAGAACATCGTGATCGGCGGTGCTGCAGGGGCTTTCCCGCCGATGATCGGATGGGCCTGCGCGACCGGCTCTGTCTCGATCGAGAGCGTGCTGATGTTCGCGCTGATCTTCATGTGGACCCCGCCGCATTTCTGGGCGCTGGCGCTGTTCATGAAGGACGACTATTCCAACGCTGGCGTGCCGATGCTGACCGTGACACATGGCCGCCGGTCCACCCGGAACCACATTCTGGTCTATACCATCCTGCTGGCCCCGGTCGCGGTGGGCGCGGCCTTCACCTCCATCGGCGGTCCCATCTATCTGACGGCCGCGCTCGCGCTGAATGCGTGGTTCCTCATCGGGGCGTGGCGCATCTGGAAGCGTGACGAGGCGGCGGCGGAAGCCGACAACTACGCGACCGAGAAGTCGGTTTTCCGTTTCTCGCTTTACTACCTGTTCCTGCATTTCGGGGCCTTCCTCGCCGAGGCGGCGCTGAAACCCTATGGGCTGGGGGGCTGGTGATGGCCTTCCCTCCGGAACATGAGCTGCACAAGCGCCGTCTGGGGCGGAACGTTGGTGTGGGCGTGACGCTCGCGCTGTTCATCGTGCTGGTCTTCGCGCTGACCGTGGTGAAGGTGACGCGCGGGGATCCGATGCAGGGCTTTGATCATACCGTGCGGCCCGAGATGGCCACCCAAGACACCGAGGAGGGGCAATGAACAACCACAACCGTACCGCGCTCTACCTTGTGGGTGTCGTGGCGACGATGGGCGCGCTGTCCTTTGCCGCCGTGCCGTTCTACGACTGGTTCTGCCGTGTGACAGGCTTTGGCGGCACCACTGGCGTGGCCGAGGCCGCGCCCGACACCATCCTCGATCAGACGGTCGTCGTGAAGTTCGACGCCTCGATCGAGCGTGGGATGCCGTGGGACTTCCGCCCCGTGCAACGCGAGATGACGGTGCGGATCGGTGAGAGCGTGCTGGCCTTCTACGAGGCCTACAATCCGACAGATCGTCCTGTCGCCGGAACCGCAAGCTTCAACGTCGCGCCCGAGGCCGCGGGGGGCTATTTCGACAAGATCGCCTGCTTCTGCTTTACCGAGCAGGTCCTGCAACCGGGTGAACGGGTGCAGATGCCCGTGAACTTCTTCGTCGACCCCGAGATGCTGAAGGACCCGGAGGGCGCATTCGTGAAGGAGATCACGCTCTCCTACACCTTCTATGAAACACCCCTGCCCGAAGAGCAGGCGGCACTTGCCGCCCCCGCGGGTGAGGCGGTAAACTGATAAGAAACGCGAGGGAACCGGAATGGCACACGCCAAGAACCACGATTACCACATCCTGCCGCCGTCGATCTGGCCCTTCATGGCTGCCGTTTCGGCCTTCATCATGCTGTTCGGCGCGGTGCTGTGGATGCACGGGCAGGGGCCGTGGCTGGGCCTGATCGGCCTTGTCGGCGTGCTTTACGTGATGTTCGGCTGGTGGGCCGACGTGGTGAAGGAAAGCCAAGTCGGCGACCATACCCCGGTCGTCCGTATCGGCCTGCGTTATGGCTTCATCATGTTCATCATGTCCGAGGTCATGTTCTTCGCGGCGTGGTTCTGGTCTTTCTTCAAGCACGCGCTTTATCCGATGGGGCCGCTGAGCCCTGCCGTCGATGGTGTCTGGCCGCCTGCAGGGATCGAGACCTTCGACCCGTGGCATCTGCCGCTGATCAACACGCTGATCCTGCTTTGCTCTGGTGCGGCGGCAACTTGGGCCCACCATGCGCTGGTGCATGAGAACAACCGCAAAGACCTGATCAACGGCCTCGCGCTTGCCATCGTGCTGGGTATCATCTTCACTGGCTTTCAGGCCTATGAATACAGCCACGCCGCCTTTGGCTTTGCGGGCAACATCTATGGCGCGAACTTCTTCATGGCGACGGGCTTCCACGGATTCCACGTCATCATCGGCACGATCTTCCTTGGCGTCTGCCTGATCCGCGCGATGAAGGGTCACTTCACCCCCGAGAAGCATGTCGGGTTCGAGGCCGCCGCTTGGTACTGGCACTTTGTCGACGTGGTCTGGCTGTTCCTCTTTGCTTCGATCTACGTCTGGGGTCGCTGATCCCTTCGTGACCGGAGAATCGGGGGGCGGCGCCCCGCCCCCCACCCCTTGCGGGAAGGCGCGGACCCGGGCGGGTGCGCGCCTTTCCTTTTGACCGGAGACCGCAAGATGCTGCGCCGCATGATCTTTCCCTTGCTGATCGGCCTGCTGGGCGGGGGTGTCCTGATCTCTCTCGGTGTCTGGCAGATGCAGCGCCTTGCGTGGAAGGAGGCCATCCTTGCCGATATCGAAGCCCGCATCGTGGCGGCCTCCGTCCCCCTTCCCGCCGCGCCGGACCCAGAGGTGGACCGCTATCTGCCCGTGACGCTGGAGGGGCGCTTTACAGGTGAGCAGATCGACGTATTGGTCAGCCGCAAGCAGATCGGCCCGGGTCTGCGCATCGTCGAGGCCTTCGAGACATTGGACGGCCGTCGGGTGCTGGTGGATCGGGGATTTGTCCGGCAGGATGACCGGGAGGCCCCGCGCGAGTCGGGCGCGGCGCTGGTGGAGGGCAATCTGCATTGGCCGGATGAGACGGATGGCTTCACCCCGCCGCCGGATGCGGCGACCGGGCTGTGGTTCGCCCGCGATGTGGCGGCAATGGCCGAGGCGTTGGACACGGAACCGACATTTATTGTCGCACGCAGGCCAACGGGTGGCGATATCGAACCGATGCCCGTGGACACATCGGGTATTCCAAATGACCATCTGAACTACGCCATAACGTGGTTTTCGCTGGCCGCCGTCTGGCTGGGGATGACAGCGTATCTTCTGTGGCGTATCAGGCAGCGGACGGTTTGAAGGCATGAGCATGAATTACATCTCCACGCGCGGTGCGGCCCCGGTCCTGACCTTCGGCGAAGCGATGATGACGGGCCTTGCCCGGGATGGCGGGCTGTATGTGCCTGAGGCCGTGCCGGTGATGCCACAGTCCGAAATCGCGGCACTGGCGGGACTGCCCTATGAGGAGGTGGCCTTCCGCGTGATGCGCCCTTTTCTGGGCGACACCTTCGGAGATGACGAATTCCGTGGCCTGATCGCCAAGGCCTATGCGGGCTTTGGCCATGAGGCGCGTGCGCCCCTCGTGCAGCTTGGGCCGAACCATTTCCTGCTGGAACTGTTCCACGGCCCCACGCTGGCCTTCAAGGATTTCGCCATGCAGCTCATCGGGCAGATGATGCAGGCGGCGCTGGCCAAGACGGGGGAGCGGATCACCATCGTCGGCGCTACCTCCGGCGATACGGGATCGGCGGCGATGGAGGCCTTCCGGGGACTGGGGAATGTGGACCTGTTCATCCTGTATCCGCATGGTCGCGTTTCGGAAGTGCAGCGGCGGCAGATGACGACGCCCGTCGAAAGCAATGTTCATGCCCTGGCCATGGATGGCGATTTCGACGATTGCCAAGCCCGCGTGAAGGACATGTTCAACGACTTCGCCTTCCGCGACGGCGTGCGGCTGGCGGGCGTGAATTCGATCAACTGGGCGCGGGTTCTTGCGCAGGTCGTCTATTACTTCAGCAGTGCCGTCTCGCTGGGTGCGCCGCACCGTGCCGTCAGCTTCACGGTGCCGACGGGAAATTTCGGCGACATCTTCGCGGGTTACATCGCACGCAAGATGGGGCTGCCCATCGAAAAGCTGGTGATCGCCACCAACCAGAACGACATACTCGATCGCGCCATGCGGTCGGGTGCCTATGTGACCGATGGGGTGCGTGCCTCGATCAGCCCGTCGATGGACATTCAGGTTTCGTCCAACTTCGAACGTGCGTTGTTCGACGCCTATGGCCGCGATGGCGCAGCGGTGGCGCAGTTGATGGCAGAGTTGAAGGCGGGCGGGTTCCATATCAGCCAAGGCGCGCTGGAGATGCTGCGGTCCACCTTCGCCTCAGGCCGCTGTTCCGAGGAGGAGACGGTTGCGACGATCCGGTCGGCCTTTGCCCGCACGGGCGAGGTGCTGTGCCCCCATTCCGCCGTGGGCGTGAAGGTGGCGGAAGAGAACCTTGGAAAGGCCCCGATGATCACGCTGGCCACCGCGCATCCGGCCAAGTTCCCCGATGCGGTTGAAGGGGCGATGGGCACGCGCCCGGCGCTGCCGCCCCGGATGGCGGACCTGTTCTCGCGCCCCGAACGGGTGACGCGGGTTGCCAATGATCTGGCCGCCTTGCAGGCCCTCATTCGTGAAAGGACCGGGCATTGAGCCTGAAGATCACCACGCTTTCCAACGGCTTCCGCATCGTGACGGAGGATATGCCGGGCCTGCTGTCCGCCTCGGCTGGCATCTGGGTGACGGCGGGCGGGCGGCATGAGCGGGCCGAGCAGAACGGTATCGCGCATTTCCTTGAACACATGGCCTTCAAGGGGACGGAGAAGCGGTCTGCCCTGCGGATCGCGGAAGAGATCGAGGATGTGGGCGGTTACATCAACGCCTATACCAGTCGCGAGATGACGGCCTATTACGCCCGCGTCCTGTCACCGGATGTGGGTCTGGCGCTGGATGTGATATCGGACATCGTGCTGAACCCGGTCTTCGACCCGAAGGAGATCGAGACGGAGCGGCACGTCATCCTGCAGGAGATCGGGCAGGCGCTGGATACGCCCGATGACATCATCTTCGATTGGCTGCAGGAAGTTTCCTATCCCGATCAACCCTTTGGCCGCACCATCCTTGGTCCGGCAGAGCGGGTGTCGGCCTTTGGTCGCGATGATCTGCGCCGGTTCGTGGGGGAACATTACGGCCCCGACCAGATGATCCTTGCCGCCGCCGGGGGCGTGGACCATGACGCGATCGTGGCACAGGCCGAGGCGACCTTCGGTCACCTGAAACCCGTGGGCGAGGCGCGGCTGCAACCCGCGCGTTTCGCGGGGGGAGAGCGTCGCGAGGTCAAGGATCTGGAACAGGTCCATGTCGCCATGTCCTTCGAGGGCCCCGGCTATCGCGCGCCGGACGTCTATGCGGCGCAGGTCTACGCCACCGCGATGGGGGGCGGCATGTCTTCGCGCCTGTTCCAGAAAATCCGTGAGGAAAGAGGGCTTTGCTATTCGATCTTCGCGCAGTCCGGCGCCTATGAGGATACCGGGCAGATCACCATCTATGCCGGAACCTCAGAGGAGGAGATCGGTGATTTGGTCGGTCTGACGATGGACGAATTGAAGCGCGCCGCTGATGACATGAGCGAGGCGGAGGTGAACCGCGCGCGGGCGCAGTTGAAGGCGGGTCTGTTGATGGGGCTGGAGAGCCCGTCCAGCCGGGCCGAGCGGAATGCGCGGCTGTTGGCGATCTGGGGCCGGGTGCCGGGGGTCGAGGAGACGGTGGCGAAGATCGACGCGGTTTCGGTAGGCGATGTCCGCACCTATGCCGAGGGGCTGGTATCGGCCAAGGCGGCGCTGGCGCTGTATGGTCCGGTCGAGGAGGCCCCCGATCTGGAGGCGGTCAAGGCAAGGCTTGCCGCCTGATGCTGACCTTTCGCCGCAAGGTTCGGATCGAGACCGAGCGGATGACCCTGCGCCTGCCGCAGCATGGCGACTGGCGGGCATGGGCCGAGCTTAGGGCGGAAAGTGCAATCTTTCTGACCCCTTGGGAGCCGATCTGGGCACCTGACCACCTGACGCGGCGCGCCTTTACCAACCGCGTCTACTGGGCGGCGCGCGCCGAGGGGCAGGGCACAGCGCTGCCCCTGATGCTGATCCGGCGCGAGGATCAGGCGCTGCTGGGGGCGATCACGCTGGACAATATCCGGCGCGGGCCGTCGCAGAGCGGGACCTTGGGATATTGGATCGGGCAGCGGTTTGCGCGGCAGGGATATATGCGCGAGACGATTCTGGCGGTGGTCCACCACGCCTTCACCATCATGGACCTGAGCCGGATCGAGGCGGCCTGCCTGCCTGAAAATGCAGCATCGCGGGGCGTGCTGGAGAAATGCGGATTCAAGTATGAGGGCGTCGCGCAAAGCTATCTGCAGATTGCCGGGCGCTGGCGGAATCATGTGCTTTATGCGGCACTTAGGCCCGACCGCCGGGGGCGGACGGATGTGGGCTGAGGCCCCGTCGCCGCGCCTGACACCCCGGACCTGACGAAAGCGTGAAGCCTGCGGGGGGTGCCTGCATGGCAGGCTGCCGCATCTTTCATCGCATCCAACAAGGGGGAGGGGGACCATGTCCGAGAGCGTGCAGCAAACTGTACCGCAAACTGTGCATACGCGCGGTGCCCGAACGGTTCCTTCACTTTTTGCCGGGGCGTTTCTGGCCCTGATCGGCCAAGGCGCGGTGGCGCAGGAGCGGATGCCGTCGAACTGCTTTGCCCTTGCCCAGAAGGCCCCGGTGGAACGGGTCTGGCGCGCGTCGATCGGCGATCCCATCGACGAGGCCCATGTGCGCATCCGCTATCTGCACCATGCCAGCTTTGCCATCGAGGCCGAGGGCGGGACGCTGGCGGTGACGGATTACACGGGGTTCATCGGGAACCCGGATGTGGTGCCCGACGTGGTGACGATGAACAACGCCCATTCCACCCATTGGACCAGCAACCCCGACCCGCGCATTCCCCATGTGCTGGCCGGTTGGCCTCAGGAGGGGACCCCGGCCTTTCACGAGCTTGACCTTGGGTCGATGCTGGTGCGGAACGTGACGACCGACACGCGCGGTCCCTTTGGCGAGGGGGCACGGGCGGATGGGAACTCGATCTTCGTCTTCGAGGCGGGTGGCCTTTGCATCGGGCATCTTGGGCATCTGCACCAGATCCCGGACGATGCCCAATATGCCTCGATCGGGCGGCTGGACGTGGTGATGGTGCCGGTCGATGGCGGCTACACCATGAGCACCGAGGCCATGGCCGAGGTGGTTGGCCGTTTGCGCGCCTCGGTCGTCATTCCGATGCACTGGTTTTCAGGGGCGTCGCTGGTGACCTTCCTTGACGAGATGGAGGGGCAGTTTCAGGTGGTGGAGGTGGGCGGGCCTGATCTGGAGCTTTCGCTGCAGGACCTGCCGGGAAGCCCCACGATCATGGTGCTGGAGCCGGAATTCATTCCCTGAGGGGCTTTTGCCGGGGGAAGGCTTTCGCTAGCAAGGCGGGGAAGGAGACTTGCCCATGCTAAACCCCGCCGATGCCGCCTTTGCCGATCGCCTTGCCGGAGTGCTGCCCGAGGGTTCGGTGCGCGCGCCGGACGCCCGCTATCTGGAAGAGCCGCGCGGGCGGTGGGAAGGGAAGGGCGGGGTGCTGGTCCTGCCGCGATCCACGGCGGAGGTGCAGGCGGTAGTGCGGGCCTGTGCCGAGGCGCGGGTGGGCATCGTGCCATGGGGCGGCGGGACGGGGCTGGTGGGCGGGCAGATCATGGCCGATGGCCCCGCGCCGGTGATCCTGTCGCTGGAGCGGATGGCGGCGGTGCGGGCGGTCTGGCCCGACGAGAATGCGCTGGAGGTGGAGGCTGGCGCGACGCTGGCCGCCGTGCAGGAGGCGGCGGAGGCGGCGGGGCGGCTGTTCCCGCTGTCGCTGGCCTCGGAGGGGACGGCGCGGATCGGGGGCGTTCTGGCCACCAATGCGGGGGGGATCGGCGTGCTGCGCTATGGCAATGCGCGCGACCTGTGCCTTGGGGTGGAGGCGGTGCTGGCCGACGGGTCGCTGCTGGGCGGTCTGAAACGGCTGCGGAAGGACAATACGGGCTATGATCTGCGGCATCTGCTGATCGGGGCGGAGGGGACGCTGGGCATCATCACGGCGGCGGTGCTGCGGGTTGTGCCGCGCCCGGCGGTTTCGGTCACGGCGATGCTGGTGGTGGAAAGCCCGGCGGCGGCGCTGCGCCTTTTGACGCTGTGCCAGAGCCGGGTGCCGGGGATGGTGTCGGCCTTCGAACTGATCAAGCGGACGGGGTTCGAGTTTCTGGCCGAGAAGATGCCGGAAGTGGGCTGTCCCTTCCCGGTGGCGCCCGATTGGTGCGTGCTGCTGGAACTGGGGCTGCCTTCCGTCTTCGAGGCCGAGGAGGTGATGGCCGGGCTTTACGCCGAGGCGGATGAGGCGGGACTGGTGCAGGATGGCGTCATCGCCGCGTCGGAGGCGCAGCGGCAGGGGCTGTGGCGCATCCGCGAGTCGATCCCGGAGGCGAACCGTCTGGTGGGGGCGGTGTCGTCGCATGACATCTCGCTGCCCCTATCGGCGGTGCCGGAGTTCATCCCGCGCGCTGATGCGGCGCTGGCGCGGATCGGGGCGTTCCGGATCAACTGCTTTGGCCATCTGGGGGATGGCAACCTGCATTACAACGTCTTTCCGGTGCCGGGGGAAAGCCGGAAGGACCATGAGGGGTCGCGGGATGCGATCAAGACCTGCGTGCATGATCTGGTGCATGAGATGGGCGGATCGGTCAGCGCGGAGCATGGGATCGGGCGGTTGAAGGTGGGGGATCTGGAACGCTATGGCGATCCGGGCAAGGTGGCGGCGATGCGCGCGGTGAAGGCGGCGCTGGACCCGGCGGGGATCATGAACCCCGGTGCCGTGCTGCGCTGAACCCGCGGCGGGGGGCGAATTTTCTGCGAAAATTCGGGGGCCTGCGGCCCTAGGGCAGGATCTGCAGCCAGAGCCAGATGGTGCCGATGGAGAGGCCCGTGGCGATGAGGACGGTGGAGGCGGCCACCCGCTTTGCCACGCCGTAGAGATTGGCGAAGAGGAAGGCGTTCACGCCGGGGGCCATGGCGGCGGTCATCACGGCGGAGCGAAGGCCCGGCGTTTCCAGCCCGAAGGCGAAACGGCCGAGGAGATAGGTCAGCGCCGGATGCAGCAGGAGCGAGCAGGCGGTGAGCATCGCGATGATGCGGAAATCCCCGTCCGGCCTGTAGCGCAGCAGAACGCCGCCAAGGCCGAAGAGGGCGGTGGGGATGGCGGTGGCCGCGACCATGCCCACGGCGGACCACGCGACGGCGGGCAGGGGCAGGCCGGTGAGGTTGACCGCGAAGCCTGCCGTGATGCCGAGGACGAGGGGCTGGGAGAAGATCGCCTTGACGATCTGCCGCGCGAGGGCCGCGCCGGAGAGGCCCTGCCCGCGCGTGCGCGCCCATTCCATCAGCGCGATGCCGAAGCCGTAGAAGAGGGGGGAATGGATGGAGATGATGGCGAAATTGCCGGCCAGCGCCTCGGTCCCGTAGGCGCGTTCGGTGATCGGCACGCCGAGGAGCAGGGAGTTGGAGAAGAGGGCGACGAAGCCGATGGCGGTGGCATCGGTGACGGGGCGGCGGAAGAGGAGGATCGCTGCGGTGAAGGCGGTAAAGAAGGAGGTGAAGGCCGCGAGGTAGAAGGAGAGGAAGAGCGCGGGCTGGTAGGTCTGGCCAAGGTCGAGCTGCGCGATGGAGACGAAGAGCAGGGTGGGGGCGGCGAAGTTCTGGGCATAGCGCATGAGCGCGTCCACCGCGCCCTCTTCGAACAGGCGGGCGCGGGCGGCGGCATAGCCCATGCCGATGACGAGGAAGACGGGCAGGATGACGTCGAGCAGGGCTTCCATCGGGCGGATCAGCCGATGTTGTCGTAGGTGATCACCATGCCGTCATGGGCGGGGCGGATATGGGGCGGCAGTTCGGCCGAGAGTTCGGCGAAGTCGAGGTCGTGATGCATGTTGGTGATGACGGCGCGGGCGGGGCGGGCGCGGGCGATCCAGTCCAGCGTGAGGGCGAGATGGGCATGGGTGGGATGCGGCTTGCGGCGGAGCGCGTCGACGATCCAGCAATCGAGGC
This sequence comes from Tabrizicola sp. M-4, assembly GCF_051132405.1. Taxonomy (GTDB): domain Bacteria; phylum Pseudomonadota; class Alphaproteobacteria; order Rhodobacterales; family Rhodobacteraceae; genus Paragemmobacter. Next base: position 1,217,919 of record NZ_CP128606.1, read on the forward strand.
CCGCGAGGTGGGGCCAGCTTGTTTCGGGGATGTCGACGGCGTCGGGGAGATAGGCTAGGGGGCCGATGCGGAAGCCCAAGGCATCCATGCTGCCGTGATTGGCGATGAAGGGGGTGAAGGAGACGATGCCGCCTGCGCCCGCGATGGAGACATCGCCCTCGATCAGGTTTAGGTCGAGGATGGGGGGGTAGGGGCTGCCAGCGGGCTGGACGAAGGCATAGCCGAAGCGGGCGATGAGGGCGTCCTGCGTGGGGCCATCGGCCCAAACGGGCAGGCGGCGACGGATGTTGTAGACGATCTGGCGCAGGTCATCGAGGCCGTGGACATGGTCGGCATGGGAATGGGTGTAGATCACCGCGTCCAGCGTGCCGATGCCTGCGTCGAGGAGTTGCTCGCGCATGTCGGGGGTGGTGTCGATCAGGACGCGGGTGGTGCCGTCGGAGGTTTCGCGTTCCACGAGGAGCGAGCAGCGGCGGCGGCGGTTCTTCGGGTTCGCGGGGTCGCAGGCGCCCCAGTCGCCGCCGGGTGGGCCGAGGCGGGGGACGCCGCCGGAGGAGCCGCAGCCGAGGATGGTGAAGCGCAGCGTTGCCATCAGGCGGCCTGTGCCTTGCGGGCGGCGCGAGGGAAGAGGCGGTCGAAATTCGCGGTCGTCCGGGCGGCGAATTCGGCCTCGGTCATGTTGTAGAGCGACGCGCCGGTCTTTGCGGTGAAGGCGGTGTAGGCCGGTTCGTTCCTTTTGCCCCGGAAGGGGATGGGGGCCAGATAGGGGCTGTCGGTTTCCAGAAGGATGCGGTCCACGGGGGCGGCGGCGAAGATGTCGCGCAACTCCTGCGATTTGGGAAAGGTCGCGATGCCGGACATGGAGAGGTAGAAGCCCAGATCGAGCGCGGCTTTCGCCAAGGCTGCACCGGAGGAGAAGCAATGCATCACGCAGGAATAGGGGCGTTCGCGGAAACCTTCGGTCAGGATCGCCGCCATGTCGTCATCCGCCGCGCGGGCGTGGATGATGAGCGGCAGGCCGGTTTCCTGTGCCGCCGTGATGTGGAGGCGGAGCGAGGTCTTCTGCACCTCGGCGCTGTCGGCGGTGTAGTGATAGTCGAGGCCCGTCTCGCCGATGCCCACGAATTTGGGGTGACGGGACAGGGCGACGAGCTGGTCGACGGTGGCGAGCGGTTCTTCGGCGGCGCTCATCGGGTGGGTGCCTGCGGCGTAGAAGACGCCGTCATGCGCCTCGGCGATGGCGCGGACCTTGGGTTCGTTCTTCAGCCGCGTGCAGATCGTCACCATGCGGGTGACACCTGCCGCGCGGGCGCGAGCGATCACCTGCGGAAGTTCCTGTTCGAAATCGGGGAAATCGAGGTGGCAGTGGCTGTCGACGAGTTCAGGCGGGAGTTCGGAGGAGGTCATGACCGCTCACCTTAGGGCGAGCGTTCCCGCCGTCTTTTCAAGGGTGAGAACCATATCCATGAGAAGTGCTGCAGGGTCAAGGTTCACCGCCTTGCCGCGACGGGCGCGCTGGGCGAGGGATTGGGCGATTTCGGCCCAGTGGCGGGCGGCATCGGGGTGATCGGCAAGGCGGGTGAGCAGGGCGGATTCGCCCGGCGCGGCCTCGGGCGGCAGTTGCCTTGTGGCGGCGGCGCGGGCAAGGCGGGTGAGGAAGAGGTCGATCAGGGTGAGGATCAGGTCGAATTGCGCCTCGGCCCCCTTGCCCGCGCCCATGTCTGCCAGTGCAAGCGCGCGCGGACGGTCGAGCCGGGGGAGGGTCGCGAAGAGTGCAACGAGGGTGGCGTAGAGTTTCAGACCCTCAAGATTGGTGAGCCGGAAGGCCTCGCCCACGGAACCGCCCGCGAGTTCGGCCAAGGCCTGCGCCTGATCCGGGGCGACCTCGCCGCCTGCGGCGGTGAGGGCCTGCGCCAGCGCCTCGGGCGGGAGGGCGGACAGGCGGAGTTCGCGGCAGCGCGAGCGGATGGTGGGCAGGAGCCGGTGGGGTTGATGCGCGATGAGGAAGAAGGTCGCCCCGGCGGGCGGTTCCTCGAGCAGTTTCAGCACGGCATTGGCGGCGGAGGTGTTCAGTTCGTCGGCGGCATCGATGATGGCCACGCGGCGGCCGCCGTCGGCGGCGGACATGGTGAAGAAGGATTTGAGCGCGCGCGCCTCCTCGACGGTGATTTCCTGACGGAGGCGGCTGTTCTTTTCGTCCCACGGGCGGCGGAGGAGGAAGAGGCGGGGTTCCGACAGGGCGCGCAGGCGGCGGGCGAGGGGGCCGTCCGCGTCGGTATCGAGGGTTTCGGGCGGCGGCGGCGCGCCGAAGAGGCCGCCGCCATCATCGGCGGGGGCATCCAGCAGGAAGCGGGCCAGCCGCCATGCCAGCGTGGCCTTGCCCACGCCGCGCGGGCCGGAGATGAGCCAGCCGTGATGCAGGCGGCCTGCGTTGAAAGCGGAAAGGAAGGCGGCCTCGGCCCCTTCATGGCCGAAGAGGCGGGCGGTTTCGCGGGGATGCGGCGCGCCTTCGATGCGGTCGGGTTCGGGGATGTCCTCGGGGGCGGTGGCGGCCATGGTCAGCCCAGATGCGGCAGGACGGCGGCGAGGATGTCGGCGGCGACGGCCCCTTCGTCGCGCGCGCCGTCGATCAGGCGAAAGCGCGGATGGCGGGCGGCAAGGTCAAGGAAGCCCGCGCGCATGCGGGTCTGCGTGGCAAGGCCCATATCCTCGAACCTGAGTTCCGTTCCGGCGCGGGCGCGGGCGCGTGACAGGCCCACGGCGGGGTCGATGTCGACGAGGATCGTGAGGTCGGGTTCGGTGCCGATCATCAGGTCGTGGAGGCGGTCCACCGTGGCGACCAGATCGCCGCGCGTGATGCCCTGATAGATGCGGGTCGAGTCGGCGAAGCGGTCGGTGATGACGATCTCGCCGCGCGCCAAGGCCGGGCGGATGGTCTTTTCCAGATGGTCGCGGCGGGCGGCGGTGAAGAGGAGGATCTCGGTCTCCGCCGACCAGCGATCCGGGTCGCCCTCCAGCACGAGGCGGCGGATTTCCTCGGCCCCCGGCGACCCGCCGGGTTCGCGGGTGAGGGTGACGGTATGGCCAAGGCCGCGCAGGGCCTCGGCCAGACGGCGGGCCTGCGTGGATTTGCCCGACCCGTCGATGCCTTCGAAGCTGAGGAAGATGCCGGCCATCAGGAGGCGGGGGCGGCGTCTTGGAGGTAGCGCTGCATCAGGACCTGCGCGGCGGTGGTCAGCCGCTTGGTGAAGCCGCCTGCCGCGACGTCGGTTTCTGCGACGAGGGGGATGCGGGCATCGGGCAGATCGGGGATGTGGACGATGAGTTCGGCCAGTTGCTGGCCTGCCGTGACGGGGGCCTTGACCGGGCCGGTATAGACCACCTCGGCGGTGACGCCTTCCTGCACCTGTGCGGGCATCAGGAGGCGCACATCCTCGGCCGGGACGAGGCCCACGGTTTCGGCCGCGCCTAGCCAGACGGGGGCCTCGGCCACGCGGTTGCCCTTGGTGGCGACGGTCTTCTGCGCGAATTGGCGGAAGGCCCAGTTCACGATGGCCTCAGATTCCTCGGCCCGGGCCTGATCGGAGTCGAGCCCGGTAATGACGAAGATCACGCGGCGGTCGCCCATGACGGCAGAGCCGACGAGGCCATAGCCCGCCTCGGAAGTGTGGCCCGTCTTCAATCCGTCGGCCTGCCAGTCAGCGGCGGCGATCCTGAGGAGCGGGTTGCGGTTGGAGGCATTGGCGGGGGCGCGGTCCTTGTAGTTGAATTCCGTCTCGGCGAAGATCGGGTAATATTCCGGGAATTCCGAGATCAGCCGCTTGGCGAGGATGCCAAGGTCACGCATCGACATGCGATGCCCCTCGGCGGGCCAGCCGGAGGAATTGACGAAATTGGAATTCGTCATGCCAAGCGCGACCGCGCGCTTGTTCATCTCTTCGGCGAATTTCTCTTCGGTGCCGGCAAGGCCCTCGGCCACCACGACGCAGGCATCGTTGCCGGAGTTGATGATCATGCCGCGGATGAGTTCCGTGGCGGTGGGGCGGTCCATCTCGTTCAGGAACATGGTGGAACCGCCCATCGCCTTGGCACGGGAAGAGACGGAGAAGGTCGTGTCGGGCGAGACGCGGCCATCGCGCAGCGCCTCGAACAGCATGTTGATCGTCATCAGCTTGGACATGGAGGCCGGGGGCAGGGCGGTATCGGCGTTCTTGTCCAGAAGGACGGTCTGCGTCGTCATGTCATAGACCCATGCGGCGGTGGCGCGCGTCTCGAAGGCGCGGGCGGGCAGGGCGGCCAGAAGCGCGAGGGCGGCGAGGGTGACGAGGCGGCGCAGGCGGAGGGTCATGCGATCACGGTCCTTTCTTGGGCCACGCGGCCCGGTCGGGTTCGGGCGGGGTCAGCCCCGCAGCAGATAGGCATCCTTGAAGCCGAGGCCCCTGACCTTTTCGAGCAGGGCGGCGCGGTCGCCCGAGCCGTTGGCGACGACGCTCCACCATGTCTTGCCTTGGGTGGTTTCCTTGCGGATGGCGGCGGCGATGCCTGCCTTCTTCAGTTCGGCGACGGCGCGGTCGGCATTCCCCTCGACCGAGAAGATGCCGATCTGGATGCGGATATTGCCGGGCGCGGGTGCGGCGGCGGCGGTTTGGGGCACGGCTTCGGGGGCGGCGGCTGCCGGCGCGGGGGCGGTGGCAGAAAGGCCCGACGGGGTGGGCTTGGCCTCGGCCTCGTCGATCGCGGCAGTGGCCACGGCGTTGATGGAGGCGGCTGTCACCGGGACATTGGCATCGAGCAGGGGCTTCGCCGCATCCGTTTCGGCGGCCACCTCCTCGCGGCGGAGCGCGGTCACGCTGATGCGGGCGGGTTGGCCTGCGAGCAGGCCGAGCGCCTCGGCCGCGTCGGAGGAGATCTGCAGTTTCGGGCCGGGGTTGAACACCTCGCGCTTGAACAGCGCGCCGATGACGAATTTGCCGTTTTCGGGATTGCGCAGGATGACGCGTTCCGGATCGGTCGCATCGGGGGCGGCGACCCAGACCCCGCCCAGCGAGGGGCGGCCGTCCCAGAGCGCCTGATCGGTCACCTGATAGACCTCCGGCGCCTCGACATCGCGATCCACCAGCGTCACCGAGGTGGCGGCGCGGGTCGCGGCCCCTTCGGTCTCGGCCCCGGCGGGTTTGCGGGCGAAGGGGTTGCTGCCCGGCTGGCAGGCTGCCAGCGCCGTCGTGCCGATGAGAAGAAGCGCGAGAGGCGCCTTCGGAAATCCTGCCATTTTCAGCCCCATTGCCGCACGTTCATTGCGCGCGTTGTTCGCCCTGATCCGGGCCTGTCGTCTGTCTGTCCTGCCCTGTCGGCGGGTGCCAGCCCCGTCCGACGCGCGCAGCATACAGGCAGGCCCGACGGGAGGGAAGGGCAGGGGCGGCGGATGGGCGGAAAACTCACGCCATCGTGGCCTTTCAGAATCGCTTCGCGCAGGATACCAGAGCGGCGTCGGAGGAGTGGCCGAGTGGTTTAAGGCACCGGTCTTGAAAACCGACGTGGGGGGAACCCCACCGTGGGTTCGAATCCCCACCTCCTCCGCCATAGCGCATTGATTTTACTTTGTTTTTGGGCGCAATCGCAGGCTTACCCCGCATAGAACCCCACCACACAAAAACGCTTGCCGCACAACAAAAAGGCCCCGCTTTCACGGGGCCAGATCGTGCCGGGGCGAATCCGGGTTAGCGGGCTTTGGCGGTGACGGCCTCAAGCAAGACAGGCCCCCACAGATCATCGGCCAGCCGCTTGACCAGTTCGGCCCGCTCAGGGCCGGGGGGAAGGGAAACGATCCGCTCCAATTCCGCGCGAAGGGTTGCCGGATTGTTGATCATCGCGCTGCCTCCATGATCGGAAGCGGTTGTCCGCGCCGCATTGCCTCAACTTCTGCCCAGAACAGCGGCGCATCGGTGACGGTCGGCAAGCCCCACTCCCCAAAATTGCTAAAGGCGCATAGCTTCAAGGCCACGTCGGCATGGGTTTGGCTTGGCACTTCGCAAAGCGTGGCCCCCAACGCCTCTGCGATGTCCGAGAGGCGCTCTACTTCCTCGTAATCCAATCCGCGATCATTGGCGCGGCTGTGCGCTTCCTGCCATTCGGCAAAGCGGCGCTGCACTTCTGTCTGATCCGTCATTGCACTTCCTCCGCAACTGGTTATGATCCGTAGGGATCAATATACAGATTGATCCGAAGGGATCAAGGGGCGCAATGCAGATAAACCAGATCAGGGCGGCAAGGGCATTAATCGGGATATCGCAAGCCGACCTTGCGGCGGCGGCGGGCGTGTCTGTGCCAACTGTGAAGCGCGCGGAAGGGCAAGGGGCGATTGCGGCCTCGCCCGCCGCCGTCGCCGCCATGCGGGCGGCTTTGGAGGCGCGCGGGATCGTGTTCCTCGCACCCGGCGACGTGGCGGGCGGGCTAGGGGTTGCCCTGCGCTCCTAGGGCCTTCCAGCGCTCCACCATCGCCGCCTCAAGGCCCCAATGCAGCACAAGCGCCAAGGCCACCGCGTCCGCGCTTGGCGGCTCGCCTGCAAGCCACCCCTCCACGGTCGCGCCGCTCACGTCAAAATCGCGCGCCGCCGCGTCGTGATCTGCCCCATACCGGGCGGCAATGAATTCCGGCCACGATGGAACGAGTAAGTCCCTGATCTCGGTTGCAGTCGGCAAGCGGGGCGGGTTGGCGGCTGCGAACACGTTCACAAGGACCATCATCGCCGCCACCGCCGCCACACCGTGCCACACGGTCATCTTCATCGCTTCACCTTCGCGGGCCGCGCGCTGTAGCGGCCCATTGCTTTGTCGTGTTCGCCCGATGCGAGTTGCCGCCCCACGGTCACGCGGATGATTTCCTCGCCGGAAGGCCCGCGCTCGCGTTCCTCGGTCACGGGTTGACCGCTGTAATTGTTGATCTGGACAACGGTCGTATTGCCGCCGCCCTCCACCCTCTCGGTCACTTGCGGCCCTTCCCGCATGATCGTCGGCAAGGTGGATCGCATCGGACTTGTCTGCCCGCCGCCGTCGAAGGACCGCAGGCTAAGGGCCAATGCGCGCAAGGACTGTTCGGCGGCGTCCGGCTTGGTGTGGTCAATCACGGTTTCCTGCGGATGCAGCATGGCAAGGAAGCCGCCCTTGCCGTCGAGACCGCCAGACCGCGCCGCATTGCCCGTCGCGCCGCCGCCGTTGAAGGAAGGGGCGCGCATCAAGGCGTCACGCGCGGCCTCGCCGTCCGACAGAACCGCATGCGCCTGTGCCAGTTCCATGATCCGCGACGGGGCGTCGGGCTTGGTGTGGTCGATGACCGTCTCTTGCGGATGCAGTATCGCCCAGAAGCCGCCTTTCCCGTCAACGCCGCCGGATCGCGGGCCGTTGCCAGTGTCGCCGCCGCCGTCCATTGACTTGACGCCCGCGCCTGCCGCCGGGATGCCAATCGTCTTGCCGAACCAGCTTACGGCGGAATCCATCGCCCCGCCGAAAAGCCCCTTGGCCCCAAACAGGCCCCCAAGCGGGCCGTCACCCCATAGCATGGCCTCAAGCAAGGCCCGCCGGATCGCCTTGCCGATAGCGTCGAAGGACGCTTCGCCTTCCAGCGCCAGATCGGTAAACGCGTCCTTAAGGTCCTGCTGCGTATCCTCGAGAAATTTTGCGGCCTCGGAAGTCTCGCCGTATTTGTCCTTGATCATGTCCAGCGCGCGGGCGTGCGTGTCGCCGTCAATCGCCCCGGCCCGCAGAAGCTCGTTGATCTTGGCCTGTTCCGCCGCGAATTTCTCCGCCTCGGTCCGCGTCGCCTCGTATAGACGCTGCGCTTCCCGCAGCATGTCGTTTTGTGCGGAACCACCGCCCGAAGATCGGGGGGCGAAGTTGACAACGGCCCCGCCCGCATCGCCCATGGTCACCGGGCGATTGGACGTTGTGCCGCGACTGCCGTAGCGTTCCATCGCCTGCCCGCCGGGGGAAAACTCGAACCGCATGGCATCAAGCGCGGCCTCGGCGGCAATACGGGCCTGCGCCGCTTCCCACATTTTTTCAGCCAGCGCCGCGATACCCGCAAGCGAACCCTCAGCCGCCGCCCCAATCTTCGCCACGGCCTCCGCCGCGCTTTCCGCTGCCGTTTCCGCAGACCACAGAAGCCCCGGCATCTCGCCAAGATCAACATTGGCCCCCGCCGCCTGACGCTGCATTTCTTCCAGCGCCTTGACCGTCTCGCGCAGGGCCGGGGGCAGTTCATAGCCCGCCGGGACCATCTGCTGAATGAGTGCCAGCGCCGCGCCCGCACCCTCGGCAATGTCCGCCATGCTCTCGCTGCCGCCCAAGCGGTCCAGCGCGGCGGCAAGTTCCAGCGCCTGATCCACGGTCAGGCCCAACTTGCCCGCCACCGCCGCCGCGTTGTCCTCGAACCCCTGCAACGCTTCCTTGGCACGCAGGACCGCCTCGGGGTTGCCAAAGCCCGATGCCAGATCAACCTCGGCCCGCGCGACCTGATCCCGCGCCATCGCCACGTCGCGGACGGCTTGCTCTACGCCCGCCAATTCACCCTTCAACGGCGTGATAGCAGCGCGCAGATCGTCCATCGTCTGCCCAAGGGCCACGCCCGCCATATAGGCGGCGAACCCCTGAATCTGGTCCGAAAACTCGCCAAATTCCTTGGACAGTTCCGCGGTGTCCTTGGCGGCAAGTTGGATGAATTGCTGGTATCCGGCAATACTTTCGCCAAGGGCGGCGGTCGCGTCTTGCAGCGACACGGCATCATCCCGCGCGCCAAGGAAGGCCATCCCAAGGCCACCGACAGCCGCAACCGCCGTGCCTGCAAGGATGCCCACCATCCCCATCCCGCTCAAAAGCTGCGGCAACTGTTGGGATAGGGCTTGTGTCGGGGAAGTCCCCGCCGCGACTTGGACAAAGAAGTCTTGGACCTGAAAGCCCGCGTTTTGCAGGCTGGCCTTGGCCTGATCGCTCACTGCAATGACCTTGCCAAAGGACCTTTCGCCCACCTGTCCAATCTGGATCAGTTCCGCGCGCAGGCGGTCGCCGCCCTGCGACGTGATCCGAACCGAAACTTCTTTCTGTGCCATCGCGGCCCCCTGTTGATGGTAAGCGCGCCGCCGGGCGGCGGAGACACCAACCGGCGGCACTTCCGCGCTCTCGCGGCGGCGGGCGGCGCGTCACCCCAGTCTAGGCCGCGCTGCGGGGGTTACATGCCACCACCCGCTAGGCGAACCGCCGCGCGCATGGAAGAACGCGGCGGGATACCGTCATCACGCGCCGGGGTTGCGATACCACGAAGCCGAAGCGATGAACCGGGCGTCGAAGGCCCAAACAAGGCGGAATTCCATGCCCAAGGTCGTCCAGCCTTGGCGGCTCTCCACACGCGGGGCGGATTGGCCTTGCAGGTAGGCGTGGGCCAGCCCGTCGAAGCGCCCCGGATCTGCAATCACATACCATGCCGTTGCCGAAGTCAGGGCAGGCTCCACGATCAATTCCAGCCGCCCCCCGAAGGGGTTGGCATCATCGGTTTTCGTGGCGCTGATCTCGGTCAGAAGGCGCTGCGCGGCGGTTTCGAGTTCCGGCGGAACCAGCAAGGCCCAAGGCTCAACGGCAAGAAGTTCCCCGTTGATGCCGCGCTGACGGCGCATTGCCGTGCGGGCGGTCGATAGGGTCGCCTGCGACAGCGCCGCGCCCGTGGTGGCGACGTTGCCATGGGTCGAGTGAAAGACGGGTTGACCGTCTGCCATATTCGCACCCGCGCCGCCATTGGCCAGAAGCGGGGCCACAAGCGCGTCGCGCAAATACTCGGTCGCGCCCTGCACCATCTTCGTCGTGATCTGCGAGAAGATGCCCAGCGCCGCCGCGTCATTGGTCAGGGCGACGTTGGAAATGTTGAAGCCCGATGCCACGTCGCGCGGCGTCGGGAGAAGTTCCGAACCCTCGCTCATGGTGACGAAAGTGACTTCGCCGCCTTCGTTCACCACCCGGGGTTTCCCGCTTGCCGACAATACTGCCGCCTTGCCGGATCGGTAATCATCGCGGCGAATTTCGTGCGATGCCCGCACCATATCGGGGCGGCGCTGTTCAAAGCCGCGCCGGACCGCGTTGGAAAGCGAATTCTCCAAGATCACCGGGAAGTCGCCCGTGGAGTGCATCGCCATCCGCACCGCGTCCGCTTGGTCGAAGGGGCGCAAGCCGTTCATCCGGCACACGGCGGCGGCAATGTCCGGGATAGACATTTGCGCCGCGTCACGGGCCTGCGCGTTCGGCTCTTTCGAAGGGGCCAACCGTTCGGTCAGGCCCGCAATCATCCGGGCGCGCATTGCGTCGGGCGCGTCGAAGGAATGGCCCTGCGTGATCCGGGGGCGCGTCGGCGCGCTGTTGTCGCCTTGCGCCGCCCACATTTCGATAACGCGGGCCTGCGCTTGCTCCACCGTCGCGCCCTCGCTGATCAGTTGCGCGGCAAGGGTGGGGTCAAGCTTGGCGGTCGCGACGATCTCGGCAATCTTCGCGGCGCGCGTCCGCTCGGCGGTTGTCATCTGGACTTCCGCCGGGGCGGCGGTTTCCGCCTCGATCTTGGTCTGGTCAGTCATGTCGTTTTCCTTTGCTTGGGCCAGCGCCACCAGAAGCGCGGGCGGAGTGTTTCGGAATTTTGTGGGGTCAAAGATCGCCACGGCGGGCGCGGCCTTGCCCGCCTGTTCCAGCCTGTCAGCAAAGCCAAAGGCCACGGCCTCGGCAGGGGGCATCCACGTCTCGGCCGACATCATCCGCGCCACTTGTTCCCGGCTCACACGGGCGCGGCGGGCGTAAAACTCGGCATAGGTCGCCGCGATGGAGTCCAGCGCGTCGGCGGTCCCGCGAAGGGTTGCCGCCGTGCCGGATGCATCCGTGCTTGGGTTATGAATCATGAACAAAGCCGCCGGATGCAGCACCCGCAGCCGCGCCGCGATGAAGGGCAAGGTCGCCGCCGATGCCACGATGCCCCGGCCTATTGCGGTCACGTCCCCGTGGGCCTCCACCGCCGCCGCATCCGCCGCGCCAATCATCGCAGCGCCGCCGGGGCTGTTGATGATCAGCGTGACGGCCTGCCCCGCATGGGCCTCAAGGAAGTCTGCCAGCGCGCGGCTCTGGTCTTGCGTAACGTGTGAGTAGGCGAAGGTTGTCATGCCGCCACCCGCGCCTGCACCCGCCGCCATTCACGGGAAGCGTTGATCGCGACGAAGGAATGAATCCCGCCCTCGTTGTGATACTTCAGGATCGCTTCAGGTGATGCCGACAGGCGGGCCACCTTGACCGCGCGCCAGCCTTCTTGCGGCCCCGGCTTGAGGAAAAGAAGGATAGCCCATTGATCATGGGTCGCCTCGAAGTCGAACATCCTGCTAGCCCGGTTGGCAAGGAACCGCGCGGCCCCCTGATCAAGCCCGACTTCCGTTCCCGCAAGGAACAGGCGCAGGGCGAAGGCATCGCGTGGCGAATAGGTCGCCTGCCTGCCTTCCTCGCACTGTGTCTCGAAGGGCAGGGCGCGGCGGTGCCGGAGCGTCTCAAAACGATCCGCTCCACACCCTGCCACCTCCAAAAGTTGCGCCCGTTTCATGCGCGCCTCACTTTTTAACATGTCACTCGTCCTTTCTTAACACACTTGCGAGTTAGAATCAATCTAACTTACGCACTGACAGGCTTTTTGGGTCTAGGTTCCGGTCAGGGCCTTCCTCGACGGGTAGTTCCGGGGTCAACATTTGTTTAGGGTCAGCCCCGCCTAAGGGGTTCCGCAGCCGGGGTCCTGTCCGGGGCCTGCCCCATCGGGGGCGGTTCACACCCCGACGCTTTCCTCGCTGCAGAATTTGGGAAGGGGGTAAACACGACACGCGCCAAATTATTACCCATTAAAGGCGGCTGGCCCTAGGAACATGTCGGGGTGGGAACCGCCCGTCGCGGCAGGTCCCGGCTAGGACCCCTTCCGTGCGGCTTCCTCGGCTTCCCAGATCGCCAGCGCGGCGTTGCTCATATGCTTTGCCATGTCAGCCAGCCACGCCGCCCGCTTTGCCGGGGGCGCGGATTGTGCCAGCAGCGCCAGCCCTAAAATGACGGCCCGATGCGCCACGAACATCGGGGCCACGCCGCTTTCCAGCGCCGTTGTCATCGCGCGGCGGATATGGGGGTCGGCCTTGCGGGCCGCGCGGTCGATCTGTCCTTGATCCATTTGCTCTGTCCTTTCTTTGCGGGGGAAAACCCGCGCTTTGCGGGGTTTCAACCCCTCAGGGGGTATGGGGGGGTATGGCGGCTAGGGGGTTGAAGGGGGGTTTCAGGGGGGGTTGAAGGCACTACCGAAGGGGGGGTTGAAGGGGGGTTTCAGGGGGGGTTGAAGGTCATGGGCCATCCTTCGGGACAAGGTATTTCACGCGCCGGGAAGGTGGCCCCTCTTCCGCGATAACGGCCAGACCCTTTGAGATTAGCGCCGTCATGGCGGCTGCGAAGGCCCTCTGTGTCACGCCTTCCGCGCCGTGGTGTGCGGCGAAAACCTTGGGGGCGTAGCTGTTGCTACCCTTGTCGTTTACGCGCCGCCCGGTGGCCTGCATTTCGCGCAACAGCTTCATGAACACCCGCTCGGCCTTCGCGCTTGCGGCCATGCGGTCAAGGCCCGTTGCCGGGGCATCCAGCGCGAAAACCCCGTCCCGCCACGTCATCGGGATTTCCAGCCCGGTCGGCCCGTAGTTCGCCTTTTTGGTGGTCAATACGCGGGCGTCGGTATTGGCCTCAAAGTCGTCTTGTTTCACGCGCTCGAAGTATAAGCGAGACCTTACAGAGTTGTTCCATGCCGTGCTTCCTGACGTGCCGGAACCGCTAGACAGGCCGGACAGGGACGGATGGGCCAGAAGCAACACCGCGCAATTCCGGCGAAGGGCAAGGCCCCTCAGGATCCCGATAAACTGCCGCGCCTTGGCCCGGTCGTTTTCATTGGCGGGATACACGTCCGCCAGCGTGTCGATCACCACCAGATCGGGCGCGTCCAGTTGCGCCCGCTCGTCCAGTTCGGTGAAAAGCGCGGATTGCACCAAGGCTAGGTTGGTATCGAAGGCTAGAAGCGCATCCTCGCCCGCCACGCTGCGTAGGGTCAGGCCCGCCACGTCGGCATAATCGCGGCCCTCGGCCCGCAGGATATCGTCAAGACGGCGATGGAGTTCGTCCACCTCGTCCTCGGCACTCAGGAACAGCGCGTTTCCGGCCTTCACCGGGAAGCCCGCCCATAGCCCGCCGATAGCGCAGGCCGTGGCAAGTTGCAGGGCCAGAAGGGATTTGCCCGTGCCGCCGTCGCCGCCAAGGATCGTCACCGTCCTGTGTGGCACCAAGTCTTGCACCAGCCATTGCCGGGGCGGCACGGGCCTGTTGGCGAGTTCGGCGGCGGAAAAGAAGCGGGACGCGCGTTCAGGCTGCGGGATGATCACTTGCCCGCGCGGGCCGCGATGGTCCCTATCATCGTCGGCTGTTCCGCGCGCCTGATGATCTTTGATTGCCTCCAAGAAGGCGGGCGAAGAAAGCGGGTCAATCGTCATGCCGGGGCCTCCATGCTATCGGCCCCGTAGTGCGCGCCGTCGAAGATTTGCGCGCGAAGGTCAGGGGGCAAGGTGCGGGCGGTCCAGTAGACGATCAGCGCCCTTTCCTCGTCTGTAACGCGGGCGGCGATGACGCGGGCGAAGTCCAGCCACGCGGCCATGCGGCCTTCGGGCGTGTAGCGATACGCGCCAAGGGTCAGGGCAATTCGCAGCATCCGCGCGGCGGCAAGGTGACGATCTGTCATTGCGGCCCCCGTGTCACCAGACAGGGCAGATCGTGCTTTTCGGCATAGTTACACGCCAGCCCGAAAGCCGCTTCCCGCGACGAACACGCCACGCGGCCTAGGACCTCGCCTGACCGCGCTATGACGGCCACCCATTCATCGGGGGCGCGTCTGACGGTCACATACGCGCCCTCTGGCCACCTACGCGGCGGGGTTGCCTTAGCCTGTTCTTGGGGGTATCCTGACACCACACACGCCTCATCACCCGCCCCGGTCGCGCTTGCCCGCGCGCCGGGGTTTCGCTTTTTGCGCGCCATGGTCAGGCCGCCTTGCCTTGGGCATCTTCCCAAGCTTCAACCTCCGACCACTTCCATCGCGACATTTGCGGGGAAAGCTTGATCGGGCCGGGGAATCCGTTCCGCTTCACCCACCCCCAGATGGTCGCGCGGTTCACCCCGAAATGGGCGGCAAGGGCTCTGTTGCACAAATCAGCTGAAGGCCAAGGTTCCCCTTACCCCGGACAGACTCATCCCACGGCTTCCGTGACGGGGATGCCGAGCGCGGTGAAGCCGTTGAGGACGGCGACACGGACCTGGAACTCCGCGACCTGACGGTCGAAGTCCCGAGCGGATAGCCGCTGCCCCAAGAGCTTGACGCAGTGCATCTTGGTCTCTGCACGACTTCGGCGGTGATAGCCGCTCCATCGTCGCCAGATGGTTCGTCCGACGCGTTTTGATGTGCGCAGGATTTCATTGCGTGCGATTGCACCGACGGTGTCAGGTTTCCAAGGTTTGGCGTTCTTCCGCGGCGGGATGATGGCGGCGGCACCCCGGTCGGCGATGGCGTCGTGGCATTTGCGGGTGTCGAAGGCGCCATCGGCGGTGACGGTCGCGATCTCCTGGTCGGGCGGGATCTGGTCAAGCAACTCGGGGAGCATGGGCGCATCGCCCACGTCGCTGGTCGTGAACTCGGCCGCCCGGATTTCCAGAGATTTCTCATCAATCCCGACGTGAATCTTGCGCCACACACGTCGCTTCTTGCCACCATGCTTACGGGCGTTCCACTCGCCTTCCCCTTCGACCTTGATGCCCGTGCTGTCGACCAGCAGGTGCAAGGGACCGTCTGACCCGCGGTAGGCGATGTTCACCTGCAGGGTCTTCTGGCGCCGTGACAGCGTACTGAAATCCGGAACTGCCCAGTTCAGGCCGATCAGTTGCAACAGGCTCTCAACGAACCCGGTCGTCTGGCGAAGCGCCATGCCAAATAGAACCTTCATCGTCAGACAGGTCTGAATGGCGGCGTCGCTGTAGTCGGGCTGCCGCCCGCGCTTGCCGGTCGGCGCGGCCTCCCACGTCATGGCGGGATCGAACCAGATCGTCAGCGAGCCGCGGCGCTTCAGCGCCTTGTTGTAGGCTGGCCAGTTCCGGGTCTTGTAGGTTGGGGCTGTGGGTCTGCTCATGTACCCCAGCTATCACGCTGGATTCACAACATGAATCCTCACAAGCGATTTGTGCAACAGAGCCCAGACACGTCTCTCGCCCATTCATTCTCGCCATTTCCGAGGGTGTCCACGAAGAGCCATCCAAACGCGGAGGCACAATGGAGATCCGCGACGGTCATGGCCTTCCGATATGGCGTTTCGAACGCAAGTTTCCGCAGCAGGACGGAGTAATGTCCCTGGAAACGCCTCGGATTCGAAATTATCGGAAGTTTGACGCGGCTGCGCGTGAAGACGACTTTGGGCTTGGGGGGCTTCAGTCAGTCACCATGGTCGAA
Source organism: Tabrizicola sp. M-4 (assembly GCF_051132405.1). Taxonomy (GTDB): domain Bacteria; phylum Pseudomonadota; class Alphaproteobacteria; order Rhodobacterales; family Rhodobacteraceae; genus Paragemmobacter. The sequence goes on from NZ_CP128606.1 coordinate 1,233,484, forward strand.
TTGCTCGATGCAGGATGCATTCGTGGCTATGAATTCCCCGAACAGGCTTGTGCTCTGACCGTCGGGACAAGGATACAGTTGCATACCAAGAGTGGGCATGGATACGGCGAACTTGCCGGAATCGACGTTCAACGGGCTCGCGTTACCCTATGGGTGCCGCAGGAACTCAAGCATCTTCTTGCCCATGGCGTGGCAATAAGGGGCAGCGCACCTGCTCAAGCACGTTCCAAAGTCAAGCCGGGCAAAGGCCGCTCCACAACGACGATAGATAGCAAGGACAAACAAGCATGATCACGCCTATTGTTCCATCCAAAGGCGCGATCGTCCGGCTGACGGCCGAGGGTGGCCGTGGCATCCTGCTTGATCTGCGCCCACCCCGCGTGCCGGTCGAGGGGCAGGTGAAGATTGGTGAGACGATTGAATGGTGCCGTCTTGAAAGACTCAAGCCTGGGTTCCTGCCCGGTGACCTTGTTCAGCATGTTGCGCAGCGCGGTGTATCCCTTGGGACCGGAAAGGTTCTTGCTTGCCGCCATTTGGCAGGTTTCGATCAAGTGCTCGTGCAGTTCGCCGATACGGGCGAGAGTCGTTGGGTTGACTGGCGCCTGCTGTCAAACGCCAAGTCGGTTGAACAGCGTGCTGCTCAGCACCAGACGGGCCTGCATCCCGACCACGCGGAACGCGCGCGCCTACGCATCCTCGCCAATTCTCTACGTATCTGGAATTCAAACACCGGCGCATTCGGGCGGCTCGACATCGACCCGTTGCCCCATCAGCTGGACGTGGCGCGAAAGGTCGTCACTTCGGCACAGCCCCGTTGGCTCATTGCCGACGATGTCGGTCTAGGCAAGACGATCGAAGTTGGTCTGATCCTGCACGCACTTACCCAGAGAAACCGCTGTCGCCGCGTGCTCATCATCTGTCCCTCTTCTCTGACAAAGCAGTGGAAGGACGAGATGTGGGGCCGCTTTGGACGACTGTTCGAAATATACAACCGCGACTTCTTTCCAGAAAACAGCGAAGCGATGAAGCTACGCGACCATGTCATAATCTCGCTCGATCTGGCGAAAAGGCCCGAACATCTTGCGCTGCTCGACGCAGCAGGTGGTTGGGACGCGATCATCTTCGACGAAGCCCACCGTCTGGGAAAATCTGAAACCGGCGAACAGACCGAACGCTTCGCTCTCGCGCGCGCCCTCCACAACCGGGCACATGCCTTCCTGCTGCTGACTGCAACCCCCCACCAGGGCAAGACCAAACGCTTCGCGGCATTGCTCGAACTGGTACGGCCGGATCTGGCTGCAGAGATCGCAAGCCTGAGCATGAACCCGGAAATTGTCGGCGAAATCATCATCCGCAACCGCAAAAGCGCTGTGACCGATGCCGAGGGGCGCCTCATCTTCCGCGGTCATGACACGCGGCGGTTCAGCGTGCCCCCTTCGCCCGAAATGCAGCGCTCAAATGCTGCGCTCGTACGCTACCTCCAAGAAGGTTATCGCGCGGGCGACGCCTCCAGGAACAAGATGCTCGGTCGAGCGATCGGCTTTGTGATGACGACCTACCGCAAGCTCGCCTCCTCGTCGCTCGCAGCCATTGAACGTGCCCTGGAGCGGAGACTAGAGCGGCTGGATGGCGCAGACCGCACCTTCGACCCGAGCTTGCCCGCCGAGGAGGACCTGGAAGACCGCGACGATCTTTCCGAGATCGGAACCATTCGCAGCATTGGCGCCTTCTTCGAGGATGAACGCGAGCAGGTTCTGAACGTGCTTGCAAAAATTCACGCAGCCCGCACCGCCGATACGAAGCGCGATCTATTCGTCGGTCAAATCCTGCGCCCGCTTCTGGGGCAGGGCGAGAGCCTGCTGGTTTTCACCGAATACCGCGCCACTCAGGATTATCTGCGTGAGACCATCGCCGCGGCCCTCCCTGATGTCGCCTGTGTCGGCATCAACGGTTCGATGACCCTTGACGAGAAATCTGAGGCGGTCCGCGCCTTCAATTCTGGCGCGGCGCGCGTTCTCATCTCTACCGAAGCCGGTGGCGAAGGTCTGAATCTTCAGGAAACATGCCACGTGATGGTCAACTACGACCTGCCGTGGAACCCGTCTCGCCTTGTTCAGCGCATCGGCCGCCTCTATCGCTACGGGCAGAAGAAGCGTGTCCAGGTCTTGAACCTGCAATCTGACGACGGGTTCGACAATGCTGCCTTGGGGCTGATGCTGGATCGGGTGACGACGATTGCGTCAGACATGGCAGTGGTGGCGGGCGACGGCAAGGAAGCTCTGGCCGCTGACATTCTGGGTGAGATACTGTCCAACATCGACATGGGCGAGATACTCGAGCGCGCCCAGTCCATGAAATTCGAGCAGACCCAAGAGGATATAGAAGCCGCGATTGCAAGGGCGCGAGAAGCGCGAGCGGCTGAAGCCGACATTCTTCAATACGCCAGTGTCAACCAGACCCAGGTCAGTGGTGGGTTCGACGGCCGGCACATGGTCAGTTTCTTGCGCGCAATGGCGCCATATGCTGACTATGTCCTGCGGCAAGAGCTGCACGAAGGCAGGACTTTGGAAATCCAGCTCTCTGAAGGCGCCATCCGTCAGTGGCCGGAATTCGGGCGTCGATCTGTCGTACGCCTGACAGTCGATCACGTTCGAGCGCGCCGCGACCCGTCCCTTTACCTGATGGACTTTGAAAGCAATTTCGTGCGCTACCTTGCTGAGCTTGCCTCTGATCGCCGTGTCTTTGACGGGCTGTACGGAGAGGCCGAAACGGCGGCAGGCGAGGAAGCGGGTCTGCTGACTGTTCATCGCCTGCGTTGGCAAGATCTTGCGGGGAATCTGCTTGAAGAGGATCTGGTACCAGTCATGTCAACCCTGAATGGTATCCGGGAAATGGACCGTAAGGCTTTCTCGGAATTGCTGGTCAAACCTTTGCGCAGCCTGCGTCACAGAAGCACCGATAACGACCCGGCGCCCAGCGAAAAGCAGTTTGACAAACTGCTTAATGCACGCAGCCGTCCCGATGTCATGCCCGGATCGGTGATCGCTATGGCGGGCCTGAGATTTTCTGCGCGCTAGGCTCGTTATCGAGGCGTTCTCCTGTATTCCGCTGAGAATAGGCCCATAATCGGAATCAAGCCCTGCTTTTTCATTATGATGTTCTGAGTTTCATCCTTTATTCGAGTGTGTTTCCCTTTTTCTCTAGTCTCGCGGCTGGCCTTGAAAGGATACCCCTGCGCAACCGCCGCCGCCTACGACTGTGCGGGTCTATTTTGAGAAGAACTTATTATCTGGCCTAGTCGAAATCCAACGCGTCTGAAGGTCGAGGCGAGCGACATGAAGACGAGAGGCGCCGAGCGCCTCATCCGTGGCGTTTCGCCCGATCAGGGTCACAGGTTCATGGTTTTAGGGAGCGGCAGGGATTCGCTGCGCGGGGATGGCGGCGCTGCTAAGCGGGATCTGTCCCCTGCGGCCGTAGGCACAGCTGTGCCGCAAAGCCACGTCCCGCAGCGACGCCATGGCGTGGCTACCGTGGGTGCGTGCTGGTTAGAAGCTCATCATGAAGTTTTTGATCTTCTGCCAAGCGTGCAATAGTGAGATCGTCGCACACATCTGTAGAGCAACACTGCATATTGTCCAAACGTAGCGGGAGCAGGCAATTGGCATCAAAGGAAAAAAGGTACTTTTTCGCTGTCGGGCAGCGGAGCTTTGAGGCCGGAGCCAGTGCAAACCATTTCTCAACCGTAGTACCAATCGCTGACGCGAGCGGCGAAGTCATCGGCAACCGGCAATCCGAATTCCCCAACCGCGGCCGAGCCTGGTGGATGTTGCGCGGCGAGGCCCGGGTAACACATGCGCCGCCCGGTTGTCTCATCATGTCCGGGATTGAGGATGCGATCGATCTGTCGTCGTCGTCTGAAAAGGACATCTATCAACTTCTTCAGCCCACGCTTCCCGGCCCAAAGGATCTAATCGAGATCCTTATGCCTAGCACCGATCTCACCGATCCGAACGCTCTCCTTGATGATTTTCGTATGCGCTGCGACCACGAGCCGACGCGGCATGTCCTCGTACAGATTGGGGACCACCTCTATGGGCCGCTGAAGGTCGAACTCGATCGACCCGAGAATGACCGTCTGATCGAGCCGGAAATCCGCTTCACCAAGCCGGTCGCACCGAATGCTATCTACCGAATTGAGGCTGGTGATGTTGAGGGCCGTCACGGCCAAATCCGACACCAGGTCGTCGTGCAGCGCGATGCAAGCAAGCCGAACGATCAGATCGGGCATACGGTTCGCTACCACGCCATCACAGGTGCTCTTTATGAAGAGTTGCGAGAAGGAGCGCAGGAGGTCGACCTCGTGTCCTTGCAGGATGCTGTCCGGCAGGTTTCGAGGGATTTCCTGTCTCGAAAGGAGCGGCGCGAGTTTTTGGACCGGCTCGGCAGATTTGCCGAGGAGGCGCAGTCTTCCCCTTCCGTGATCGCACGGGTCCGCGGCTTGCTGGAAGGCAAGGGCAAGGAACTCGACGCGCTGGATCAGATCTTCGACGCGCTGCTCTCGGATGACAGCTTCAAGCCAAAGATAGATCAGGCGGTTGCGCAGGAAATCGAAAAGCGGGTCGAGGTGCAAGCGGCGCAGATCGACGCCCGCGCCAAGGAGCGGATCAAGGAACTCAGCATCCAGTTGGAGAACCTCAGGGCGGACTACGCGGCGGAGAGGGAGAATTTCGAAACTGAGAGGGCGCGCCGTTACAATGCGCTCCAAGAGGAACTGGACGCGAGGGAACAGGCCGCGAAACAGGAACTTGAGGCGAAATGGGAAGAACTGATCCTTCAAGAAGACCTGATCAGCCAAAGCCTGGAAGCCGTTGCAGAAAGATTGTCGAGCGACCGCAAAGGATTGCTAAACGACTATATTGCCATTGAACCTCTGCTGCGTCGCCTCGGCCTTGGGGGGTCACTGAGAGGCGATGACGCCCCGGTAGGGACTTCAACGACGAAAACCTCGGCACCCGCGCTCAACCTGCCTGACTTCCCAACGTCCGCGCCCGATCGGGCGCCAATGTCAGAGTCGGCTTTCTTCGAGAGGTTCGTATCGCATGTTGAAGCTTGCGGCTTCATCTTTGACCGAGAGGATCTTCTGGCTTTTCACCTTTCCGCTAAGGAGCGTGCGCCGGTCATTCTGGGCGGCGCGTCTGGATCGGGAAAATCGTCTCTGCCTGTCCTTTATGCGGAAGCTCTTGCAGGACAGGACGTCGCCAAGGGCTATCTGGCAGTGGACGTTAGCCCATCTTGGACAAGCCCTGCGGACCTGCTCGGCTATACCGACGCGCTCGAACACAGCTTCGTACCGGCGGCTTCGGGATTGCTGAATCAAATGATTCTCGCCTCTCATGCACGCAAGACCCTTGGACCCTCCGCTCCGGTGTTCACTGCCTGCCTCGAAGAGCTGAACATTGCGCAGCCTGAACACTACCTTGCTGATGTTATTCAGGCGATATCGCGCTCGCCGGGAAGTCAGTTCATTAGCGTCTTCGATCCCAACGCCGTACGAAACGATGATCCCTACCGACCATACGCACGTCTCGAACTCTCGCCGAACCTGATCATCGTAGGCACCGTGAATTTCGACGAAACGACGCGTCCCTTGTCGATGCGCCTTCTGGATCGGTGCAACCTGATCGAATTCGTGGTGGACGAACGTCTTCCCGTTCTGGGAATGAATGCTCGGACCGGGGCTAGGGTGGTCGAGGGGCAGGCTGTGCTTCAGTCGGACCGTGATCGGTGGACACGGAACACTAACGTGCCTGCTCGCACGATTGAGGTGTTGAGCGACATTCAACCAGACCTGAGTATGCTTGGCTGCGGGCTCACCCATAGGCGTCAGACGTCGATCTGCAGTTTCATCGCCAATGCTCCCGAGAGCATTTGCAGCTTTGATCAGGCACTAGATATGCAACTGCGGCAACGCATCCTGCCACAGATCAGGGGGCTGTACCGGCCGGGAGCACTGGAAGCCTTGAGGCGACTTTCTGGCAAGCTCGAAAAGATATGCGACGTCCCAAAGACCCTCAAATCTCTCGCCCGCCTAGAGTCTGACGCGCGCGCTTCCGACGATGTGTTCCTCGGGGAAGAATGACACGCTTCATCGTCTTTACTGGTCGCTCGACACTGCTCGAAACCTCCGTTGGCGGGGCTCAATCCGTGCAGAGCTTCGAGGTGCAGGAAACGACACGCGTCGGCTTTGAGGTTGACGACTATGACGAGGGTGTGACCTACCAGATAACGATTGGGGACATTCCGATCGCTGAAGCACCGCAGGAGCGCCGATCGCGTCTGGAGTGGCCGGCATCGCCGTGTCTGGATGGCGCATCCGGCGTGACCCCGATCAGCCTTCGCGATGCGGCAACGGGCGACATTCTTGCGCGAACTCTCGCGTTGGTCGAGCCCAGCAAGCTGTCCGAGAACGCATATGACGCCATGTTCGAAGACATGCGGCGCATTAGTGTCGAGTTGTTACTCGATCTGATCTCGAAATCCCGTCTTGCGTTGGCGCAGCTTCCCTCTTCCCACGGTAGCGGTGTACAGCCTCTAACGGCACGTCTGGAACTGAGCCAGATCCGGCGCTTCTGGAAGTGCTTCTCTCCAGTCATTGCTGATATTCTCGAGGATCCTCACACGGAACTCCGACCAATGCAGATAACTCGGCCGCTTAGGCCGGGAGAGCGGCTCACACCCGATGTCGTGCAGCGGTTTGCCCACCGAGGCCTTACCGCTCGCGACGCCGTGCGATCCGGCAGGCTTGTGGAACTTGCGACATCGGAACAGGTCAGGAACACTCGAGAGAACCGGGTGCTCGTCGCGTTCATGGATCTCCTCCGGCGGAGAGTCGAGCGTAGCCTTAGGCGTGCCCGGTCGGAGCGTGAGATGCGCCTTGCGCAAAAACGCAGCTATGGAAGTGCTGACGCAGCATTGGCCCGGTTCATTGAACTGCGCGAGGACCCGAAGATCGCGAGGTTGCAGGAAATCGTCGATGCCTGCGAAGGCACGATGACCGAGGTCCACAGGGCGATGCAGAGTTTTTCCGTACCTGTCACCCGAATGGGCCGACAGGGCTTTCTTGCTAGTTTCAACGGCCCCTTCTTCCGAAGCCATCCAAAGTATGCGCGTGCCGCGAGATTGATGTTGGCTTTCCTGAACAACACAGCGATTGTTGTGGAGCAAGGAGACGCGGAAGGTGCCAAGTCGATCGAAACGATCTTCGAGCAGTGGGTTTTTTTCCAGTTCTCTGCAGCACTACAAGCCGCTGGGCTGTCTTGCATTTCGCACAATTCAATATTCGAGCCGATAGCAAGAGATCGTTTCTCGGTCGATCTAGATCGCAATGCGGCCATCGATTTTGAAGCCCCGGACAAACGTATCGTGCGTCTGCGCTATGAACCCACCATCCTCCCGCGCGAAGCGGCGCAGGGTATGGATTCTCTTTACCGCGGAAATTCAGCTTCTCCATGGACGCCGGACATAGTGTTGGAGATCTTGGCGCCAAGCGCCGATCTGCGCGACTACCGGCTCGCATATGCCGCTGTGATCGACGCAAAATACACAACCGTCGGAAATGTGTGGGATCGTCTGCAGAAGATTGAAAAGTATCGCGAAATCAGAAGTGTCGATACGGATAGTCAAATCGCTCGCCAAGTTTGGGTCGCGGCGCCAATCTCTGCGTCGCTGCAACCACGCGACGAAGCCGTAACTTGGTCGACAGGCGGCGATGTTGGTGCCAATGCCTTAGACGTAATCTTGGGGGTTCTTGGGGTTGATCCCGCTGATCGAGATCAAACCGGAGCCACCCTCAAAGCCTTCATCTTGGGTTTGCTGGCGCACTCAGCAGAGTATGCAAGAGCCACCAGTCGACAGTAAAACGCGATCCATAAATCTTTGTTTATGCGACTGCTTTGGGACTAGCGCAACGAACTCCAATCCTTCTGCTAACGTGGAGAAGGTTTGCTCTGACCCCCGATAACTCCTCCATCTGATGCTAGAGTCCGGCCCACTGAGAGGATCGGACATGAAGAGATCGAAGTTCACGGAAGAGCAGATCATTGGGATTTTGCGAGAGCAGGAGGCTGGGGCGAAGACGACGGAACTGTGCCGCAAGCACGGGATGTCGGAAGCGACCTTTTACGCGTGGAAGGCCAAGTTTGGCGGCATGGATGTTTCGGACGCGAAGCGCCTGAAGCAGCTTGAGGACGAGAACGCCCGTCTGAAGCGGTTGTTGGCAGAGTCGCTTTTGGATCAGGCTGCCTTGAAGGATTTGCTGTCGCGAAAGTGGTAACGCCCGCCGCTAGGCGCGAAGCCGTCGCGATCCTTGTGGAGCATCACGAGATGAGCGAGCGGCGGGCGTGTTCCGTGGTCGGAGCGGACCGGACCTCCATCCGATATCGCAGTTGCCGACCAGACGATACAGATCTGCGCGAGCGCCTGCGGACGCTGGCGGGCGAACGGCGCCGCTTCGGCTATCGGCGGCTGCATGTCTTGCTGCGGCGAGAAGGCCATTCGGTGAACCACAAGAAGACGCAACGGATCTACCGTGAGGAAGGCCTGTCCGTGCGAAAGCGGAAGGGCCGCAAGAAGGCCAGTGGCACACGCGCACCCTTGCTGAGCATGGTCATGCCGAATGCACGCTGGTCTGTCGATTTCGTCCATGACCAGTTCGCGCATGGTAGGCGCTTCCGCATCTTCAACGTCATCGACGATGTAACGAAGGAGTGCCTGGCTGCGGTCGTCGATACCTCCATCTCAGGTCGCCGCGTTGCAAGGGAACTCACAACGTTGATTGAGCGGCGCGGCAAGCCTGGACTCATCGTCAGCGACCACGGCACGGAGTTCACTTCCAATGCGATGCTGGCCTGGAGCGAAGACGCAGGGGTGCCTTGGCACTTCATCGCACCGGGAAAGCCCATGCAGAACGGAATCTGCGAAGCCTTCAATTCCAAGATGAGGGACGAACTCTTGAATGAGACGCTGTTTTTTGGCCTCGACCACGCACGATCTGCCGTCGCGCGCTGGGTCGCTGATTACAACGCAACCAGGCCGCACTCCGCGCTCGGCTATCTCACACCCGCAGCCTATGCTGCCAAACTCACCGCAATGGGCGACCGGCTTCTCGAAACGGAAACGCTCCGCCGCTCGCCCATTGCTCACAACGCGCAACCGCGCCAATTTCAACCATCGGCTCTGGTTTCAGGTGGATGAGTAAAGGGGGTCAGAGCATACTGCATATGCTGGGCGCCTGTTGGTTCGCTGGGGCGCTGGTACGCGTGCCTGGTCACAGTGGGCAAGCAGAAACGAGAAGGAAATCCTGGAGCTACGGCAGCAGCCGTATGAGCCGCCTTTCCCTGGTTTTTCATCCTTTCGAGCGCGGATCAGCGAAATCCCAACGTTCCCAGAGTCCTGGATTGGAGCTTTGGAGCGCGTTCGAGGGATCTATCTCTTGGTGACGGCTATTGGCGAACAGTACGTCGGGTCTGCGGCAGGGGTGGATGGCTTCATTGGGCGATGGCGTTCATATCTTGCGAATGGCCACGGAGGAAATGCGTTGCTTCGAGCGGGAGGCCATCGAGATTACACGGTATCTATCCTCGAGATCGCATCGCCCGACATGGCTCTTACGGACATCATTGCTCGAGAAGGGTTCTGGAAGGAAAAACTGGGGGCGCGGGCGCATGGGCTGAACGCTAACTAGGTTACCCTCGAGAATCCGCTAAGAGTTCTTCCGGAACTGCGGCAGATACTCGGCACGGCCTTGGGCCGTCGTCAGCGCCTCGCGCATTGTCTTGGTGCCGCTAAGAACGTCGTGTATCTCCTCGCCTGCGATGGCGATGAGATCGGCTATGCCGGGAACCGGAGGGCGAGGCCACATCCGCATGTACCCCTTCCCAGCCATTTCATCTATAGCCGAGATCAGTGGGGACAATGCCGCCACCTCGGGGTCGCGGCTCACGCTGGTCCTCGGGCTCGCAAGACTGCCGTTGGCAAGGTACAGCTTGGTCGCCGACGCTGTGGTGAAGGCTTGCAGCGCTCGCCAGACTTCGCCGATGCGATTGGCCGCTATGTTGGCCGGGATAGCCAGTGAATAGCCTCCCATCGGAACGATCGGCCGTCCTTTGGGCCCCGTCGGATGCGGGGCGTAACCTGTGCACAAATGCGCCGGCGAGGTTTGGTCGGTTTCGTGAATAGGTGCCAGGATCGAATGTGAATAGGCCATTGCCGCACTTCCCGTGGCGTAGCTGCGCGCCCGGTCGTACCAGTTCATCTGTAAGATGCCCGGCGGCGATACTTCCAGCAGATCGAGCAGATACTCCACTGTCTGCCGGGCGGCGTCGGATTGGAACATCGGACGCATGTTGGCGGGCGCAACGTGTTCGGCGTCAAAGCCATCGTTGGTGGGCCGCAGGTCGATGATAGGCTGTCCGAAGGCGCTCATGATCATCAGGAAGGTATGGCCAAGGGGCGTTCCTCGACCGCCGTTCCAACTTATCCCTGCCAGCCCTGCCTTAGGGTCGTGCAGGGTCCGCGCTACCACCAGAGTCTGTTCGACGGTTCGTGGAGGTTCCAGCCCAGCGGCGGCCAGAAGGTCTTTGCGGTAGACCAGTATCTCTCCGGACACCATTATCGGTACGCCGTATTGCACGCCCTGCCAGGATGAACTGGCAAGCGCATCGGGATAGATATCGGACTGGTCGAACCCGGTTTCGGCGATCAGGGCGTCCAGCGGTAACAGACGACCTTCCTCCGCCATCTCACCGAACCAGGGCAGATCGACCGCCACGATGTCATACTGCGATACCGCCCGTTTTGCATTGGCGCTCAACTCGACGCGCAGCCGGTCGATGGAGTGCGCGCGGCTTTCGATGCCCGTGCCCATGATCATCTCAAACTGACGCTTAAGGTTCAGCATCGCCATAAAGGTCGGATCCGCGTGGACCAGAACGCGCAGACCGCCGCCGAGGCTCAGCTTTGTGTCCAGCACCGACGGCGGCGGCAGGACTGTCGGCGGCGCCGTGCGACGTGGCTTCGGCGTCGCCTCCTTTCGTAGTGTGCCACGCATCAGCGCGTCGCCGCGGTATGCGAACTGACGCCAACGGGCTAGCAACTTAGCCGAAGGGTGCAACGAGTGTGACCGCCCCGATGCCGTTCGCTCACGCCGAACCAAAAGGCCGCGCTCGTCCAGATCGTCGATGGTCCGAAGGGCGGTTCCGTAGCTGAGCCCCGACGCAGCGGCCAGCGAAGAGCCTGTTACCAACTGGCCGTCAAAATGGCTGCCGATCAGATGCAGGATCATGCGCATCTCGCGCTGATGGCCAGCGGGACCAAGCAGAGTTTCTGCGCCGTCGTATATCTGGCCGACGAAATCGACAAAGCGAATCTGTTCGTCGCGGATCGCCTTTTGTCCGGCAGATTTCGAGTCAACAACTTCGTAGGGGCCCTCCGGACGTTCATGCTCGGTGCGATGGCGGCCTTTGGTGGCAGGATTGGTCAATCTTGCGCCCCCCTGAAGATATGGAACCGATTGGTCCGAATTGTCCGGATGGAAATCTGTCCAATCTGTATCCGACTAGCAAAGGCCACGTCCACATGTCCGTTTTGGACGCCGACGCCTACGATGTCCAAATTGGACAAGTTGGTGGGTATTGGCGATTTTCAGTGTCCAGTATGGTCATCTTGCTGCCTGGGATAACCCCCGGGGGTCCATCAAGGTGGGGCGCGGTCAACAACCTGCGTCGGTGGATGATTGGTCGCGACAGTGAGCTTGGGAGGGCATCATGAAACTTGCATTCAACACTTGGGTCTATTCCGGTTTTCCGGTCTGGGTGCCGTCCTATCCGCTGGAAGAGGCGATCAAGCGCCTTGCGCGGATCGGCTATGACGGAATCGAGATCGGGGCCGCTGCGCCGCATGCCTTTCCCGATTATCTTAATGCGGCCCGCCGGCGCGAGATCCGGCAAGTCCTTGATGGGGAGGGGATTGCCGTTTCTAGCATGTTGCCGGCACCCGGAGGTGGCGCGGGCTACAACGTCGCCTCCCCCGATGCGGCTGAACGCGCTGCCGCCATCGACATGTACAAGAAAGTCACCGACCTCTGCGCCGAATGGGGCGCGCCGACGTTGCTCTACGTCGCCGGGTGGCAGGTGTTCGGGACCGCGCGGCCGCAGGCTCTGGAATGGACAACCGCCGCCTTGGGCGAGGTCGCTGACCACGCCGCTAAGGCAGGTGTTACCGTCGCGGTCGAGCCGACATCGGCGGACAGCAACCTGATCGACTCTTGCGACGATGTCATCGCGCTGATGGATGCGGTTGACCGGCCGAACGTCGGCGCGATGTTCGACACCTACCACAGCCTCTACCGCAACGAGGTCCCAACCGACTATGTCTACCGGCTCGGAAAGCGGCTTAGGCACATACATCTGGCCGACGTGAACCGCGAGGCACCAGGCAGCGGTGTGGTGGACTATGTATCGCTGATCCAGGCGCTTCGTGACATCGGTTACGATGGCTACCTGGCAATGGAAATCGGCTTCAACCGCCGTAACGTCGAGCCGGACGATATGGCCCGCCGTGCCCACGCCTACCTGAAGTCCATTCTCTAAAAACTCCCCCCAGCCCCGGATCGGGGCAGCGGGGCAATTCCAACTGGGAGGAATGAACATGACACGAACCGCCTGTAGCGCACCTTTGGTGCTGTTCATCGCCACGCAGGCTGCAGCGCAGGACACCATTGTGGTGACCCAGTGGGACCAGTTTGCGCAAAGCGGCATCACCGCCGCCGGTCCGGCGATGGACGAGCTGATCGCCACGTGCAAACCATCGCTGAACGGTACTGAGGTGCTGCGTACCATCGCCCCCTCCATTGGCATCCGCGATAGCTATCGTCTGGCCGTTTCAGCGGGCAAGACGCCCGATCTGGCCTACACCTGGCCCGCCGCGTCGGTGCTGTCCGGCTATGCCCGCGTTGGCGCGCTGGCGCCGCTTGATGACTACTATGCCAAGTATGGCTGGGATCAGGTCAACGAGTTCTACAAGGGCCGCAACTCCTACGAAGGCAAGGTCTACGGGCTGCCGATGGAGCAGGACCTGATGGGGGTCTACTACAACAAGGCCCTGTTCGCCGAAAAAGGCCTGACGGTGCCCACCACCTATGCCGAGTTCCAGGCGCTGGTCGAGACGCTCAAGGCCGACGGGATCATCCCGGTCGCCTTCGGCAACCGCGACCGCTGGCCCGCGACCAACACCTTCAGCCTGATCCTCGGCCTGACCGCCGGGCGTGCGTTGGAGGAGAAGGTGCTTTTCGGCGACGAACCGTGGACCAACCCGGCCTTCGTGCAGGCCGCTCAGACGTTCCAGGCCTGGGCCGAAGCCGACTATTTTCCGCGCGGCTTTAACGGTGTCGGTTATGACGAGGCCAATGCGCTGTTCCTGTCGGGCCGGGCGGCGATGACCATCACCGGCACCTGGGTGCTGCAGGACATGATCCGTGGTGCCGAATTCGACCTTGGCGTCTTCATGCTGCCCCCCATCGCCGACGGCGTGGCCCCGGGGACGATGTGGGGAGAGGGGTCGCAATGGCAACTTTCTGCGACTGCAACACCCGAAGTCCGCGATGCAGCGGCCGCCTACCTAAACTGCCTTGTCTCGCCCGAAAGCCGACAGGTCTGGGTGCAGAAGGGCTACACTGTGCCCATCGGCACTACGCCCGAGGAATTGGCAGCATGGGGGGCGGACCCGGTGGTGCAGGAGTTTTTCACCGGTGGTCTCGCAACACCCGACGCAAATTTCTACGATCTGCACACGACTCTGCCCGAAAGCATGACGCAGGTTCTCTACCCCGAGTTGCAGCGCCTTGTCGGCGGTGAGGTCACGCCCGAGGAATTCCTGCAGACCATGCAGACGGCATGGGAAACTGCTGGCGCGAACGGAGAGCGCTGGATTCCCTGAGCAAGTTCTGGCGGGCCGCAGGAAGCGACCCGCCAACTCCCGCACCTCATGAAGGATGCACAGCAATGTCCTCGCGCCCCGCCTACATTTTTATTCTGCCGGCGCTGTTGCTCTACGGCGCTTTCGTAGTGGTGCCGATCCTGCAGGTGACGGCCTACTCGTTCTTTTCTTGGGACAACGGCATCTTGCAGGAATTCGTCGGCTTCGCCAATTATGCGCGCCTTGGATCGGATACGGTGTTCTGGGCGGCACTTGGCCACAATGCGATCTGGGTCGTGCTGACACTGGCCTTCCCGCTATTGGCGGGCCTGCTGCTTGCGGCGATCCTAGCAGAGCGGAGCCCGCGCACTATCCAGGTGATGAGTGCCATCTACTTCATCCCCCGCACCATCCCGCTGGTGGTCGCGGGGATCATCTGGGGCTGGATCTACAACCCCTTGTTCGGTTTGCTCAATTACGGGCTCGACATGGTAGGTCTCGGCAACCTCGCCGGTGCGTGGCTTGCCGAGGAAAGCACAGCGCTGGTGTCACTCAACGTGGTCGGCGCTTGGACCTTCTTTGGCTTTTGCGTAGTGATCTACCTTGGCGCCATCCAATCGATCGACCCCTCGCTTTACGAGGCGGCTGAAGTCGACGGCGCGCCTTGGTGGCGCAAGTTTCGCGACATAACCGTGCCGCTCTTGAGCAACTCCACTTTGTTCCTCGGCCTTTATGCCGCCATTGAAGCAATGCGCTTCTTCGACCTGATCTGGGTCACCACCCAGGGCGGCCCCGGCTATGCCACCGAGGTGCTGACCACCCATGTCTACAAGACCTTCTTCTTGGTCGGCGACTTCGGCTACGCCTCGGTCCTGTCCGTCGTGCTTCTGGTCATCGTGCTGAGCCTCAGCGCGGTCGCCTTCCGGCTTCTGAGGGCAAAATGAACCGTTTCACCAAACATTCGCAGACGATCATCCTCGCGCTCTTCGCCCTTTATGCGCTGGCGCCGGTCTACCTTGTGCTGCTGGCCTCGATGCGCAGCGAATCTGATCTCTTCGACGGGCCGCTCAGCCTGCCATGGCCGATCGAGACGGCCAACTATGTGCGCGTCTGGACCGAAAGCGGGTTCTCGACCTTCTTCTGGAACTCGCTCAAGATCTCGGTGGCGGTCACCATCCTTGTGCTGCTGACCGCGCCGCTGGCCGGTTACGCCTTCGCGAAGATGCGGTTTCGCGGCCGCGAGGCGCTGTTCGCGCTGTTCCTTGCCGGGCTCGTGGTGCCAGCGCCTTCGGTTATCGTGGCGCTTTACGGCAACCTGCAGGCGATGGGGGTGATCGACACCCATATCGGAGTCATCCTTCCGCAGGCGGCGCTGCTGATGCCGTTTTCGGTATTCATGATGCGCACCGTCATGCAGGAAGTCCCCGATGAGTTGATTGAGGCCTCCACCATGGACGGCGCGACACCACTTTTCGGGTTCCTTACCGTGGTGGTGCCGTTGGCCCGGCCGGGCCTCATGTCCCTGACGCTGATTGTCTTTCTGTTTTCCTGGCAGGAATACCTTCTGCCGCTTGTTGTGCTGCAAACCGAAACGCTGAAAACCATCACGGTTGGCGCGGCAAGCCTGCAAGGACGTTACGGCGTCGATTATGGCGGCATCGCTGCTGCCGGTCTGATCGCCTTTGCCCCGCTCTTGGTGCTGTTCTTGGCCATGCAGCGTTCGTTTGTGCGCGGCCTGTCGGCTGGTGCAGTCAAGTGACACCCTCCATGGATGGAGATCCAGAATGGTTAAAATGACCGCCGTTTTCCTGCCGGGCAACAAGCAGGTAGAAGTTCGCGCCGTGCCGGTGCCCGATATTGGCCCTGATGAGGTTCTCGTCGAGATCAAGGCCTCGTGCATCTGCCGCAGCGACCTGAGCCTTTACTACGGCAACGCGGTGATCTCGGGAGGCGACTCGAACCAATTCGTCTGCGGCCATGAACCTGCGGGCGTTGTCGTGAAGGTCGGCGAAGCCGTAACCGAGTTTGCTGAAGGCGACAATGTCGCGGTCTATCTTGGAGTTGGTTGCGGCGTTTGCCATCACTGCCGCACCGGGCATTTCTATCTTTGCGCCAAGTGGAAATGTCTAGGCTTCACCATGGATGGCGGCAATGCCGAGTTTCTGAAGGTTCCGGCCCGCAACCTTCTGAAAAGCCCCAAGGGCATGTCGCATCTCGCCGCTGCGATTTCGACCGATGCTTTCGGCACGCTGTTCTCTGCAGCACGCAAGCTGGGGGTGAACGGTTTGTCGCGCGTCGGGATCTGGGGTATGGGGCCAATGGGGACGGCAGGGACGCTGGCCGCAAAGGCAATGGGCGGACGGGTTGTTGCACTTGATCCGATCGAGGAACGCCGGGCCTTTGCGCTGTCTCTTGGGGCCGACCTCGTGCTTGACCCCCGCGATGCCACCGCCGCCGATCAGATCAAGGAATTCTCGGGCGGCGAGGGGCTGACTGGCGCTATCGACTGCTCCGGACAAAGCGTCGCCCACAACATGGCGCTCGATGCGCTTGCTCCGATGGGCAAACTGGCGATGGTGGGCGAGGCCGCCTCGACCACGATCAGGCCCAGTGAGCAACTGATCCGCAAGCAGGTCACCGTGTTCGGCTCCTGGTATTTCAGCATCGACGAATACGCCGACATCCTGCAGTTGATCCAGACGCACAACATCGATCTTGAGCGGCTGGCCACCCATACCTTCGCTCTGGCCGAGGCCGAAACCGCATTCCGCATGTTTGACGCCCGCGAAACCGAGAAGGCCGTGTTCGTCCGCTAGACCGCCCGCAGCTTCCCCCCTTCAGCCCCCGGAGGACACAATGTCCGACATCAAAATCACCAACCTGCGCAAGAGTTTCGGGACCGTGGACGTGCTCAAAGGCATCGACCTCGACATCAAATCAGGAGAGTTCATCGTCTTCGTCGGCCCCTCCGGTTGCGGCAAGTCGACCCTGCTGCGGTCCATTGCCGGGCTGGAAGCTGTCACCTCGGGAACCATTGCCATCGATGGGCGGGTGGTGAACGACACTCCACCGTCGCAGCGCGGTATCGCGATGGTGTTTCAGACCTACGCGCTTTACCCGCACATGACCGTGGCCGAAAACATGGCCTACGCGCTGCGCATCGCCAAGATGCCGAAAGCCGAGCGCGATGCCGCCGTGGCCGCAGCAGCCGATACGCTGCATCTGGAGCCCTACCTGGCGCGCAAGCCGAAGGATTTGTCGGGCGGCCAACGCCAGCGCGTCGCCATCGGCCGCGCCATTGTGCGCAATCCGAAGGTTTTCCTGTTCGACGAGCCGCTCTCGAACCTCGACGCGGCGTTGCGGCTAAAAATGCGTATCGAAATCTCGCGCCTCAGCGACGCACTTCCCGACACGACAATGATCTACGTCACCCATGATCAGGTCGAGGCGATGACCATGGCCGATCGCATCGTGGTCCTCAAGGATGGCGAGATACAACAGATCGGCACGCCGATGGACCTGTACAACACACCTAACTCGCTGTTCGTGGCGCAGTTCATCGGCTCGCCGAAGATGAACATCCTGTCGGGTGCAAAGGCGGCGGCTTACCCCGCGCACCATGTGGGCGTCCGGCCCGAGCATTTGGACATCGTCGGCGGCGAAGGCGGCGCCTGGACGGGTGTGGCGGTCCATTCCGAGAGCCTTGGTGCCGACAGTTTCATCTACCTCGATATCGGGGACGAAGAATTGATGACCGTTCGCTTGCCCGGCACTGCAGAGGTCGCAGCTGGCACAACGTTGTCGGTCGCACCCAAAGCGCAACATTACCATCTCTTTGACGCCTCGGGCCGTGTTGTCGCCGCTTAAGGGTGCACTGGCAGAACGTAGCGCAGTGTGTGGATCGCAGGAGTACTATAAATGTCCCTGAAACTTGGCATGGTGGGGGGCGGCAAGGGTGCCTTCAGCGGTGGCGTGCACCGCATTGCGGCGCGATTGGATGGCCAATGGGAACTGGTGGCCGGGGCGTTTTCGTCAGACCCGGACCGGGCCGCTGAATCAGCGGCGGACCTGGGGATCGCGGCTGAGCGCAGCTATGGCAGCTTCGCTGCGATGGCAAAGGCCGAGGCGGCACGGACAGACGGCATAGATGCCGTGGCCATTGTTACGCCCAATCATCTGCATGTCCCGGTGGCCACGACTTTTCTACGCGCTGGAATTCCTGTAATCTGCGACAAACCGCTTGCAACATCCGTCGAAGACGCTGAGGCGCTGGTCACGTTGGTCGCCGAGACTGGCCTGCCCTTTATCCTGACGCAAACCTACACCGGCTATCCGATGGTCCGCGAGGCGCGGACCCTGATTGCGGCCGGTCGAATCGGCCGCGTCCGCCATATTCAGGTGGAGTATTTGCAGGATTGGCTAGCCAAGCCGGTCGAGATCTCGGGCAATAAGCAGGCTGCATGGCGCACAGACCCGGCGCAGTCTGGCCCTGGCGGCTGCATCGCAGATATCGGAACCCATGCCTTCAACCTTGCAACTTTCGTAACCGGGCTTGTCCCAACTGCAGTGCTGGCGGATCTGACGGCTTTCGGACCGGGCCGGGCGCTTGATGACAATGCGGCGGTCCTGCTCCGGTTCGAGAGCGGGGCCAAGGGCATGATCTGGGCAAGCCAGGTTGCGCCCGGATCCAAGAATGGTCTTCGCATTCGCGTGGCCGGCGAGGCTGGTGGCCTTCTTTGGGATCACGAACGACCCGACGATCTGCAGTATACCCCTATCGAGAAGCCAACTCGAACCTTGCAGCATGGGGGCGATGGCGTTGCTACGCCAGGTCGCCTTCCAGCAGGCCATCCGGAAGGCTATCTTGAGGCCTTTGCCACGCTCTATGCCGAGGCGGCCGGCCAAGTGCGTGCGTATCGGGGCGGCACGAAACCGAGCATCAACATCCTGTTGCCGACGGTGTCGGACGGGTTGGCTGGCGTGCGCTTCATCTCGGCCGCAGCGCGGTCAAGCGAAGAAGGCGGGATTTGGGTCGGGCTTTGAAGCCGGATCCCGAACGATTGTAGCCAGATGGCTCTGTCAGAGCAGCTCGGCTTGAGCCTCGGTGGGGTGCCGGGTAGCGTCAGGCCATGACCAAACGCTCCACATTCTCCTGCTTAAAGAACAGCCCCATGATCATCCCCTTGGCTATGATGCCTTACATCCGGTTCTAAGTGGGTTGGATTTCTGTCGCATTAGCATCAGCCGGAATTCGAACTGGAGGTTCATCCCAACGAGATCAATGGCTTAGGTGGCAGAGAAGGTTCGACGTCAGTCCCGCGTCCACCGCCACTTGCCCTCGCGAAAGCGTTCTCCCGATACGGCGGAGGCCGGATTTTTCCGTTGTTTTCGAGGGTTATTCGCTAGGGGCTGAGCACTGGCCCCTGTACCAAGAGCCCCGGAAACCGTCTCTCAGGGCCGACATTCTCCGGACCTCATGACTGTGCCGATTTGGTGAATAGCTTGCAACTATCAGAAATATCTATGTGTTTTCGACGCGCTAGCTGCACACTTCGATGTCAGTGCCGTTCGTGAGAAGGAACCCGGATCGAACATTCAACAGGCGGATCATACCCTTGCTGCGCTGGGTCAATCAGCGGGAAGAGCCGACGTCCTCACCTTCTCTTACGTGTGCCGAAGCCTCGTTGTCACCGAGTTCGAGCGTGTCACCTACAGCCACCAGCCATTCTGCAAGACGGTCGGTGGCCACGGAAACCTGGTCGGGCTTACGCAAGGCACACTCCCAAATCGTCGCCACGCGCCAACCCTCATCAAGCAGCGCTCCGCGAACGGAGCTGTCCCGTGCAACGTTCGCCGCGAATTTGGCCTGCCAGAACTCCGAGCGCGTTGCGGGAGTGGTGGCGTAGCCGCATCCCTCATGCCGATGCCAGAAGCAGCCGTGCACAAAGACGACAGCGCGATACTTCGGCAGAACGAGGTCCGGTCGCCCGTGGACCTTCTTCGAATGAAGTCGGAAGCGGAAACCGCGCGCGTGCAATGCCTGCCTGAGAGCCAACTCGGGCTTGGTATTCTTTCCCTTGATCCCTGCCATCATGCGTGAGCGGGTCTCGGCATCGACGATGTCCACCACCTCTTCTCCTTGCCACGTCTGTTAAAACTTGGAAAGAGGTAAAGCAGGAGCAGTGAAGTGTCTGAACCCGTTCAAATCGTTGATCTGTTTTCAGGCCCGGGAGGGCTCGGGGAAGGATTCTCCTCCTGCAGGGGGAGCGATGGGTCGCGCGCCTATGAAATTGCCGTCTCGATCGAGAAGGATCGTGCTGCGCACAAGACACTGAGACTCCGCGCATTCTTGCGACAATTTGAAGAATATCCTCCGGACTACTATTCATGGATTGCCGGTAAGCACGAATGCCCGGATTGGAAAGAGCTGTACCCTCGGCAATGGAAAGCTGCCGAAAATGAAGCGCTATGCGCAGAGCTCGGAAAACCGGAGACTGCTGCCATACTTTCCGAGAGGATTTCTGCGACAAAGCGATTGGCCGGTGATCGCACTCTCCTGATTGGCGGCCCCCCCTGCCAAGCCTATTCCCTCGCAGGACGGTCGAGAAACGCCGGTATCCGGGATTACAGGCCGAAGGATGACGACCGGCACTTCCTCTACCGCGAGTATTGCCGCGTCCTGAACGAGTTGAACCCTGCGGTGTTCGTCATGGAGAACGTCAAGGGTATGCTTTCCTCCTCCGTCGAGGGGTTGGCGATCTTCGAACAGGTCGTTTCCGACCTAGAGCGCGCTGGCTCGGGCTACAGGCTCGTTTCCCTTTCGGCCGGCGTCCAGTCAGACGCAAAACCCGAACCACAGGACTTCGTTATCCGCGCCGAGGACCACGGAATTCCACAGGCACGGCACCGGGTCATCATCGTCGGGATCAGGTCGGATGTCGCCTGTAACTTCATCCCGCGACTTCAACGGCGAAACGCCTTGGTTCCGGTCAGAGACATGCTTACGGGCCTGCCGCGGCTGCGAAGTGGCTTGAGCCAACGCGATGACGAGCACGCTTGGTACGATGCGGTGGTCGACGCCATGGAGACAGTCGGTAAGATCATCCGGGACTATCCGGGCGAGAACTTCAGCGGTTTTCTGGACGAGCTGGATCGGGTCGAGGAACGACTTCTGACGACTTCGCAGACGGGGCGTTCGAGCCACGCAAGAAAACCCCTGTCCAGGAAACTGCAGCCGGAGCTTTCCGCGTTTCTCGACGACCCGAAACTCATCGGTGTCTCGGGGCACGAAACTCGTGGACACATGCCGTCCGATCTTGCGCGCTATCTATATGCCGCCTGCTTCGCGAAGGCCGAGGGAGTCAGCCCACGGGCACACCAGTTCCCGGACATCCTCGCTCCAGAACACAAGAACTGGAAGACAGGCAAGTTCAACGACAGGTTCCGCGTTCAGATCGGCACAGCTCCGGCTTCCACGGTAACAAGCCACATCTCGAAGGACGGGCACTACTTCATTCATCCCGACCCAACGCAGTGTCGTAGTTTGACGGTGCGCGAGGCCGCGCGACTACAAACCTTTCCCGACAACTACCACTTCATGGGTAATCGCACCGAGCAATTCGTTCAGGTTGGAAATGCAGTGCCACCATTTCTCGCAAGGCAGATTGCTGACACCCTGCTACCTGTATTCGAAACCCTTTGAACGTCAGCTCGTCAGTTCGAGGCTCGCGTTTGAGAATCCTTCATCTTGGAGCTTTTTGAGCGCGCTCATCGCAATCGCGCACTGCTTGTCCGACGGCATCTTGCTCGGGATCGCGGCGCAGGTTTCCAGAACGCCGTTTTCTCGCGGGGACAGAAGCCCCCGTTCCCGTGCCCAGCTTCGTGCCTCTGCCCAGAACGCGGCACCGAGCCTGTGCACTTCGAGCTCCGCCTCGACGCTGGTCTCTACAGCCCTGTCCGCGCGAGCCTCTCTCGCGCGCTCATTGGCCAGTTCCGGCGCGATCAGAACACGGTCGAATTCCTCCGAATAGATCAACTCACGATCTTCCAATCTCTTCCAACAGGCCTGTTTCTTGGCCCATTCGCTGAAGTTGCGTACGCCCTCGGGCGGGTGCGTGATGACGTCCTGCGCTTCGGCCGCTGCCACCAACAAGGCCGCCTTCAGATCGGGCGAGACGTCCTGGTATCTCCAGACGGCGTCGAGGTCGACGACCATCTCCCGTTCCTCTGCATCATGCACGAGCTTGGCAATCGCGTAGGTTACGATGTTGGCGCGGTAGCCGCCTTCGTACCATTCCGCGCCCGAGACCAGTTTTTCGGTTGCGCGGAAAATGATGGCTTTCGCGATCATGCGCTTGAACCAGAGCTCATCGAACGCCGCGCCATCGGTGCCCCACCGCTTGCCGATGTGCTTTGCGAACTCCGCGAAGTTCTTCTGCGCGCCGAGGCTCACGATATGCGGCATGCAGGCCCAGGTGTTCTCGAACTTGGCCAGGTCGGTCTTCGTGAGGAACTGGGAACGCGGAAACTCGGCATCGAACCTCTTGCGCTCCGCGATGGACCTTCGACCACGTTCGTCGGCATATTGCCCCCTCGCGCGCTCGTAGAACCATTTTGTGTCCCGATACCCGTCCTCTCCCCGCGCCAGGACCTTGCGCGACAGCTCCTCCGTCCGGATGTGGAAAGGATGGTTGGCGAAAAAGTCGGCCGCACTAATCTTGTTCTGGCTGTTCGCATATTCCGAGATGCGCGGAACCACTTGTTCGGATTGTTCCCGCGGCACGATGGTCAGCTTCATCTGTACGTGGACAAGTTCCAACTGTTCTGCGAAAGCCTTGCGCGCAGCGTGCAGTGAAGCAGTCGTTTGGCCGCCATTCACGATCTGCAGATTGTTCGCCCGCACCAGTCGGAGCCCAAGATCGGTCTGTTCCAAATCGATCGCGTCGGCCGTCGCACTGAGGCCGTTGTTGTAGGAAAAGAACATGTGCGGCTCGTCGCGGATCGTGTTGCGAATGCCCTGGTTCACCTTGCCACGTGCCTGAAGGAAGCTTCTCACGTTGGCCTCGAGCAGGCGCGGTCCCCATTTGTCGTAGATGGCCGCCAGCTGTTTTCCGGGAATGACCGCCAGGTAACTTTCGAGCGCACTATCGCTTCCGGAGGCTGCAAGAAGGGGAACGCCTCCGCCGAAATCCCTATCGAAATCGATGATCAGGTTCGCCCGCGCCTGCCCCTGCTCCATGTATTGCTTCAGGCGCTTCAGGTCCCAAACACTGAGGGTGACAGGTCTGCCATCAAGATCCTTCACGTTTGCCGCATCGGCACGGGCGCGAAAGTCGGCGTTGGTCACGATGATGAGTTTGACCTTCTCGACATCCTTCCAGGTCGTGGCGATGAGATCGGCCACGCCGAACCCGGCACTTGTCTCTTCCAATTGCTCTCGGAAATCGGTCTTCAGGCTTGAAACAACGAACCTGTAGAGTCGCTGCAGGAGGCGCTGAATCTGATCCTTGTTCTGAACACGCACCTCGTCGGAAAGCTCGAAGTCGCACAACACGAGGCTCAGGACGCCATCGCCATCTCTTGGGTCGCCACCGTAACCGTCGATCCGCATGGGGTTGCTGGCGCCTCCGCCCTCGAAGTAAGCCCTGTGGGCTCCGTCCAACTCCCCGGCTTCGGTAAGCAGATCGCCTACCTTCTCGAAAAACGCCTCAACCGTCACAAGTCCGAGGACGTCCGCATCGCCCTGGATATCGGCGATGAGTTCATGATGAAATTCTGCGAGATCACTCATTCTCAATCCCCTTCCGGATCACGTCGATCAGATCACCTTCCAGTTTGAACGGCTCGCAGGCATCGAGAGCGATCGAATACCTGACGTTCTCTACGCCTGGTGCAAGTGGCGCGGAAATCCGCGGGAAACCCTCTTTAACCTCATAATCGGTCGCAGCGCCGAGAAGCCATCGCCTGTCGTCGTAACTGTTCTCGGGATCATATCCTGTCGAATAGAGCGTCTCCTCCCACGCTTCGAACGCCGCGCCGTCTTCTTCGAACATCTCGGCCGTCATTCTCACGTGATCATGCAGGCTCTGACCTTCCGGCAGGACGGCCGACGCCACATTGACCACACGCAGGCAAAGGCGGCTGCCTTCGACATCAGCAAGTTGGTCTTCCGACGAAATGGCCACGAACGGCTTTGCCGCCACCCGCCTTGCCTTCACCTCGACACAGCTTCCGATTAGCTCGAAATCCTTGGCGGAACCGGTCGGTCCGGTCCACGCCTCGATTGCAGTGTCAGGTCCGAAAGCCGAAACAAGGTCCCGAAGGAAGGCCAACTCGCCGACAAGCCCCCGCTGCTCTTCAACGGATAAACCATTTGTCTTTCCGCCACGCAGAAGGTGATACCAGCGCCGCGTGCGTTGAAGCGCCCTCGAGAGTGCTTCGTCGCGATCCGTGCCGGCTTCCCCAGCCTCCACCACATCACGGCAAAGTGTTTCGAAGATCTCGACCTGACTTCTTTCCTTGAGGCCGAGAACAAATGCCTTTCCGCCCAAGACAGGGCGGAAGGACGCCACAAGGTTCTTCAACTTCGGCAGACGCGGCAGTGGTTGCGGCAGGCTTGGCAGCCTCAACATCAGGCCGGGCATGCCTGCTTCAAGCACCACCCAGAAGAAATCGAAACGGCCCGCAACATCGACCCGCTTTGCTTCGTCAGGGTCGAGTCTTTCCCACGGATCACGAGGCTTCAAGAGCTGCCTCCTGATCATCGTCTTCGTCTTCTTCACCGAAGAGCTCTTGGTAGCGTATCGTGTTCACCACGTACTCGACGCGTTCGGCCGGGCGAGAAGACACCGGAAGGCTTATGCCCCATGCCACGACGGGGTCGGCAGGTATCAGGTCGACTTCCTTGGCATCCTCCATTCCATCCGGCGCCTTCGGTTTCACGTAGTGCAGAATGAACAGCCCGCGATCTCTTTCGCGGCGGTATATCGAGTCCGGAAAGTTCACGAGCTCGCCGTCGGCCTTTCCTTTTTCCTCTCGATAGCGCGCCTCTGCTGCATCAGCTTTTGCCGGGTCGACCCCAGCCTTTTCGATGCCCCGCGACGCAACGCGCATTCGCTTCCCGCTAAACGACATGAATTCGTGTTGGAGATCATGCAAGTCTACATAACGCGTTGCGGGCACAATCGGCTTGCCGAGCGTATTGTCCGACAAACCCTTGGCAAGACTGGGAATGAGAACGTCCCAAGTCTGCAGTTCATCGGCTCTTCGCGCCCGGATGTAGCTGCGAACCGGCCCCGGATCAGTCGTGACACTCTGTTCGGCATTCCGCCAACCTGCGAGGAACTCGTCTATGAATTCGACCGGCACGCCACGGACCAAGGTGCCCCAAGGCGTGGGATCTTCTCTCAGGCCCGCTCCATTCAACTTGGAAACAAGCGACTTCGCAATCGCGAGGTTTGCAGAAAGATCGCTGGGCCGGATGCTGACCTTCGAAGTCTCCACAAACTTGTTCGAAAGACCTACAAGCGTTGTTACTTTCTTGCCCGATCCCATCTTGTTCCGAGCGGTAACAAGCAGCGACGCGGGATGGCTTCGTACAGCCAAACCGAACATTCGAGGCGTCGCCTTGGCCTTCTCCATCGTACGTAGTTCATCATGCAATTCCTCGGCAGCGTTTGCGATGAAAGCGTACCAATCAATTGCTTCAGCAGGCATCCATATGCGGCAAAGATCCTCGTAGCCGCCCCGATAGCCGAACCACCGCCCCATTTGCATGAGCGTGTCGTACATCATGGTGTTGCGAAGGAACCAGGTAACGGTCAGGCCCTCCAGCGTCAGCCCGCGTGACAACGAGAACCCACCGACGGCAACAACGGTCTGGCCACTTTCTCCGGAGTTCGAATAGTCCAGATCATTGGCCCGGCTGTTTACCTCCACGATCTTTGCCGAGGCGATTGCACCAAGGAGTTCGGACTGGATGGAGGGCCAATCGAATTCAGTGTCGGAGTATTCTTCCTGCCAGACGCCGTGGAGTGCGGCAATTTCCGGATCACGCAATGCAGCCGCGCCCCGGCTCGCATTTATGCGAACTGAATTCTGGATCCGCTCGAGCGTTTCGTGAAGGCGATTTCGCAGGCGGCCCTGAACAGCGGTAAAGCGGCTCGCGTTTACAAGCATCGAGCAATGGGTCGCCTTCTGCCCGCGCAAGTTCCTGATGGTCCTCGCAAGCAGTAAGGTGCGCAATGCCCGCGTAAGCGACGACGGCAGCGCATCGAGCTCATGATCGATCTTGTGCTTGATGGGCAGAATGTCCTCGTTGTCGGTGATGTAACGAAGCCAGGTTGGATCGCCTTCCTCCGGCAGTCCATCCACGAAGATCTTGGTCGGGCCGAAGTAGTTGGTGGGCGCGTCGAGGCCGATGATGAAATCCCTCGGAAAGAGGTCTTCATTGTACATCTCGTCGTCCTGATCGGGGTCGATGAAGATGTTGGCGAATGGCGTCGCCGTGTACCCGACATAACAGCTTCGATGGAATATATTTAGCAGGTCGCGAATCTGCCCATTGATCGTCGTGACAAGCTTCTTGCCATACTTAGTATTGATCGATGCGTTGTCGGCTTCGTCATCAATCAGAAGCATCGGCTGGTCGATCATCTCGTGATCGCCGCGCGCGCTATTGTCCTTGAGCCAGTCAAGCAGGTTCGCGAGCGTGCGATGATTCTTCTTGATTACGAGAACGACTGGTTCGACATAATCCCCGATCTCACTTCTGTCGCTATCGGCTCTGGCCTTGTTGAAGTCGTGTATACGGGTGGTCAATGACACAGGGCGTCGACTGGGACCGAATTCTCCCGCTCCGACTACGTACTTTCGTCCACCGACAGTTCGACCCCACTGCTTGCCTGAGTCAAATCCTATCAATCCTTCATCGATGCGCTCTTGGGTTTGGCTCCGAAGGTTATTGTGAATTCCTGCGATCACAATGATAAGGCGATAGCCAGCGTCGGCAGCTTTGCACATCAGACCAGAATAGTTTGCAGTTTTTCCGCTCTGGACGTGTCCGACAACCATTCCTCGCCGGTCCCATCGTTTTTCTAGGCGAGGATTGCCGAGGCGGCTCAGTATGGTATCCGTGACTTGATCTGTTGACGTAATCACATCTCTGGGCAAGTTCTTCTTGAACAGAAGCTTCTGATACCTTTCCCAGTAGAATGGTGTGATTGAGGGTTTAGCATCATCAAGCCAGGGTTCGAAATCTTGGTCGTCGCCTTCGACGATTGCGATTAGACCTGCCTTGATCCCCTGCTTGTGCTCGATATCCCGAGCAATCTGCTCGATCTCGGCGTCCCCAAGTCCAGGCGCGACCGCACCCGCGACCCCACGGATCATCTTGCGCAGTTCGTCTTCCGTCTTCCGTGGCTGATTGAACAGGCCCATCTCGACCATGTTCTTCACTGTCTCGATGGCTTCATTCATGAAATCCGTGTCCTCAAGAAATCTTCCAGAATTGGCGCGGCGGCTTCCCACCGCTCTCGCAAGAATGGGTTGCTCTGCAGCGTGTCCGACAGCGCGTCGGACGGCACACCAATTTCCATCAGGGTCACCGCGAGGGAGTAGACCAGCTCCTCGAGGTCGTTTGCTGATGTCTCGTCAGCCGTGACCGCTTCCGCATTCCCCACAAGTTCAGCGTGCAGCGTCTCAATCGGCAGACCTGAACCGACAATGCGCAGGCAGCGCTCGAAACCCTCTCGCAGGTCTTCTGGCAACTGCTCGGCATAGGTTCGGAAGACAGGGTGCTCGAGGTTAGGGCGGAATACGATCTGTCCATCCTTCTGCACCCTATTCCAGATTGGGAAGCGAGTTTCATCGACCAGCTTCTGGCCCCGGCTTCTATACGTTCGCTTGGACGTGCCGACAAACCGCTCGACGACCTTTTTCAGGCGCTCACGCACCACCGGCGGAAGCTGAGCCGAGGCCTTCTTCACGTCGATCTTCCACTCCGCGTCCATCGTGTTCGGAATATCGACTGCGATCCGGCAGAGTTTCGTAAGTTCGGTTTGACGCGCCAGACCCAGCCACCCACCCGCGATGATGAGACGTTTCTCGCGATAGACGTAGAGGCCCTGGGACTTCAAATGGCCCTCCGGGCCGCCGATTTCTTCCCACTCTTCCCGGCTCATCCGTTTGTGATGGGGCAGCGTGTGACACCTTATAAGAACGTCACCCTGACGCAGGCGAAGCACTTCTTCCGGGTCCTTCTGCGTCGCGGCGTGTGTCGTTGCCATGGGGTCGATGGGCTTCAGCGGGCGACCGTTGAGGGACAGTTTCAGACGTGGCTTGGCGCCTTCCAGAAAGCGATGAAACACCAATCGCACGTGATGTTCTGCGCGGGACAACTCCGAATTCATGTGCTCGGCCCGCTTCGCACGGTCATGCGTATAACCGCCGCTCAAGCGATCGAGTTTCTCCCAGATGACGACCGTTCCGGTCTCCGCAAGTAGGTCATGCCCGGTCACGAATTCGGGGTTGTCGATGAGCTCTAGGCTCCAGTCGTTCCGTTTCGCGACACGATCCAAGTCCCAGCGCGCGCAAGCTGTTCGACCATTTTGCCGCGTCAGAACCGTCAGACTTCGACACTGCGAGAAGCTGGCACTTTTCAGGCCGAGACCGAACCGACCGAGGTCTTCGGCCTCGCGCTCGTGGGTCGGATTCTTCGAACCGAGACGCATTGCTTCGACTAGTTCGGTCTCCGTCATGCCCGAACCGTCATCTGCCAACGCTATCCATGGCTCGTCAGCGACGGTGTCGGCGATCAGTTCGACCGTCCGAGCGCCGGCAGTGATGGCGTTGTCGATGATGTCTGCAAGAGCTGTCTCTAGGCTGTAGCCAAAGTCCCGATGTCCCTCGATCAGCGACGCGGCGTATGGCGTCGCATCTACGTCTCTTGTTTTGGGTTTCGGATTCGTAGCATCTTCCATGCTGCAAATCTTATCGTGCGCTTAATGGGATACAACCGATAGAGAAGAAAGGTGCCGTGATCAGTGTGAGGCCAGCGCACGGGCCAAGCCGCTTCCTCGTCAGGTCAGTCTGAGGAGCGCCACTTGCATCGCCCATTCATTTGGGAAAGGCTCCAGCACGCGAGCCAGCGTCACCTCCGGCGCCTGCTTCCCGTCCAAGATCGCCTCGACGATGTCAGGCGCGAGCAAGGTCAGGCGCAGGACGCGGGTCATGTAGGAGGGCGCGACCTTCTCATGTGTAGCCAGCTCGGAGATCGTGAGGAACTCCCCGGCATCCAACGTGCGCCGCCATCGGAAAGCACGCGCCAGGGCGCGAACCAGCGTGGTGTCAGCATGGCGCGGGGTAGGGGCGTCGGCTGGCGGCAGGATCGACTTCCGCCCGCCACGCTTGGCGATCCTGAACGGGACGTGCACGATCACGATATCCGGAGCGTAGGCGTTCATGCCGCTGCCTCAACGCCCGGGCTGTGCAGTTCACGCGCAAGGGCCGCCAGACCATCCACCCGCATCCGGATGTTCAGCCCGTGCAACCCGATCTCCACCCGCTCTACCAGCAGCCCCACGATGCGTGCCTGTTCGGCGGGGAACAGCTCCTCCCACAGCGGGTCCAACCGCATGAGGGCCTCCCGGGCCTCGTCCTCGCGGACTCCTTCTGTGTGGGCCTGTGCGGCCCTCCAGGTGCCAGCGATGATCTCAGGCTGGCGGAAGACCGCGCGCAGCTGGTTGATCACCGCCGCTTCAATATCCCCGGCCGCAACACGGCCCACCGGGCAGGATCCCGCCCCATGCCGCAGGATGGTCTGGCTGACGTAGTAGCGGTAAAGCCGTCCACCCTTGCGCGTGTGGCTGGGCGAGAAGGCTGCCCCATCTGGCCCGAACAGCAGCCCCTTCAGTAGGGCAGGAGTGTCCGCCCGCGTCTTGGCCGCCCGTTGGCGGGGGCTGACCTTCTGGATGGATTGCACCTTCTCCCAAGTCTCGCGATCCACGATGGCCGCATGCTCGCCGGGATAGCGCTTGCCCCTGTGGACCGCCTCCCCGATGTAGACCGGGTTGTCGACCAGACGGTGAATGAACTTCTTGTCGATGGCCTTGCCCGAAGTGGTGCGCATGCCACGCTCTGCAGCCTCTCGGGCGATCAGCGTTGCGGATCCCACCTCCAGAAAGCGCTGATACACCCAGCGCACATGGGCAGCCTGATCCTCATTGATGACCAGCTTGCGGTTCTCCACCCGGTAACCATAGGCCACCCCCCCGCCCATCCAGATGCCCTTCGCGCGCGAGGCCGCGACCTTGTCCCGAATGCGCTCTGCGGTGACCTCGCGTTCGAATTGTGCAAAGGACAGCAGGATGTTCAGGGTCAACCGGCCCATGGATGTTGTCGTATTGAAGGACTGCGTCACCGACACGAACGTCACGCCGTTCCGGTCGAAGACCTCGACCAGCTTCGAGAAGTCCATCAGGGACCGGGACAGGCGGTCGATCTTGTAGACGACCACCACATCGACCAGCCCATCCTCGATATCCGCCAGCAGGCGCTTCAAGCCGGGGCGGTCCAGCGTGCCCCCGCTGATGCCGCCATCATCATAGTGATCCCGCACCAGCACCCATCCCTCGGATCGCTGGCTGGCGACGTAGGCCTCGCAGGCCTCGCGCTGGGCGTGGAGCGAGTTGAACTCCTGCTCCAAGCCTTCTTCGGAGGACTTCCGGGTGTAGACGGCGCAGCGGAGCTTCTGGACGATGCGTTCGGTCACGGCCCCCTCCGATGGTTCTTCAGCCCGAAGAACACCCAGCCGTTCCAGCGCGTGCCGGTGATGGCGCGGGCGATGGCGGACAGCGACTGATACGGCCGTCCCTGCCAGTCGAAGCCGTCGGCCGTGACCGTGACCACATATTCCACCCCTTGCCACTCGCGCAGCAGCCGCGTGCCCGTAATCGGCCGATCGCGATCGAACCGATGGCTGCGCTTCTTGCGATCCCCGCCGCCGTAGAGTTCCTCGCCAAGTTCCTCCAGCCGCCGGACGGTCTCGGGTTTCAACCCGCTATAGGTCAGTTCCTGAATGCGGTAGGCGAGGCGGCTCTCCAGATAGCGGCGGTTGAAGGGGGGCGGTTCAGTGGCAAACAGATCGCGCCACTGCTGTTTCAGCGCGGTGACCGGGGCGGTCTTCAGGGCCGCGAGGCGCGCGGGGATGGGATCATTGGTCGTCATGCGGTTCTCCGATGCGTCGGAGTTGCATGTGCGCTCTGGTCGGGCAGAGAGTGTAGCGAAGTTTCTCCAGTCCCGCCAAAGAGTTGACTTGACTGCCGCTGCATCAGCCGGATCAGGCCCAAGGCCAGGATGCGGCACAACTCGGTGCGGCGCTCGGCGGGGGTCATGAGGGAGGGGGCAAGGGGGTTGGGACCTGACATGGCAGACCTTTTGGGTTCATCTGCCAGTCAAAGGCCACTCGGGGTGGAGAAATGGGACAAACCCACAAGCTTTCTTGCGGGACGTGCCCATGTCGGACTTAATTCTTGCAGCTTCATTCAATCGTGGAGGTCGACTTTGAGAAAGGCCTACAAACACATTGGTCGTGAGACGCTGGATCTGGCGGATATCGCTCCCCTGGATCTTTTTCGTTCGATCCTCACCTACCGCGACGATGATGATGAAACGCCCCTGGACTGGGACTGGCCATATTCAGACGATGACGATGCCCTTCGACAGCTGATGAAAACGCATCTGGATGCACAACCCATGGAGGTGCTGCGCCCGATAGAAGATCATTGTGTGCGAATTAAGCACCTCGCTTCGAAAGAAGGCATCAAGTCTCTTGAGCACGTCGCCAAAGAGCGACTGGACCATGAAACGTACGAAACGCTTCGTGCACAGCCCGACGAACTCTGCAGAAGCATCTGGATGTTTCTTAACCATCAGAGGGACTTCCGTGACGCAGAGGCGTTCCATGCCGTTCGCCAATACCGCGATCATGGAAAAATGTACGATGCATTTGAAATTGACGCGGGTGACGCATGCATTTCTGACGCCGAAGAAATGGACCGAAATGCATTGGCTTCCCTACTTACGGCGAGACTAGAACTGCCATCGAAGGTCGAGATCAGCACTGTGCGACTTCGAGCCACCGAGGCGCATCCTCTTTCCCTTTTGGTCATCATTCGACACGCAGGCCCCCTTTCAAGCGTATTCCATCACAAGGACGGCGGCACCCGAAAGACGATCTACTTCCGGCCTCCAAATGAGGCATCGCTGGTCTGGACGCCGACGGAAGGAATGATCGAAGTGTGCGGCGTGAGCCCGCAGGTACGAAGATCCGCAGCAGAGACGTTTGCAGAGATCGTCTTCAAGGCCGATTTGTCGCAAAAGCCGCTGAGCTGGCGCTATTACGACCTCTCACGCTTTCATGCTTCGTTGGCGCTACAACTGCCATTGTGGGATGACATTGATATCCAGCTGGCAAGAGTGATTGAAGTCGAAATGCGGCTTGGTAACTGGTCGCGAAGGCTTTCTTTGCGTGTGACCATCGATGATGACATTGAAAAGATTGCGAAATTGTGGCTGGGCGGAGCGCGCTTTCTGAGGCGGGTAGAGGGCATAAGCCGTGTCAGTATCGCAGTAAAGTACAAGAGGCCGTCGGACAGAAGACTTCGATCCCTTGAGATTTCTTTCGGCGACCGGCGATCGAATCTTCAAAGTAAAGCTTCCGTTGATGATCGCGATCTTGGCTACAAGCTGCTGCAGCATTGGGGGATACTGAACCGGTTGAAACCTCTGGAATACGATGAGGTGGCCGAAATTTTACCGCAGCTTCTCCAGCTGCATGATCTGCCGGAGGATGAAATTTCGGGCGGACTTCTTCGGCGACTAGGTCTTGATGCACGAAGACTGCTTGACGGTGGGATCCTCGCCTTCAAAGCGAGACAATCCAGGATTCTGATGGACGATGATGATGAGGTCCTGATCGAGCCGAGCCCACGTGAAGGGGAGGTCGTGGGAATAGACACTTTCCATGAATCCGCAGGCACGTTGCCGGCAGAGGATACACGACTGTACGAGCTAAGACGTGAATGGCTGGATGAAGTTGTGCTGACCGCACTGCGACCATTGATTGGCAAAGGCCGCATCGAAAACCTCACCGACGATCTAATCTTTCTTGGAACATGGCGTCGAGAAAGCGTTAGCATCCCGCTGTACCTGGTCAGGGGGATCGAGAATGCTGACCGTCTCCAAGCATCGGATCTGGCACTGCGCAGCCGACAGGAGGCGGGTGTCGGCATTGTTCTCACCCTCGTCGGGACATCATTCAAGCATCTCGGACCAAACGTAGTCGTGCCTCTTCCCGAAATACTGGTTCAGGGGAAACTGGATGACAGTGCCGTGGCTGATCTTTGGCAGCGCTTCGTTTCTGGTCGATGGCTTGCCTTGGGCGGAGCAGAAGTCGCGCTGATGAAATTCGGTAAACAGACTGGGATGCTGTACATACCCGGAAAAGTGCCCTTGCCAGTCCTCGGCCCAAAACAGCTCGTTATTCTGGATATGCTTGTTGCAGCCCACAAGGCTGGGGCCCCGGGAGTTCCGACTGGCCGGCTGATTGAGGGAACAGGTGTTCGCAGCCCGGTAGATGCCTGGAACTCAAAGGTCAGAAAATCTGTGGTCGATGTTTACTTTGAGAACTCCGGCTACGGCCTTTGGTCCTTAAGAGCTTCCTGAAGACGACCCGAAGGTCGGACGCTGGTCCGAACTTGGACGGGCTACAGTCCGATAGTTGATGTTCGACGGTGGTTCCTCATTGCAAAGAGGAGCCTCGGATGGCCTATGCCTTCAACGTTCGCCCGTCACACCAGTCGATCACGCGGTTTTCTTCATCGTCGGTGCCGCCGGCCGAATGGCGCTGCCTTGAGTGCGGCAAGCTGCTCGGTGTCCGGCACGGGGCACGGATCCAGATCCGGTTTCAACGGCATTGCTACCTCGTAAGCCTGCCGGTTGAGGCCATCTGCCGCGGCTGCGGCACGGTCAATCAGACCTGACTAACCAGCGGGCGCCATCATCGGCGCCCGTTTCGCATTTCTCACCTTAACCCTCAGTGGGTCCTTTGAGAGGCGCGCGACGCCCGACCGAAAGGTTGGCGTCGCGTGTCTTTCAACTGGTTCGAGATCAGGGCGCAGCTCTTGCGCACATCCACGACATATCGGTTTCAGCGGAGTTTCGAGGAGATGCGGGCTGGAAGCCGGGTCCTGACCGGATTCACAGATCCACCTGCGTTGTTCGACTGGCTTCATCAGCGAGATGGCGATCCGGCCGACAAGAACGTTGTGCTGACGGCATTGGTCGAAGTCGCTCAGAAAAGAGGTGCAGGTGCGGATTGTGCGTTGACCTGCATTTTGCTTGCGCTGTGGCCGGGTCTGGATGCCATCAGGTCACGCGCGATCAGGCAAAAGCAGGGACCGTGCGAGGAGGTAGCAGCGGACTTGTTGGCGCGGGCCGTTCAATCAGTTCGTAACCTCAGGTTGTGTTGCGTCAATCGGATCGCTGCGACGATCCTTGCGAATGTCCAGCGCGACATGATCAGGGCCAGCAAGCGGGAGTCCGGCAAGCAGACCCTGATCGTCGATATCGATCCGGAGCGGACTCCATACGCTGGCTCTGACGCTAGTCACGCCATGATCCTCGAAGATGACCTGCGTCGTGTTGTCGGGCGGGATGCGGACCTTGTCATGCGGGTTGCGATCGCTGGCTGCTCGCAGGCGGAAGCAGCGGCCGACCTGGGGCTGTCGCACGATGTTGCGCGCAAAAGGTATCAGCGGGCCTTGGGCAAGCTTCGGCAGCACTACGATGCGTAGCGCGCCATTGTCCCATTTAGGCGCCGTGAGTGGCTTTTCCCATTTGAAGGTCGGCAGTTCCGACCCGCAATCATGGGGAGATCAGCGGATGGCAACACCGGATGAGCCGCACGAGTTTGAACGCCTGCCGGGGCTGTTCAGGTCGTGGGAGTTGAACGCCGTTCTGTCGCCCGGCCATGAGTATCGGATTGAACAGGTGGACGCGGTGCAGGACGGCACAGTCCTGCTGGCCATCTACCGCGGCATTTCGAGGGACGATCAGAACCAGCCGCTGCCGCCGTGGTGGGCCTTCGCATGGTAACCGCCGCCACACCTCCACAACCTACCTGGCTGACGACCGCCGAACTTGCCGATCGCTGGCGGATGACCACGCGCACTCTCGAGCGTTGGCGGGCCGAGCGCTATGGGCCCGCCTGGCACACGATCGGTGGCAAGGTTCTTTACCTTGTGGAAGACGTGCAGGCCTACGAGGGCCGCCACCGGCGCAAGGGCGGCTAGGCATGGCGCGGGACCTTCAAAACGGGCCCGCGCAAGACAAACGCAACGAAACCAAGGCTGCCAGCGGCGGCCGAGTTGGCATTGGTCATCCCACGTATGGGGAGGTGGCGCTCAAGCTTCTCGACAATGGATATGAACCGCTGCCGCTTGTACCGGGGACAAAGCGCCCTTGCGTCAAGGCATGGCAGCGCGCCTCAATCGGTGAAGCTCAGGTTCGCAGCTGGGTGCGGACGTTCCCGAATGCCGGTGTCGGGCTGAGAACCGGGAACCTGGTTGGCATCGATATTGACGTGCTGGACCCGGATATTGCCCACCAGATGGGGCAGATCGTGGAGGACCGGTTCGGCGCGACGCTTGTGCGTGTGGGGCGCTGGCCGAAGCGGCTCTACATGGTGCAGACTGCTACGCCATTCCCAAAGCAGAAGATCCGTGGGTTGGAAATCCTGGGGCAAGGGCAGCAGTTCGTTGCTTTTGGGGTCCATCCGGACATTGCAAGACCCTACTACTGGGCCACGGACGAAACACCGCTGGACGTACCCCTGTCCGATCTCCCGTTCGTTGACGAAGCCACCTGCCTTGACCTGCTGACGGAACTGGCGGCGCTTTTGCCGCCAATTGGCGCGGAGCAACGTCGGTCTCGGAAGGGTGGGGTCTCAACCACGGGCACCGGACCCACCCGGAACGCGGATGGCCTGGTGATCGATGGTCGCGATGGCTGGCTGTCCAGCATTGCGTTCCATGCCGTGCATGACGCCGTGGATGCAGGTGGGGCCATCGACGCTGGTACTTTGGCAGATCGTGTCTGGGATCAGTTTGCCGGATCGACTGTCCTGACGCGGGGGAAACAGAACGGTCGTGCTGCCTATAGTCCGTCCGATGCTTTGACGAAGGTTCAGAACAAGCTCTCGCTGCTGGCAGCGGGTCGGTTGCCGTCAAGAACGTTGCCGGATGCCCGGCCGGTCGAGGTGGCACCCTCTCTGCCGGTGGAGGAAGCGAGACAACTGCTGGCGGACACAATCGGCAAGTTCTGCACTGTGGCCGAGGCTTGGCAGGCCGCCGGTCGGACAGGTTCGGCCCCGCGCGTGGGGATCCGCGCAACCGTCGGTCTTGGGAAATCCGCCGTCTCGCGCGAACAGCTACTGGCTCTGCAGGCCAGGCTGAAGGAAGCCGGACTTCCGCATCGCCTGCTGGTCTTCGTGCCATCGCTGGCCCTGGCTGACGAGGCAGCGACCGGCTGGGCAACGAATAACGTGCGCGTCGCCGTCCATCGCGGCTATGAGGCCAGGATGCCCGGCCTTCGGCAGAGCATGTGCCAAGACCTCGACATGGTGCGTCTGGCCATCGCTTCGGGGCAGCCGGTGTTCCCGAATGCCTGCATGCGCCGTGGCGGTGGGCGATGCCACAACTTCGATCTCTGCGCCAAACAGGACAACCTCCGCCAGACGGAGACGGCGGACATCGTCATCGCAGCCTATGACAATCTGTTCACAGGCCTGTCGATCAACACTGAGTCCGTCGCCTTGATGGTCATCGATGAGGGCTGTTGGGAGCGGGCTATCAAGACCGTCACAGTTGGCGTCGAGGAAATCACCGCAATCGAGGCCCATGATGAGCCACGGATGCTCGATCCTGCCGAAGAAGAGCGCGCATGGGCGGACCTGTTTGGAATGAGAACACTTGCCGCCAATACTGTGCGTGCCAACGGCACCGTTACGTTGTCCCGACAGCAGCTGATTGATGCTGGTCTGACCGCTGAGGCCTGCCGGGAAGCTGCCGCTCTGGAAGAGCGGTTGCGGGTCGATCCGGGGCTTCAACCCGGTTTGGCTCAAGCGGCTCGCCGGAGGGCCAAGGAGCTCAGTCAGGACGCCAATCGGTCGTTGCGGCGCGAGGACTTGTTCCTGGCCCTCGCTCAGCTGTTGGAAGGCGACGTTGATCGGGACGGCCGGATCCGGCTTCTTCCACCCGATCCGGTGACCAAAGCCGTCAGGGTTCAAGTCATGGGCCTGCACGCAATCGACGAGAGCCTGGCGCATCTGCCGATCCTGCACCTCGATGCCACGCTGCGGCCCCAACTCGCGGAAACCGTGCTGCCGGGGCTGACGGTCACCGAGATTTCGGCGGCGATGCCAAACATGCATCTAACAGCGGTGCAGGGCAGTTTCGGCAAGTCGACACTGGTCGAAGATCCCAAAGCAAGCCCTGATGAAAACCGTCGTCGCCGCAATCGTCTGCAGGAATGCGTCGATCACGTCCGCTGGGAAGCTGCCCGTGTTTCGCCGGGACGTGTGCTCGTTGTGACGTACAAGCAGATCGAGCCAGCCTTTGCCGCAATTCCCGGCGTTGTCACCGGCCACTTCAAGGCGATCGCAGGGTTGGACATCTTCAGGGACGCGGCCTTGTTGATCGTCATAGGCCGGCCCCTGCCTGGGGCGGAGGACATCGCCAACCTGACCAGCGCCTATCTCGGCCGCTTGCCGGAGGGTGGATACCACAGGGTTCGCCGCAGCATCCTGATGCGTGATGGTTCGCGGCGTGCCGTGTTGGCGATCGAACACGAGGATCCGGACGCGGAACTCCTCCGTTCAGCCGTCTGCATGGATGAGGTCATCCAGGCGATCGGGCGAGGCCGTGGTGTAAACCGGTCGGCAGCCAATCCCCTCGAGGTCCAGGTGCTGGCCGATGAAGCCTTGCCACTGGTCCATGATCGCGTGGTGGCGTGGGACTCACTGGTTCCGGACATCTTCCAGAGAATGCTGCTTGTAGGCTGCGCCGTCGACAGCCCGGCCGATGCCGCGGCGCTGCATCCTGGGTTGTTCACGGACGACAAGCAGGCGCAGAAGGTGTTTGAGCGGACGGGATTTAAGCGACAAATCCCTATAAGTAATTCCTTTAGGGAAATGTCGCTTAAATCGGCGCGATACCGGCGGCAGGGACGGGGACGGTCGTGGCAGCGGGTGTGGTGGATCAAGAATGATCCGCTGACCTTGAAAGAGCGGCTTGAAGCGAGGATTGGGCCGCTTGCTGGCTGGTGCCCAACTTAGTCTTGCTGCTTTAACGAGCGGTTGAACATTCAAACCTGCGACAACCGGTTGCCCAACCATGCCGCGTCGTGGGATCAAGTTGCCGAGGAAGAAATGTCAGGTCGTCATGTCGCTAAGCCAGATACAGATCATAAAGGCCCTCGCCGACGCCCTGCAGTGGCTGGAACGGGAACTTGCATGGGGCGCGCCCGTTCAAGAACTGCGCCATCTCACCGGTCGAATTGGCGAGCTCTACACCGCCATGATCACGCGTGGACAGATGGCTGCAGCGGTGAACCAGCGCGGGTATGATGTCGTATCGGCAGAAGGCGAACGGATCTCCGTCAAGACGATCACTTCTGCCACACGGGTAGACTTCAACCGGGCCACGATTGATCAGGTCGACCGCGTGGTCATCCTCCGCATCAACCTGGACGAGGGGGAGCCTTCACTGGAGGAGTTGATGGACCTCCCGATCGCAGAGGTGATACCGCAGTTGCGTGACATCGGTACCGCGCTCTACTTTCCGGTCTCCCGAAATCCACGGCCGCCAGCCGATCTGAGCAAGCTGAAGGAAACGGCTCAGGCGTCATGGCAGGGCTACACGATCTCGCAACTGGAAAATGGGACAATTCTGGTCGAGAGGGACGGCGCGCCCGTAAACCCGACCAAGCCTGTGCTGCGGGAAATCGCGCGCCAGCACGGCGTGGACATCATGAACGCTATGGGCAATCCGAAGAATACCAGATCGCTTGGATCGGACGTCATCAGGGCTTTGACTGCCTAGTCCTTGCCTACACCGGAGCGCTATCTGTCAAAGCGGGCCCGAGGGCCCTAGTCTTCGAGACGGCTCACTGGACGTCAGCTTCTGGAGGCCGACCTAGGAAAGAGGATCACGTTTCCCCGGTCTGCAAAACCAGGGATGCTTGTGCTCTGTCGGTGGGGAGTACGAGACGCATTGCGCTCCATCCGAACCCTTGCCGCGGCTTCGGCCACGATCCGGGAGCTTTCCCGCATGTCGTTTGCGCTCAGGAAGTCCTCTAGATCCTTGAGCACCGGGATGACCCAGTCGGCATTGTACATTCGTCCCATTGGTCTGCTCCTTGCCTCACCCTAATGATGTTCGGTGATAGCGATAGTCACTTTGATACTGATCAAATCCGCGGAAAAAGATGACATAGCCCAGGGGTATTTCGGTCAGCCAAGGCACAATCTGGTTTCAGGAGGCTGACGCCTGTGTCAGTTTCTGCGAATGTCGCCGCTTGTCGTAAAACGTCATGATTACAATGATTTACCGCCTCTGATATACTCCCCCACATCCCGCGCAGAGACGCCGCAGGTTTGCGGGGCGGGGGGATGGGGGCGGCAGGATGAGCGATCTGGCGATTGACTACAGGGCGGTGGAGGCGCTGGTGCCTTATGCCCGAAATGCACGGACGCATTCGGAGGCGCAGGTTGCGCGGCTGGCGGGCTCGATCCGGGAATACGGCTTCACCAACCCGGTGCTGGTGGACGGCGAGAACGGTATCATCGCGGGCCACGGCCGGGTGATGGCCGCGCGGCAGCTGGGCTTGACGCGGGTGCCGGTGATCGAACTGGCGCATCTGACGGAGGCGCAGAAGCGGGCGTACATCCTGGCCGACAACCGGCTGGCGGAAGAGGCCGGGTGGGACAAGGACCTGCTCGCGATCGAGGTGGCCGATCTGGCGGCCTTGGGCGTCGATCTCGACGGCATCGGCTTCGATGCGCGGGAGGTGGATGCGTTGTTGCGCCGGGGCGACGCCGATCCGGAGGAAGACCGCATTCCCGAGGTGCCCGCAGAACCAGTCTCGCGGCCGGGAGACCTTTGGCAGCTGGGCCCCCACCGGCTGCTCTGCGGCGATGCCACCAAGTCGGCTGATGTCACGCGCCTGCTGGGTGGGGTGCGCCCGCACCTGATGGTGACCGATCCGCCCTATGGCGTGGCCTACGATCCCGACTGGCGCAACCGGGCTGGGCTGTCGGAGACCAAACGCACCGGCAAGGTCATGAATGACCACCGGGCCGATTGGCGGGAAGCCTGGGCGCTGTTCCCGGGGGATGTGGCCTATGTCTGGCACGGGGCGCTGCATGCCACGACCGTGGCCGAGAGCCTGATGGCCTGCGGCTTTGAGATGCGGGCGCAGATCGTCTGGGCGAAGGAACGGCTCGTCCTCAGCCGGGGCGACTACCACTGGCAGCATGAGCCCTGCTGGTATGCGGTGCGCAGGAAGGGTAAAGGACATTGGAGTGGGGATCGCAGCCAGACGACGCTCTGGGCGATCGGCAGCCGGGATCAGGATGCCGCCACGATCCACGGTACGCAGAAGCCTGTCGAGTGCATGCGCCGCCCGATCCTGAACAACTCCTCGGCTGGGCAGGCGATCTACGAGCCCTTCTCGGGATCCGGGACGACGCTAATTGCCGCCGAGGCCACCGGCAGGTCCTGCCTCGCGATGGAACTGGACCCGGCCTATGTGGATGTGGCCGTGCTGCGCTGGCAGGCTTTCACAAGCGAGGAGGCGGTGCTGGAGGGGGAGGGACGTCCCTTTGCCGAGATTGCATCGGAGCGTTCTCCGAAGGAGGCGGCATGACCGGACGTCCCGCCATCGTGCTGACCGATCCCCAGCGGGCCGAGGTGGAGACCCTCGCGGCCGTGCTGACCGCGGCGCAGATTGCGGACTTCCTCGGGATTGGACGGACGACCTTCTTCAACCTCATCGACCGGGATCCCGATCTTTGTGAACGGTACAAAAGGGGCAAGGCGCGCGCCGTTGGCGCTGTAGCCCAGAGCCTCGTGACCAAGGCCCGGGCTGGCAATGTCACGGCCATGATCTTCTATCTCAAGACGCAAGGCGGCTGGCGCGAGACCGTGGAGATCGACAGCCGCACGACGCTCGTCGATGCGCAAGGCAAGGGAGAGGCCTTCTCGCGTCTCACGGCCTATCTCGACCAGATTGCCGAACGCATGGCGATGCCCGGCAACATCATTGACCACGCCCCCCACGAGGAGGCCGATCATGCGTGAAGGCCAATCCCGCCGCGCCTCGGCGATGGAAGCGCTGACGGGCACCGTCCTGGGCTTCCTCTTGGCGATCTGGGTGCAGCGGCTTCTCTTCCCCGCACTGGGCCATGATCTGGCGCTGGCCGAGAACGCGCTGGTGGCAGCTGTCTTCACGGTCCTGTCGCTGACCCGCAGCTATGCGCTGCGCCGCCTCTTCAATGCCATCGGGGAGCGCTGGTCATGAGAGGTCCTGCCCCCAAACCCACGGCCTGGCGGCGCGCGGAAGGCAATCGCGGCAAGCGGGCCTGGAACCATGACGAGCCGATCCCTCCGGAGGGGATACCGGACTGCCCGCCGCATCTGAACGAGGCCGGGCGGGAGGAATGGTACCGGCTGGTGGATGCGCTGGTGGAGATGCGCGTGGTCACCATCGTGGATCGGGCGGTTCTCGCGGCCTATTGCCAGGCCTACGGCCGCTGGGTGGAGGCGGAAGAGAAGCTGAAGGAGACCCCTGTGCTGATCCGCACGCCCTCGGGCTATGTCCAGCAATCGCCCTGGCTCACCATCTCCAACCGGCAGATGGAGCTGATGGGGCGCTACATGGCGGAACTCGGTCTGACGCCAGCCTCGCGGTCCCGCATCGTGGCCTTGCGGAATGGACCCCTGAACGGTGAGCCGGTTCCGAAGGTGGAGTTCGTGGTGATCTACGAGGACAAGGAGGGTCGGAAGATGGAGAAGCCGCTGTCTGGTGATGGCCCGGCGATCCCGCATGAACCTTCCGATGATCCCGATCAGAAGCGCTACCTGATTGATGGCAGGCTCTAGGGGAAACCCATACAGATCAGGATCTTACCTCTACGAGCTCACCGCGTTCGATGGTACAGAACTGCGCAACGAACGTTAGGCAGTTGTGTACAGGGGGCGGATATGGCGGCAGGGCAGCGGCTGGTGGCATATGAGCGGGTCTCGACCGTGCGGCAGGGGCAATCAGGCCTGGGGCTGGAAGCGCAGCGGCGGCAGATCGCGGAGTTCGCGGCATCGAGGGGTGCGGAGGTGCTGGCACGGTTCACCGAGGTGGAAAGCGGTCGCAAGGCCGATCGGCCGGAACTGGCCAAGGCGCTGCACCATGCCAAGGTCACCGGGGCAACCCTCGTCATCGCCAAGCTGGACAGGTTGAGCAGGAACGCAGCCTTTCTGCTCGCCCTGCGGGACAGCGGGGTGAAGTTCGTGGCCGTCGACATGCCGGAGGCCAACGACCTGACGGTGGGTATCATGGCCCTCGTCGCTGAGGCAGAGCGGGAGGCGATTTCCCGGCGGACCAAGGAGGCCCTGGCATCTGCAAAGGCGCGTGGGGTGAAGCTGGGCAATCCGAATGGTGCCGCGGCGCTCAAACGGGCTGGGAAGGGTGGGGTGGCGCTGAGGGCGACCGTCGCGGCGAATGCGGATCAGTTCGCGCGGGATCTGGCGCCGGTGATCGCGGATATTCGGGCGGCGGGGCACACCACGCTGCGGGCGGTGGCGGCGGAGTTGTCCGCGCGGGGCATTAGGACGCGGCGGGGTGGGCAGTGGGGCGTAGGGAATGTGAAGGATCTATTGGGGAGAGGATGCTGCAGGGGCCGCTAGAAATAGGTTGAATCGGAATGAATTGGATCTCTGACGCGGACATCTCGGGCATTACCCTATGCACACGTTCCGTTCTCCGTAATTGGATCCGGAAACCTAAGTCAAATGCCATTGATCTTCACTGTTCGCATTTGAAATTGCCCTCATCAACGAACACCACTCTGTAGCCGATGCGGCACGATCCAAAGGCATACCTCGAGGTGCTCAGCACAACGGATGCCGCCGAGCTTTGCTCATGCGTCCATTTGATGGTCATGAACGACTGACCAGGAGTTGCGTTGTGGTCCGTGCAGCTCCAATCACCTGTGTCCATGCCAAAAAGTTGCCCCAGTTCGCCCATCGAAAGCTTCTGACAGAACCGAACATAGACTGGCTCATCACAAGTATTTCGAAAGCTTCTGAAGCTCCAGTTCACATCATCTTCCACAGAAATGCATTGTTGTCTCGTCGGGTCAACTTGGCTCTGCCAAAAGAACCAGCCCACAGCAAGAAGGCCGACAACCAATAGAAATCTGAAACTCATGGGCCCTCCACAAATGCCCCCCGACGCTAGT
Organism: Tabrizicola sp. M-4; assembly: GCF_051132405.1. GTDB lineage: Bacteria > Pseudomonadota > Alphaproteobacteria > Rhodobacterales > Rhodobacteraceae > Paragemmobacter. The sequence goes on from NZ_CP128606.1 coordinate 1,277,024, forward strand.
CATGGCGCATGATCGAGTCAATTGCTGCGTTAGCGGTCTTTGGACGCTCGGCGAAGGCTGGGCCTTCTGCTTGTTGTTGAATTTGAAGTCAAGAATTGCTCAGGATATCCGCATCGCATCTCCCACAGGCGTAGCCTGAAGAGCTCACGAGGTCGATAACTCCGAGAGACAGACAGTTCCCCTGACAGAGCATGGCGTCGACAGCATTGCCTGTGACATTCTACGGCCAGCCAGGATCAGTCCTTCTGTAGTGAGGCGCGACACATGATCTTCAGTCTGTTGACTCGAGAACTGAGGTGCCAAGCTTCAAGAGGCTTGACATGCGTCCAATGTTCTCAACGCTTGACCAAGCAGGAATCAATCAGGTGTGCGGCATGTTCTGGATTTTTGTCGTAGTCGGAGTTCTCTTGGTTCTCGGAGCGTTGAACAAGGCTAGCGAAACAGCCAAGAAGGTCGATGAGAATCGAGCGTTTGATCAAGCACTCCAAACGAGAACTGAGGCCGAGATCGACCGTATCAAGAGAACTTCTTCCGGTGGTCCACTTGCGGAGTTGACTGATAACGAACTTCGTGACCTTATCGCGAGAAGCGCCAGAGATCTAAAGCAGGCGAGTGATGCCGGGAATGGCATAGGTGCATTTATCCTTTTGGCGGGTATCGCTTTTGGAGTTTTTGCAGCATTGTCTGCTAAGGAATGGGGGCCGCTTGTTGTTTTTGGGCTGGCTGGACTGGGAGTCGGGTACGCCGTTTCTCAGCGATTCATAAAGAAGGCCAAAGCAGAAATTGCAAAGCGTGGTTTGGATCCCGATCGAATTGAAATAAATTAACTCTGTTGATCTGCGTTTGAAGCTGATCCGGAAATGCTGGCAGTTTCCACTTGGATTTGAACCAATTAGACCTTTCTCCCAGAGCGCCGAGCGATGGGTGCAACGGAGTGATCCACATTGGGCCTTTGGGTTTCCTCCGGCGCACGTATAAGCGCGAGCAGCTGTCGACCCGACATTGAGGTGAATCTCACACTCAAAGGAGGCTCACTTCTCGATGGAAATCCCGGCTCAGTTCAGGATGGAAATCAACATACAGGGAAAATGTTCATGGTTTCCCTGTTATGTCTGGTCCTTTTCGTGGGCATCAGTTCCAGATCATCTCTGATCTTCAATCCTCTTTTCGTTCAGAAAAAAAGTCGACGCTCGCTATCCTTCCGAATGGCGGCGGAAGGACGCGTATCATCCAAGACATAGCTCATAAGGCCGACCAGAAAGGGTCGTCGGTTTGCGTCACCCCTCGCCGTCCTCCGTTGCGATCCGTTGTTCTGCTTGAACCACAACTTATGCACTTTACGAGCCGCAATGTGATTATGCGTCCTTTGAGGCTCTTCTGACAGGTCTATTCGCATGCGAATAGAGTTCAGACCTTATGTTGAGTCCCAGTCGATCGGCCCCTTCAGAAGAGCTTGAGCTTCCTCTCTTCTTGCGCGCTGCAGCTCCAACTTCTCGGCTGTTGTCAGTGGCTTTGGCGGGTTTGCCTTTCTATACTCTTCTGCACGGAGTCTTCCAGCAAACTGCTTTTCTGCCATGCGCTGGGACAGCGTGGCGCAACCTTTGCCGAGTTTTCTTTTCTTCGTCATCAGAACTCCAAATGTCTATTCGCATGCGAATGGACTGCACTCACCAATCAGCCCTGCTGCGCTTCCGTGCGCCGCTGTCCTTAGATCTCATTGTATTCCTGCAGACAATAAGGCCGAGAATCATCCCCGACACCAGAATTGCGATATTGATGAACGAGAACTGCACTGCTGTCAGCTCAAGATCAAAACCAAATGCTCTACAAGTCTGGACTACATCTGACCCTGACAGCAGAAGCTCTTTCATGGCTTCTTGGTCGTTTGGAAAAGGGATACGCTGACCGCCAGATGTAAGGAAGTAAAGCGAAGTGCAAGGCACCAAGCCTGTCACCATCAGAGCAACAACAGCCCCTCCAGCCAACGAGAAAAAGTAAGCCAAAAGCTTCTTCATGGTCGTTTCCTTCACTTCACATCGTAGTATAGTTCGAGCTTATCGGCAATCTGCGAAAAGATAGGAAAATAGTATCCCCCCCATATCCTGAACAGCAAAGCACGCTAATGTATATACAGCACCTTCATGGATTTGTTGACTTGCACTGAGAGCTGACCCGGTTTGGCTGATGATTTCCATTGAGATTTGACCCATGTGACCCTCCCCCGAGCGAAGCGCGAGGCGGTCAACGGAGGGATCGACATGGGACTACTGAACGTGATCCGGAAGCTGCGCCCTCGTCACGGCTTGCCGATACCTGCCGTTCAGCGCCTCGGGCGGGGCACTGCTGTTCCATCTCTTGAGCAAGCTCTATGAGCGCACCAGCGTCGCGACCACCACCAACCTCAGCTTCAGCGAATGGGCTACAGTCTTCGGTGACGCCAAGATGACCATAGCGCTGCTCGATCGGCTGACCCACAGATGCCACATCCAGGAAACCGGAAACGACAGCTTCCGCTTCAAAGCAAGTTCAACCGCCGCAGCCCGTAGAAAGAAGGAGTGAAATCGTGCGTTGACCCAAACATGACCCGAAATCGGCGTTGTTGCGTAACGCCCGCCTGAGGCATGATAGCGCCTTTCCCCCACGGCATCAGCCGACGCGAACGATGTTGGCCGTTCCGAGGGCCGAGAAGCGGTTCATGAGTGCGATGCGGATCTGGATTTCTGCGGTCTGGCGGTCCGGGTCTCTTGCGGCGATGCGTTCGCCGAAGGCCTTCAGGCAGCGCATCTTTGCCTCGATCCTGCTTCTGACATGGTATCCGGTCCAGCGTTTCCAGAACGCCCGGCCGTAGTAGCGAGTGGCGCGCAGGGTTTCGTTTCTGGCGATCGCGGCCGGGCAGTTCTCTTTCCAGGGCCGGCCGTTCTTGCGGATCGGAATGATCGCCGTGGCCTCGCGGTTGATGATTGCAGTGTGGCAGCGGCGGGTGTCATAGGCCCCATCGGCGGTCACCGTGCCGATGTCTTCGCCCTCGGGGATCTGGTCCAGCAGGTCCGGCAAGACCGGACTGTCGCCGTCGCTGCTGGAGGTAAACTCCACCGCCCGAATGTCAGACGTGGCGGTATCCATAGCCAGATGTACCTTGCGCCATTGACGCCGCCCCTGAACGCCGTGCTTGCGGGCCTGCCATTCGCCATCACCGAGGAACTTGATCCCGGTGCTGTCCACCAGCAGGTTCAAGGGGCCATTGGCGCGCCGATACGGGATCTGGACAGCTAGCGTTTTCTGCCGTCGGCACAGCGTGGTGTAGTCGGGCACCGCCCAATCCAGGTCCGCCATCTTGAGCAGGCTGGCCACCATCCCGGTCGCTTGCCGAAGCGGCAACTTGAACAGGACCTTGATGGTCAGACAGAACTGGATCGCTGCATCCGAGAAGACCGCAGGGCGACCGGGGCTGCCATCATGCGGCGCGAGCCAGGCCATCTCCTTGTCCAGCCAGATCAGCAGCGATCCGCGCTTGCGCAGAGAAGCCGTGTAGCTGGACCAGTTCGTCGTGCGATAGCGGGCGGGTGATGGCTTGCTCATGCAACCCGTCTAACCGCATGGATTCGCGATGTGAATCCTCGACGGTCAGAGTTCTGCAACAACGCCCCCGAAATCCATAGTCAAAGGTGGGTCACTTCTCGATGGAAAACCCGGGTCAGCTCTTGGTCGCAATCAACAGACTTAGTTCGAATAGAGGATCGCCGTCACGATCTGCCCCTGTGGTTGGCCTTCGAAATCACCAATGCCGCGAACACGGATTGTTTGCTCTCCCTTGCGGAAGAAATAGATGCATTCACCTTCGCCAGCCCCGGCACAATTATCTGCTTCCGGGAGTTTGCAGGCTTCGGAATAACCGCAGAACTGCCCCTGCGGGCGGGGGACGGGTTGGTAACCTGATGCAATGAGACGCTCACGGACCTGGGAGTAGACCATCTCATGAACCGCACCGCCAATTTCAGACGGCGGAACCGGCGTATCGGCCAGGCTGGATGGCGTTTGGGGGCTGGCTGAACCCGGCATGCCTGCTGAAATCGGGACCGGCGCATTTGGTAGCGTGGGGCAGGCGGAGGTCCAATGTGTCTCGCTGCTTCTGTACCCGAAATGGATCAAAGTGATTTCCAGATCACGCAGGATACTTCCCGCAACGGTCTGATCGGCAGTTCCGCAGATCGCCTTGAGATCCCGCTCGGCCGAATAGGCACCTACCGGGCTGACGATTGAGTCCCCCCAAGCCAAGTTGATGGCCAACTTTTCCTGCGTATCAATGAGCGATGTCAGGAAAACCTCGGGGGTGCTGCTGTCTGAGGGCGGAAAGTGAACAAAATCAATGCGCGCTATGCCGATGCAATGCTCACCGAAACAGTTGCCGCGCCATGTCCCTGTCAGGTCGGCGGGCATTTCCGCGAATGTTGTGCCCGGTTCGAAGGAAACGCCCTCCAGGAGGGGGACGCCGTCAAGACTGGGCTGGCAATCATGGTCAACCTTGATCGATACGAGCGAGACTTTCTGATCAAGGGTGATGTAGTAGACTTGGCATTTCCCGATGGTAAAAACCATTTCGCCCATGGGTGAAAGTTCGGAAAACCTCTTCATGGGAGTTGGTCCCAGTCGTGCCTCCAGTTCCTCCGCCGTCTTTCCAAGCACTGCGGCGGAGGTCGCATAGGCCCAATCATCCTTTTCGTCGGACAATGCCGCCCAGCCGGACAGAGCAAAGCTCAATGACCCAAACACTCCGGCAGTAACGAACCTTGATATGCGAGACATTGAAAAGCTCCTGCTATACTGCTGTTGAGGGACCGAAGACAGTGGCGGCCTAAAGGCGACAACCTTCCTTCCAAGCATTCTTTTCGGCTTCATAATGCAGTGGCAGCAGATCGGGATTGGCGACGAGAGACAGGCTGCTCGATGCGGCTATCTTCTGCGCTGCAGGAGAATTGTACGGAACTCTTGCAACGCTGTCCCAAACCTCATTCATGTCATTGAATTCGGAAACGGCGTCCACGTCCACCCTTTCCCCGTCGATGATGAGGGCGACAATAGCGTTCTGCTGAGGGGAGGTATGTCCCGTGTCCTGAAAGATCTCAATGGTTTGGCTGCCGATGTCGCAGCGGAGGATCAGGCCGACAAGTTCATTCTCTGAATATTCGGGAAAGAGCATACCCAGTGACCCGCCATTTTCATCGGTGAAGGCCGTCCAGTATCCATCCATTTGAGCATGACTGGCTGATGCGGCTCCGAGAATGATTGAGAACGCCGTAAAGGCCGTTGTTGCGATCCGCATATGTGTCCTCTGTGAGAATGTGTCCTGCATAGATCCCGTACGGGATGCCGTTCATCCGTTCGGTTAAGATGGCAAGATCCGGCAAGAGCAATGTGCCGATGATATGCCGCTTAGCCGTCGCGGGCGCCGCTGCCCGAGTCAATCTCCTCCTAATAGTTGGTTATTCCGCAGATCAGGCCAATCTGTGCGCCAATTCCCGGGTTGCTGTCGGCCACGGAGGTGATCATCTGTCGGTCATAGGCGAGTTTGCCAATGCCGGGTCTGAGGGGTTCAAGTGCCCGATGCAGGCAGGCGCAGGAGGGACCCGAGAACTCGATCGAGCAGCTGCGGTCGAACAAGGGGGCGCGGGCTCCCGCTGTCTGATAACGTTCGCTTGCGGCGAGGGTCAGTGCATCGAAGAAGGCAGGTAACCAGGGATCGTCGCAGGACAGCTTGCCCGCAAGGGAGACGCCTTCGTTGAAGTTGACGGTCCCGGCGAATTGGCTGCGGAACGTGTCGAGCATGTCGGGGGCTGCGAATTCCGTGCCGAGACCCAGAAGGGTGCCTTGGGTCAGGAGGCCGCTGAGTTGCAGGAAGGTGGCCCCGGTCGGAAAGCCACATTCCTCGTTCGATCCGGCCACGAGACCGCCGAGAAAGCCGATTTCATCCTGCCGGAATGTCCGGCGTTGACCCGAGGCTATAGCCTCGAGCAATTCGGCGCGGCCCGGCGGGATGATCTGTGGCAACCCGATCCCAGCCATGATGTCACGCGCCTTGGCTGCTCGGTCGCTGTCGGCCTGGGCTTCGGCCTGACGATCCAGCCTTTCGAGTTCCGCGATGGCCGGCGTCAGCAGATTGAGCGCGACCGAGGGGCGTGCGGCGGAGATCAACGGTGTCAAGCTGTCGATTGCAGAGACCAGCCCGCTCACGCTGGATTGCGGGGGGATCGTGGCAAGGGCGGCGGCGAGATCGGCTTCGGCCCGTTCCATGGCCGGGATCGGGTTTTCGCCCTGCGCTTCGGCCGCGGGAAGGGTGGCGTTGGCGATGGACGAGCCGTTCGCAAGGGCCCGTCTGCGCCTGACCAACTCATCAACGTTGATGACGCCGTCAAGAAAGCCTGAGCCCGGCAGGGCCGCGAGATCCGCCGCAGTCAATGCGCAAAGCGTGACGAAGCTTTCCAGCGATTGAGGGGGGGAGAGCGTGCGCGCGAGGGCCGCCGCTTCGCGCGCGGTGGCGCCACGCCAATCATAGGAGGTCAGGGCAGGGTAGAATTCGCGCCGAAGATCGCGCGTAGCCTTGGCAGAGGCCTTGCCTGCGGCATACCACGGGCCAAGCGTCTGGTCGCAGGCGACGCTGAGGGGGCGTGTTTCGTTTGCCTGCCGCCGCCACAGGAACATCGGCATCAGTTCGCGGTCGAACAGTTCTCCTCGGATCAGATCGCCCGACGTGCCCCCATCCAGAACCAGCGGGTAGAGCGCGGCATCATAGCTGCCAGAGGAGCGTTGCAGGGGCAGGAGGCCCACCCGTTCGCCCCGCCCCATCAGCGCCGAAGGCTGTAGTTTGCCGTTCAGGTAGAGATCGGCATCCATGAACCGGCCTTCGACATTGGCCGCGCTGGGGCGAAGGACGATCGAGATGGAGATGGCCTCATCGGACCGCTTTTCAAAGGCGACGCCGTCCCATGCCCCGACCAGCGGGGCCAGTTCCGGCGGGAGGGGGGCTTGGCGGCTTGGGGCGCCTGCCTCTTGCGGAGTGAGCCGGGTTTGCCCGCAATTCGGAGAGCGGATGTTGACCATAAGCCGGTCGGCCTGGCGGAACGGATCCACCGAGATCCAGATCGGATTGCGATGGAGTGGGCCCGTTGTGGCCGGTTCCGCGTCGATCCTGAGGCCGTAATTGTGTCGGCCCGGCGAGGTGCGCGCGCGGAGAAAGGTTGGTTCGGTGGCCTTTGGCTCCATCAACTCAATCAGGACGTCCCAGCCTTCGGGATCGGGCTGCTGGAAGGTGAGCTTGATGGAATTCAGCCCGTGGCAACCAAGCTTTGCCCCCCAAGTGGACGAAACCGGCGGTGCATCAGATGGGGCCGACGCGGATGGCGCAGCCTTGGCCGTGCCCCCCGCGTTGCCAGCCTGTGTGCCGGTTTCGGATTTCCGGGCCTGTTCCGTTGGGCGCGGCGCGGCTTGGGGGTTGGCAATGGTGAATTCGTTGCAGCCCCCGGTGGCACGGCCTGAAATCGTCTTGCCATCATCCGAGAATCTGCCGTTCAGGCCGATCATCCGGAAGTCCTTCGGCTGATTGATCCAGGCGACAGGCTTCATCTGAACGCGATTTGAACGTTCGTTGATCGTGATGCCAACAACAAACGAGCCGGAAGTGCCGTCAGGATATTCGAACGAGAGTATGCCCTCGGGACCTTGCCCGCTAATCGTGAGACGAGCGGTCTGGCTGGCGCATGAATAGCTGCCCTTCCATTCGCCCGTGAGACCTGCCTCTGCCCATGCGGTGGATGGAGCGAGCACCGCGAGGGACAAGGCACAGCGAAGTGCCAACTCTTTCAGACCCATTCCGCGTCCAATGACCCTGTGCAATTGTGAGTGTGAATGAATTCAACCATCTGCAAAGGCTACGTATCAGGCCGCTCCCGAGTCAAGAATGCTGCGGCGTGGTCGGCATCGACATCAGCGCGGGCAAACCGACCCGGGGCAAGTTCACTGGTCGATTGGAGATGGTTCGACGTCAGTCCCGCGTCCACCGCCAATACCATTGAATTAATTGAATATTTTGGCGCTACCCGCGGGGGGCGCTGAATGGGCACTATAAGTGCTGGCGCTGGGCCGTGTCGGGCGAGCCGGGCGGCGCTGGGCAGGGGTGTTCGACGATGCAGCGGCGGAGTGTCATGAAGTCCGGGTCGCGCCCTAGGCGGCTATCCATGTCATCGACGAGATCTTCCCGCTCCCAGCGGGAAATCCGACACTCGTTGCCCGTCGTGCAATTGCTCCGGAGCGGGCAGCCCTTGCATCCGTTGAGCCAATTTCGCCGGATCGGGATGCAGCGTTCCTCGGTCATGTTGCGGTGGGTCAGGTCTTCGTCTGCCGGGCAAGCATAGACATCCCGTTTGGCGTCATAGACAAAGTCCGCCTTCACATACATGCCTTTGGGCGGGGTGTCGGGCGAAGTCTTCGTCTGGCCAGCCCATGTGAAATGGTGACGCGTCAGGCGACGCGCCGCCCTTCGACCCATGTTGCGCGCAGCGTGCCTGCCTGACCGAAGCGGCGGACGCGGATCAGGTCGGCGCGTTTGCCGGGGGCGATCTCTCCCCTATCGGGCAGGTTCGCAGCGCGGGCGGGGGCGGCGGTGACGGTGGCAATCCCACGTGGCAGGTCGTTCCAGATATCGCCCAGCATGAGCGCGGCGGAGAGGAGTGAGGAGGGGACGTAATCCGACGACACGATGTCGAGGAGGTCGGCCTTGGCCAACGCCTCGGCCGCCACGTTGCCGGAGTGGGAGCCGCCGCGGATCAGGTTCGGCGCGCCCATCATCACGGCGATGCCGTTGTCGCGGCAGGATTGCGCCGCCTCGACCGTGGTCGGGAACTCGGCGAAGCGCGCGCCGTGGCGGGCGGATTGGGTGACGTGGTCGGCAGTGGTGTCGTCATGGCTGGCCAGCACCGCACCGAAGCGCCGCGCCTCGGTCACGGCGGCCTGTTCATGGGCGATGGCGAAGCGGTCGGACAGTGCCTTCTGCGCGGCGATGTGGTCGAGGAATTCGGCGTCGGAGAAGCCGTGCTTGCCGCAGACGTAGTTCTTGAGTTGCGTCATGTCGCGGAACTGGCGCTGGCCGGGGGTGTGGTCCATGAGCGAGACGATGCCGACGCCGTCTTCGGGGCCGAACTTCGCAAGCTCGTCGATGAGGGTTTCGGAGCAGACTTCGGCGCGGAGGTGGATCATGTGGCTGATTCGCAGCGCGCCGGAGGTGCGGAGCGCCATGATCTCGTCCGCGAGGGCGCGGGCGTATTCGCCGTAATTTGCTTTCTTGGATTTCACCGAACCGACGCGGAGGGCGTCGAAGACGGTGGTGATGCCGACGGAGGAAAGCTCGGCATCATGGGCGATGATGGCGGCGGCGTGGGGCCAGTCGACCTTTGGCCTTGGTTCGATGTGGCGTTCGAGGTTGTCGGTGTGCAACTCGATCAGGCCGGGGAGGAGGAGGTCGCCCTCCATGTCCTCTCCTGTCCGGGTGGGGCCTTCGGAGATGTCGGCGACATGCCCGTCGCGGATTAGGACGGTGCCGTAAAGCGTGGTGTTGGGCAGGACAAGGGTTGCGTTGGTCAGGATCGTTTCGGTCATCGCGGGCTTCCGGTTCGGGTCGGAGAATGGTCAGATGTCAGGGTTGCGTCACACGGGTGTGACAGAGGCGCTGTAGGGCGGGGCGCATGGAAGATTTTCGACGTTATGCGGTCTATTTCGCGCCCCGTGACGGGGCTTTCGCCGATGCCGTGGCAAGCTGGCTGGGCTGGGACCCCGTGCGCGGGGTTGCGGTGGCGCATCCCGATCTGGCGGGGTTGCCGATGCCGGTGGCCGACCTGACCGGAGAACCGCGCAAGTATGGGTTTCACGGGACGATCAAGGCACCGTTCCGTCTGGCGGCGGGCGTGGGGTTCAGTGATTTGCAAGCCGAGGTTTCCGCACTTGCCGCGCGCCTGCGTCCCGTCGTGACGCCGGGGTTGCGGCTGGCGGCGCTGAAGGGTTTCGTCGCGCTGCTGCCGGAGGGGGACGAGGCTGATCTGCTGGCGTTGGGGGCGGAGGTCGTGACGCGGCTTGATCATCTGCGCGCGCCGCTGACCGAGGCGGAGGTGGCGAAGCGCAGGCCGGAGCGGCTGTCGGCGCGGCAGCGGGAGTTGCTGGGGCGCTGGGGCTATCCTTATGTGCTGGAGGAGTTCCGCTTTCACCTGACGCTCTCGGGCAGTCTGGGGCCTGCGGAGGTCGATGCGGTGATGGGTGTGCTTGGTCCGTGGCTGGCACCCTTGCTGCCGCGCCCATTTGTCATCGAGGATCTGTGCCTGTTCGGCGAGGATGCGGCGGGGCGTTTCCATCTGCTGTCGCGTCACGCATTGACCGGCTGAAGGGCTGCCAGGAAGCGGGCGACGCCTTCGGAGAGCGGGCCGCCATTGACCACATCCGTCACACGCAGCGCGGCGGGGACGTCATAGCTGGCGCGGGCGATGCGGGCGTCGATCTCTTCTGCCGTTTCGCGGCCACGGGCGAGCAGGCGGTCGCGCAGCACCGCCGATGGGGCCGAGACGCGGATCACGCGGAGGTGCGGGAAGAGCGTCGCTGCGGCGTCGAGCGCGTAGCGGGAGCCGTTGAAGAGGACGTCGCGTCCGGCAAGGTGTTCGGCGATCTGAAGCGCGGGCAGGCCGTAGCGCAGCCCGTGGGCGCGCCAGTCCAGAGCGAACTCGCCCCGCGTTTTGCGGGTGGTGAATTCGGCCTCGGTGATGCCCTCGAAATCCTCTCCCCCGGCTTCGGTCGGGCGGGTGATGACGCGGCGGACGATCAGGAGGTCGGGGCGCGCGGTGCGGGCGGCGTCTATCAGCGTGTCCTTGCCCGCGCCGGAGGGGCCGACCACGGCGATGAGCTGGCCCATCATGCGGCGGGTTCCGTGGCGCGGCGGGGGGTGAAGGCGGTCACGTCGACCAGACGGTCGCAGACGCGGGCGCGCGCGCCTTCGTCGTGGAAGATGCCGAGTATGGCCGCGCCGCGCTGTTTTGCTTCCTCGATCAGGGTCAGGACGGTTTCGCGGTTGGCGGCGTCGAGGCTGGCCGTGGGTTCGTCGAGGAGGAGTGCGGGATAGGGATGGGCGAAGCCGCGCGCGATGTTCACGCGCTGCTGTTCGCCGCCGGAGAAGGTGGTGGGCGAGAGGGACCAGAGGCGTTCGGGGATGTTGAGGCGCTTGAGGAGGGTGGCGGCATGGGCGCGCGCCTCTTCCGCCGGGGTGCCGAGGGCGCGGAGGGGTTCGGCGACCACGTCGAGCGTGGGCACGCGGGGGACGACGCGGAGGAACTGGCTGACATAGCCCAGAGTCGCGCGGCGCAGCGCGATGATCTGGCGGGGTTCGGCGGTGGCGACGTCGGTGTCGCCCACCATGATGGAACCCGAGGCGGCAAGGTAGTTGCCCCAGATCATCCGCATGAGGGTGGATTTGCCCGCGCCGGACGCGCCCGTCAGGCCCACGCATTCGCCGGGGGCCACGTTCAGTTCCGCCCCCATCATCACGGGGATCGCCGCGCTGCCCTGATTGTGCAGGATGAAGGTCTTGGAGAGGTTCGAGACGCGGATCATGGGTCAGACCTGCAGGACGGAGGAGACGAGGAGTTGCGTATAGGGGTGCTGTGGATCGTCCAGCACCTGATCGGTCAGGCCCTGTTCGACGACATGGCCGGATTTCATCACCATCAGGCGGTCGGCCAGCAGGCGCACCACGGCGAGGTCATGGGTGACGATGATGGCCGAGAGGCCCATTTCGCGGACGAGGCCGCGCAGGAGGTCGAGGAGCCTTGCCTGCACGCTGACATCCAGCCCCCCGGTCGGTTCGTCCATGAAGACGAGGCGCGGGCCGGTGACGAGGTTCCGCGCGATCTGGAGACGCTGCTGCATGCCGCCCGAAAAGGCGGAGGGGCGGTCGTCGATGCGTTCGGCGGCGATCTCCACCCGGCCCAGCCAGTCGGTCGCCTTGTCCCGGATGTCGCCATAATGGCGCGCGCCAATGGCCATCAGGCGTTCGCCCACATTGCCGCCCGCCGTGACGCCCATCCGCAGCCCGTCGCGCGGGTTCTGGTGGACGAAGGCCCAGTCGGTGCGCGAGAGGCGGCGGCGTTCGGGTTCGGTCATCCTCAGCACGTCGCGGGGGCCTTGGGCCGTGTCGAAGATGACCTGCCCCTCATCCGGGGTCAGGTGACCCGCAAGGCAGGACAGGAGCGTCGATTTCCCCGATCCGCTTTCGCCGACGATGCCCAGCACCTCACCCGGCCAGAGGTCGAAGGAGACGTTGGCGCAGCCGATGCGCGGGCCGTAGCGTTTCGTCAGGCGATCCACACGCAGGAGGGGCGTGGCGGTGATGGCGTCCATCTTCATTCGGCAGCCTCCGGCATGGTCAGGCGGCCGGCATGGCCCGCCTCGCGCCGCGAACGGCAGAAATCGGTGTCGGAGCAGACGAACATCCGGCTGCCCGCGTCATCGGTGATGACTTCGTCCAGATAGCTGTCCGGCGCGCCGCAAAGGTCGCAGTCATGGGGGGCTTTCGATGCCTGAAACGGGTGGTCGTCGAAGTCGAGGGAGACGGCATGGGTGTAAGGCGGCAGGGCGTAGATGCGCTGTTCGCGGCCCGCGCCAAAGAGTTGCAGGGCGGGGCTGTCCGAGAGTTTCGGGTTGTCGAATTTCGGGATGGGGGACGGGTCCATCACATAGCGTCCCTCCACCTTGACCGGATAGGCGTAGGAGGTGGCGATGGAGCCGAGGCGGGCGATGTCTTCGTAGAGTTTGACATGCATGAGCCCGTATTCCTCGAGGCTGTGCATCTTGCGCGTTTCCGTCTCGCGCGGTTCGAGGAAACGGAGGGGTTCGGGGATCGGCACCTGATAGACGAGGATCTGGCCTTCGGTCAGCGGATGTTCCGGGATGCGGTGGCGGGTCTGGATGACGGTGGCCTCGGCGGTGGACTCGGTCACGGCGACGCCCGCCGTGCGCTGGAAGAACTTGCGGATGGAGACGGCGTTGGTCGTGTCGTCCGCGCCCTGGTCAATCACCTTTAGCCTGTCATCGGGGGTCAGGCAGGCGGCGGTGACCTGCACACCGCCGGTGCCCCAGCCATAGGGCATGGGCATTTCGCGGCTGGCGAAGGGGACCTGATAGCCGGGGACCGCGACGCCTTTGAGGATGGCGCGGCGGATCATGCGCTTGGTCTGTTCGTCGAGATAGGCGAAGTTGTAGTCGGTCATTTTGATGCCTCAGTCCTGCGCGACGCTCTGCCTAGGAAGGAGATCGCGCGATGTGGGAAGCGTTTCTGAAAGTCACGGAAGAAAATCCGGCTATTGGGTTCGGCTTGATGTTTGCGGGCACTGCTGCGCTGGTCTGGCTGGGACGGGCTCTTTTGGTGCGTTTTGCGCCTAAATGGATGGTTGGTCCCGGTGGTTTTCTCATCGACACGCGCAGTCGGCTGGGTCTGTTCCAGTTGCAGGACAGAGGTCTTGAGCAGTACCGCGAACGTCACGGGTCGGGGCAGCAGATCGGGACCGGGATCGATGATCGGCACTGCGACTGAGGCAGTCATTCCGCTGCTTCCTTCTGCGCAGTGGCCTCGGCCCGCAGCTTGCGGATCAGTTCCAGTTCGGACTGGAAATCCACGTAATGCGGCAGCTTGATATGTTCTAGGAAGCCCGTCGCCTGCACATTGTCGGCATGCATGAGGACGAATTCCTCATCCTGCGCTGGGGCGCCGGTGAAATCCTCGCCCAGTTCCTTCCAGCGGAGCGCGCGGTCGACAAGGCTCATGGCGATGGCCTTGCGTTCGGTCTGGCCGAAGGTCAGGCCGTAACCGCGGGTGAATTGCGGGGGTTCGGTCTTCGATCCCTTGAACTGGTTGACGGTTTCGCATTCGGTCAGTTCCACCTCGCCGATGCAGATGGAGAAACCCAGTTCCGGGATGTCCATTTCCACCTCGACCGTGCCGATGCGGAGTTCGCCCACGAAGGCATGGGTGCGGCCGTAGCCGCGCTGGGTGGAATAGGCGAGCGAGAGGATGAAACCTTCGTCGCCGCGCGTCAGCGCCTGCAGGCGCAGGGCGCGGTCGGCGGGGAGTTCGATGGGTTCCCGCGTCAGGTCCGGCGGCGGCGTGTCGTCGCGCGGGGCGGTTTCGATCAGGCCGTCGCGGTTGAGGAAGCCGGTGATGTGGGGAACGGGGCTGTCCGTCGCCGGGGCGGTGGGTGCGGGCGGCACGTCGCCGTCGGCGGCGAGGCGGAAGTCGAGCAGGCGGTGGGTGTAGTCGAAGGTCGGACCGAGCACCTGCCCGCCCGGTGCGTCCTTGAAGGTGGCGCTTATGCGGCGGGTGACGCGCATCGCCTCTGTCTCCACCGGACGGGAGAAGCCGTGGCGCGGCAGGGTGGTGCGGTAGGCGCGGATCAGGAACACCGCCTCGATCATGTCGCCGCGCGATTGCTTGATGGCGAGGGCGGCGAGGTCGGGGTCGTAGAGTGAGCCTTCCGCCATGACGCGGTTGACGGCGAGGCGGAGTTGTTCGCGGATCTGCGGGACGGTGAGTTCGGCGATGGTTGTGTCGCCCCGGCGTTCCTCGGCCAGGAAGGCATGGGCGTTGTCGATGGCGCGTTCGCCACCCTTGACGGCGACATACATCAGGCGTCCCTCACGATGGTGGAGCGAGGCAGGCCCGCGATGCGGTCCCCGCAGGTCAGGAAGGCGTCGAAACCGAGCGGGAAGAGCGCGCGGTTGGCGGCGAAGGGGGCAGTGGCGGGGAGGGAGAGGCGCGCGCAATCCTTGATGCCGGGGCCGGAGAGATGCGCGCCGTCATTGGTGAGGGTCGCGGTCTCGATCACCAGCGTCGCGGCGCGGTCGGGATATTCTGCCGTGCCGATGGCGAAGCGGTCGAGGGGGAGAAGGGCGTCCCATGTGCCGAAGGCGAAGGTGGCGTCCTCGGCGGCGACGAAGGGTGCGCCGGTGTGGAAGGTGAGCCAGGCGCGGAGTTCGGGCGTGTCATGCGCGCCTGCGAGGTGGACGGGGGTCGTGCCATCCAGCAGGGTGAGCGCCACCGTTCCGGCGGCGCGCGAAAGCGGCGCGGGAGGGGTGGCGATGTCCAGACTGCGGATCGTGCCGGGGCGGGCCAGTGCGTCGAGGATCGTGCGGAATGCGTGGGCGCTGTCGAGCGGGGGGGTGGCGAAACCGCCGGAAAGGGTGTCGGGGGTCATTTGTCCTCTCCACGGACCATGGTGAAGAAATCGACCTTGGTTGCGGCGGCCTTGGCGGCGCGGGTGGCGCGGCGCTGGGCTTCCTCGCGCGCCAGAGGGTCGAGGCAGCGGCGGCGCAGGTCGGGGGCGGCGTCGGTCTGCATGAGCGCGTCGAGGACGGCGGCGCGCAGGGCGTGGGCGCGGTCGCGGCCCTGCACATAGGCGTGGCCCACGGTGCCGTCCGTCAGGCGCAGGGAGCAGCGGGTGACCGTCATCTCGCCAAGGTTGAAGGGGGTGCCGGTGCCGCCCGTGCGGCCGCGCACCATGACCGAGCCGATTTCGGGCGCGCGGAGCAGGGCGTGGTCCGGCAGCGGGTCGGGGAAGAGGGTGGCCAGCCTGTCGGCGGGCGCGCGGGCGAGGAGCGAGAGCCAGTCGCGGCGGGGTGCGGAGTTGGGGGCCGGGTCGGGCATTTCAGGTTGCCGCCTTATCTATACAACTATACAAATTCCTATAGCGCAGCCTCTGTCACGGCGGTGCGAAGCTTTGGTGAAACTTCGATGACAGGAGCCGCTTGATGGCCCGTTCCCCGCTTTGGCGCGAGATCGCCGAGACTTTGGCGACCGAGATCGCGCGTGGGCATACGGCGGGAGGGCGGCTGCCGACGGAGGCTGATCTGGCCGCGCGTTTCGGGGTGAACCGCCATACGGTGCGCCATGCGCTGGCGGATCTCGCGGCGCGTGGGCTGGTGCATTCGCGGCGGGGGGCGGGGGTCTTCGTCACGGGCCGCGCGGTCGACTATCCGCTGGGGCGGCGCGTGCGGTTCCATCAGGCGGTGGAGGCGCAGGGGCAGGTGCCGTCGCGCGAATTCACGCGGATCGAGACACGGGGCGCGGACGCGGTTGAGGCGGCGGCGCTGGGATTGGCGGTCGGGGAGTCCGTCCATGTGGTCGAAGGGGTGTCGAGCGCGGATGGTTTGCCCATTGCAGCTTTCCGGTCGGTCTTTCCCGGTTGGCTAGAAGGATTGCCTGATGCGCTGAGGGGCGGTGCGTCGATCACGGCGGCGCTCGCGGTCTGCGGGGTGGCGGATTACACGCGCGTCTCGACCCGGTTGACGGCAAAGGCGGCGAAGCCCGTGCTGGCGCTGCGCCTGCGGCTGAAGGAGGGCGCGCCGATCCTGCGGAGCGAGGCAGTGAACGTGGGCTCTGACGGGCGGGTGGTGGAACTGGGCCGGACATGGTTCGCGGGCGACCGCGTGACGCTGACGGTCGGGGGCGACTGACCGTCATACGGGTGTTTCAGGCGCGGGTTATCCACAGCCGACGCAACCTGTGAGTGCAGACATGACATCCTTCCTTCCCCCGCTGCGCCTTGTCGGCGCGGAGGTGTTGACCGACTCAGCTTTCGAGCGTCGCCCTGTCGGCCTGATGGGCGGGCAGATCGTTGAGGGGCATGGCCTGCCTGAGGTGGACCTGTCGGGCTTCCTGCTCATGCCGGGGATCATCGACCTGCATGGCGACGGGTTCGAGCGGCAGGTCTATCCGCGTCCCTCCGCCCCATTTCCCCTGCCTGCCGCCTTGGCCGCGACGGACCGTGAAGCCGCATCGCAGGGGATCACCACTGCCTATCTGGCCCAAAGCTGGAGCTGGGAGGGCGGCATGCGCGGGCCGGAGCGGGCGGAGGCTTTGATGAAGGCGGTGCTGACCTACAGGGCGCGGGCGCTGACCGACCTGCGGGTGCAGGTGCGGGCCGAGACGCATCTGGTGGAGGAGGTTCCGCGACTGATCGCGGCGGTCGAGCGGTTCGGGGTGGATTACGTCGTGTTCAACGACCATCTGGAAGAGGGGTTCCAGATGCGCCGCGCCAATCCAGACGGCTTTGCCCACTGGGCGCGAAAGGCGGGGCTGACGGAGGCGGAGCTATGGGCGCGGATGGAGGGGGCGCGGGAACAGGCGCGTTCGGTGCCGCGCGCTCTGTGTGCGATGGCGGAGGCCTTCGACAGGTTGGGCGTGACCTACGGCAGCCATGACGACCCGGATGCGGAGACGCGCGAGGTCTATCGCATGATCGGCGCGCGGGTGGCGGAGTTTCCGACGACGCTGCGCGCCGCGGCCGCCGCGCGGGCGGGGGAGGACCCGGTGTTGATGGGCGCGCCGAATGTGGTTCGGGGCGGGTCGCAGGCGGGGAACGTGGCGGCTGTGGAGTTGATCCGTGCCGGGCTCTGCGATGGGCTGGTGTCGGATTACCACATGCCCGCTCTGCCGCTGGCGGTCTGGGCGCTGGTCGATGGCGGGGTGCTGCCGTTGGAACGGGCCTGGGGGCTGGTGTCCGCTGGTCCCGCGCGGGTGTTGCGGATGGCGGACCGGGGCCGGATCGCCGAGGGGCTGCGGGCGGATCTGGTGGTGGTGGACACTGAGACGCGCGAGATTGCCGCGACCATCGCGGGCGGGCGGCTGTCGCATCTGTCGGGGCGCGCCGCCGCGCGCTTTCTGGATGTGCGGGCGGCGGCGCGGATGGCGGCGGAGTAGGTCAGGCGGTCACTTCGTAGCGTTCGAGGAAGTCTTCGGCCTTCAGGCGGCGGAAGTCGTCCAGCGCTGAACGCAGGCGATCATGGTCCCAGTCCCACCATGCCAGCGCCAGAAGGCGGTCGCAGATATGCGGCGCGAAGCGGGCGCGCAGAGGCAGGGCGGGGACGCCCGCGACGATCATGAAGGGAGCGACGTCGCGGGTGACGACCGCACCGGAGGCGACGATTGCGCCAATGCCGATTGTGACATCCGGCTTGATGACCGCGCCGTGGCCGATCCAGCAATCCGCACCAAGAGTAGTGCGGCGGGCGGTGCGGGCGGCGAAGAAGGCGGGGTCATCCTGCGCGTCGTCCCAGTAGTAGCTGGAGCGATAGAGGAAATGGTGCTGCGCGGCATGGGCGAAGGGGTGGTCGGTCGGCCCGATCCGCGTCATGGCGGCGATGTTGGAGAAGCGGCCGACGGTGGTGTTGGCGATGTCGGCAAAACGGTCGCAATAGGCGTAATCCTCGAAGGTGGAGTTGAGGATGCGCGCGCCTTCGCCCACCTCCACCCATGCGCCGAGGGTGGAGTTCACGACCGACGCGCCGGGATGGAGCACGGGTTCGGTGGCAGAGAGTTTGGGCATCATTCCCCCTTGATCAGCTTGCGGCGGAGCCAGCCGGACAGGCTGTCCATCGCTATGACCATTAGGACGATCAGGACCATGTAGTAGCAGACCTCCTCCCAGTCCTTCTGGGTCTGGATGGCCTGCGTCAGCATCAACCCGATGCCGCCGCCGACGATGGCGCCGACGACTGTCGCGCTGCGTGTGTTGGACTCGAGGTAGTAGAGAACCTGCGACAGCAGGACGGGCACGATCTGCGGGATCACGCCGAAGCGCGCGCGTTGCAGGGCGTTCGCGCCAGTGGAGCGGATGCCTTCGACCTGCTTCTCGTCGATGTTCTCCACCGCTTCGGAGAAGGTCTTGCCGAAGCTGCCGACGTCGGTGATCAGGATCGCCAGCGCGCCCGTCATCGGTCCGGGGCCGAAGGCGCGCGACAGGATGATGGTCCAGATCAGCCCGTCCACGCCGCGGATGAAGTCGAAGACGCGGCGCAGGGCAAAGCGGACGGGGCCGAGCGGGTTGGCGTTGCGCGCGGCGAGGAAGGCGAGGGGGAGCGAGATCACCGCCGCGCCGAAGGTGCCGAGGATGGCCATGAGCATGGTTTCGAATATCGCCCAAGCCACATCGCCATGCCGCCACATCGGGTTGAACCAGAAATCCTGCGCCATGCCCGCGATGTTGGACCGCGCGGGGTCGAGGCGGTCGCCCCAGAGGGCGAGGGAGGCCAGTTCCAGCAGGCCCTTGCCGTGGAAGGGGCTGTCGAGGGTGAAGAAGAACAACTCCCACCCCGCGAAGTAGCGGAAGGTTTCGACCTTGGACCTTGTATAGGCGAAGCGGCCGTTTTCGGTCGTGACCGAGACGCGGTTGTTCGCAGCGTTGATCCAGTCGGGCAGCGGTTCCGGGGCGGTCAGTTTCAGGCCGTTGCCCTCGGGCGCGATGTCGATGGTGCCGTAGCCGGGGACGGCATAGCGCGCGCCCTTGTCGTCATAGGTGACGATGTGGCCGTCGCCGAGGTCGATGGTGGTGGTGGTGCCGTCTACTGTGACCCAGTCGGGGTGGGTGCCGATGGGGTAGCGGCCCTTGGCTTCGCCTTCGACGGCGGAGGAGACTTCGCCGCTGCGGTTGTCGCGGGTGACGTGGACCTTGTGGGACCAGAAGTCCGACAGGAGGATCGCCGCATTGTCCATCTTGGCCCGCTGGGCGAGGCCGGGGATGTCGAAGGCGAAGAAGATGTAGGTGAAATAGGCGAGGATCAGAGCGGGGATCGACAGCGCGAACATGCGGCGCTTGCGGAAGGTGGCGAGGAGGGGCGTCGCGGTGGGTGCGGAAAGCGTGGCGGTCATGTCAGTTCCCCTGCACGAGGCGGGTGCGCCAGCGGTCCGACAGGCGGTCGATGGCGACGATGGTGAGGAAGAGGAGAAGGAAGATGGCGACCACTTGGTCATAGCGCCCGCCGCCCCATTGCATGGCGATCTTGAGTTCATAGCCGATGCCGCCCGCACCGACGAAGCCGAGGATGGCCGAGGCGCGCACGTTGATCTCGAACCGCAGGAGGGCATAGGAGAGCCAATTGGGCGCGACCTGAGGGATGATGCCGAACCACATCTTCTGCCCCCATGACGCGCCGACGGAGGTCAGCCCCTCGACAGGTTTGAGGTCGGCGTTCTCGGCCACTTCGGAGAAGAGTTTGCCAAGGACCCCCATGGTATGGATCGTGATGGCGATCATGGCGGGGATCGGGCCGCCACCTAGGATGTAGATCAGCACCAGCGCAATCACGATTTCCGGTATGGCGCGCATCGCGTCGGTGACGCGGCGCAGCACGGGGATGAGGCGGGGCCAGCGGGCGAGGCCGCGGGTCATGAGAAGCGACAGGAACGCCGCGCCGAGGACGCCCAGCAGGGTGGAGACGGCGGCGATGTTGATCGTCTCGATCAGGGAATCCACGTTGGCCCACATCAGGCCGGGCAGGTTGGCGCGTTTCTCCCACGCTTCGGACAGCACCTCGGCGGGGAAGTCGTCAAGGCGGTGGAGGCCTTCGAGGAAGTCGCCCGCGTTGCGGTCCTGCGCGACGAGGAAGCCGGAGGCCATGGTGGCCACGAAGAAGATCAGCAGGAGCCCGCCGTAAAGGCGCTTGCGGCGCGTCGCGGCCAGATAGGCGGCACCGGGCGCTGTGGCGTCGGGGCGCTTGCCCGGTTCGGGTCCGAAGGCGATGTCGACCATGTTTCCCCCAATAGGAAGGGCCGGACCCCTGCGCAGGGTCCGGCCCGCTGTGTCAGCGGGTCAGTTGGAGGCTTCCTGAAGCTTCCGCGCCTCGATGATCCCGAGATAGGCGTCATGCGTTACCGGGACGAAGTCCTTGGCTTCACCCGCAGCGACGTTGTAGGCGCAATCCTTGTCCGTCTCATGCAAGTCGGCGACGATCTGGATCACCTTGTCTTTCACATCTTGCGGCAGGGCCTTGCGAACCACGACCGGGCCTTCCGGGATCAGCGAGGATTGCCAGATCATGACCAGATCGTTCATGTCGACCAGTCCGGCATCGGTTGCCTTGCGGAAGGCGCCAGAGTTAAAGCCGTCTTCCCAATTGCCAAGGCCGTCGGCCCAGCTCACGCCCGCGTCGAAATCGCCATTCGCCACCCCGACGATCGACTGTTCGTGCCCGCCCGAGAACTTCACTTCCGAGAAATACTGGTTCAGGTCCCCAAGTTGTCCCTGCAGTTCGGCCGCCGGCACGAGGTAGCCCGAGGTGGAGTTCGGATCCGCAAAGGCGAAGGTCTTGCCCTTGGCCTGTTCCATCGTGGTAATGCCGCTGTCGGCGCGGGCGAAACCGAAGGCGTAATAGCCAGTGGTGCCGTCCACGTTCTGCTTGGTCAGGCGGACTTCGACGGCTTCGGGATCGGTCAGGTAGGTCTTGGCGTAGGCCGACGCGCCAAGCCAACCGAAATCGAGCGTGCCGCCGACGAGGCCCTGGATCACGCCGTCGTAATCTGCCGGGGTAAAGAGTTTGACCGGCACGCCAAGCGCTTCTTCAACCATGACGCGGAAGCACTCATGGCCGGTCATGCGATCCTGCGCGTTTTCGCCGCCGAGGATGCCAATGTTGAATTCCGTGATTTCTTGCGCGTGGGCGGCACCGGACAGGGCGGTGGTCGCCGCGAGGATTGCGAGCAGTTGCTTCATGGTCGTCTCCATGTGGGAAAAGGCCCCGGTTTCGGGGGCCGGGGTGAAACTCAGGCGAGCATCTCGCGGGCGTAGGCGGCGTCCGCCTGCTTGGGGAGTGCGTCGATCGAGGTCGAGGTGGCGGATTCGCTGAAAGAGGCGTCCGCCCCGTAGATGTCGCGGGCGACGCCGGTGGTCAGTTGGTCGGGCGTGCCGTCGAAGACGATGCGCCCGTCGCGCATGCCGATCACGCGGTCGCAATAGCGGCGCGCGGTGTCGAGCGTGTGCAGGTTGGCGATCACCATGCGGTTGTCCTCGTCATGGATGCGGCGCAGCGTGTCCATGACGACCTGCGCGTTCATCGGGTCGAGGCTGGCGATGGGTTCGTCGGCAAGGATGACCTTGGGGTCCTGCATAAGCGCCCGCGCGATGGCGACGCGCTGCTGCTGGCCACCCGACAGCGCCTCGGCGCGTTTCGACGCCTGTTCGGCGATGCCCAGACGATCGAGGATCGCCAGCGCCTTCAGCACGTCGTCATCCGGCCAGAAGCCGAACATCGTGGAAAGGGTGGCGCGATGCGCGAGCGTGCCGTGCAGGACGTTCGAGATGACATCCATGCGCGGGACGAGGTTGAATTGCTGGAAGATCATGGCGCACTGGCTTTGCCAATCGCGACGAGCCGCCCCGGTCAGCGACAGGATGTTGCGCCCTTCGAACAGGATTTCGCCGGAGGTGGCATCAGTAAGGCGGTTCATCATGCGCAGGAAGGTGGATTTGCCCGCGCCTGACCGCCCGATGACCCCGATGAAGCCTGATCGCGCGACGGAGAAGCTGACATCGTCAACGGCGGCCTTGGTTCCGAACAGACGTGTGACGTTCCTGACATCGAGCAGCATGACCGCACCCCCTGCGCTTCTGGCTTAGGGATGCCTAGACGGGATTCATGACGCGCGGGCTGCGGTTTCGTGAAGGTTTTCCAACAGTGGCGGCGCGTGGTTCCCCCAAATGCCGAGGTTGGTATCGGCAAGGGGCGTCCTTTTCAGGCCTGTGTCCGCTTTCCGCCCGGTTCGTCCATCACCGCGTCCGCGAAGTCTGGGGACGCATCGGTTTGATCGAACGTCCGCTGTGGGTATGCCAGAGATTAGATCCTTGCTTAGCGGTTTGTTCACCGAGACCGGATAGTCCGGGGAAAGGGTGGGTCGGTGGACAGGAGGATACTCCATGTCAAACGAGGAGCTTCCCGCACTTCGCCCACCATGACCAGTCTGGAACAAAGGTCGTATCGTGGGCCAAAAGAGGCCACTCGCACCAAAGCACGTCATGTCGATGTGCGTCCGTCTCGAAATGGCAGGCAACCGACGGGACTTCGCGCTCTTCAATACAGTCATCGACAGCAAGCTACGCGGCTGCGATCTGGTGCGGATGAAGGTGCGCGCCGTGCAATTCCTTCTGGGTCAGATGAAGATGGACGGCACGGTCCGATAGCTTGGTTTCGACCTGCACGATTCTCTGTCCTTGTCGGAAGCGATCGAATTATCGACTGCGACGCTCGGCATCGTTCACGCCGTTCTCGCGCTGGATTTCATGCGTCATGGGCGGGTCCTTCCGGGCGGGGGCAAAATTTTGGGACGAAGATTTTTCTGGCTCCTCCGGCTTGCCGGAGGAGCCAGCGCGGTCAGTCGACCAGCGTCGCCTCTGTCGCGGCGCGGAGTTCGGCCTCGGTCACGCCATCGGCGAGTTCGACGATCTTCAGCCCGCCGGGCACGACGTCGAGCACGCCGAGATTGGTGATGATGCGGTTGACGACGCCTTGACCTGTCAGCGGCAGGGTGCAGCGTTTCAGCACCTTGGACTCGCCGTGCTTGCTGGTGTGGTCCATGACCACGACCACGCGGCCCACGCCCGCGACAAGGTCCATCGCGCCGCCCATGCCCTTGACCAGCTTGCCGGGGATCATCCAGTTCGCGAGGTCGCCATTCTCCGCCACTTCCATCGCGCCGAGGATCGCCATGGCGATCTTGCCGCCCCGGATCATGGCGAAAGAGGTCGCGCTGTCGAAGAAGGCGGTCTGCGGCTGTTGATTTCCACTGAGAGCTGACCCGGTTCGGCCGAAGATTTTCATTGAGATTTGACCCGTGTGACCCTCCCCCGAGCGAAGCGCGAGGGGGTCAACGGAGTGATCGACATGGAACTACTGAACGTGATCCGGAAGCTGCGCCTTCGACAGGGTTTGCCGATCCGCGAGATCGCGCGGCGCACTGGACTGTCACGCAACACCATCAAGAAGTATCTGAGGGCGGATGTGATCAAGCCGCATTTTGCGACGCCGGAGCGGCCGAGCAAGCTTGATCCCTTTGCCGAGAAGCTGGCGGGCTGGCTGAAGACCAATGCCGGCAAGCCACGCAAAGAGCGGCAGACGCTGACGAAGATGCACGCCGATCTGGTGACGCTCGGCTTCACCGGCTCTTACAATCGTGTGGCGGCCTTCGCGCGAGAATGGCGGGCAGATCGGCAGCGTGAGCAACAAACGACAGGTCGAGGGACGTTCGTTCCGCTGGCCTTTCGTTCTGGCGAAGCATTCCAGTTCGACTGGAGCGAGGACTTCGCGGTCGTCGGCGGTGAGCGCACGAAGCTTCAGGTCGCCCATATCAAGCTGTCGCACAGTCGGGCCTTTCTCTTGCGCGCCTATCCTTTGCAGACCCATGAGATGCTGTTCGACGCGCACTGGCACGCGTTCCGGGTCTTCGGAGGCGTGCCGGAACGGGGCATCTACGATAGTGAGGCGTGAGCCGCCATCGGTTCAAGGCCACGCCGAACGAAGACGGCGGTGGATCGTGTGGGCCGCGGAAAGTCCCGTGAGGTCAATATCCGCTTCCTCGCCATGGCGAACCACTATGTCTTCGAGCCCGAGTTCTGCAATCCGGCGGCAGGGTGGGAGAAGGGGCAGGTCGAGAGGAATGTCCGCGACGCCCGTCACCAGATGTTGCAGGGCATGCCAAACTTCTCTGATCTTGCGGGACTGAACGCCTGGCTGGAAGAGCATTGCTTCGAACTGTGGCACGAGACTGCCCATGGCGCACTGCCCGGTACGATCGCGAATGTCTGGATTGACGAGAAAGCCGCGCTGATGCCTCTGCCAGTGGCGTTCGACGGCTTTGTCGAGGTGAGCAAGCGTGTCTCACCCACCTGCCTGATCAGCTTCGAGCGCAATCGCTACAGCGTTCCGGCATCCTTCGCGAACCGACCTGTCAGCCTTCGGATCTATCCCGACCGGTTGGTCGTAGCGGCGGAGGGCAACATCCTGTGCGAGCACGCCCGCCTGATCCAGCGCAGTCACAAGTTGCCCCCGAAGACGATCTATGACTGGCGGCACTATCTGGCGGTCGTGCAACGGAAGCCCGGGGCTCTTCGCAATGGCGCACCCTTCCTGGACTTGCCACCTGCCTTCAGGCAGTTGCAGGATCAGATGCTCCGTAAGCCCGGTGGTGATCGCGAGATGGTCGACATCCTCGCGCTCGTCTTGCAGCACGATGAGCAGACCGTGCTGACCGCCGTGGAATTGGCACTGACAGAGGGCGTGCCCACCAAGACCCATGTGTTGAACCTCCTGCACCGCCTTGTCGACGGCAAGGTGATCGGTGGTCCGCCACTGGATACACCACAAGCGTTGATCCTGAGGCGTGAACCCAAGGCAAATGTCGAACGCTATGACGCCCTGCGCAGCCAGATCGCCGCAGGAGGCCGCCATGCGTCATGACCCTGCTGCAGGTGCCATCGTGATCATGCTCCGCAGCCTGAAGATGTATGGCATGGCCCAAGCCGTCGAGGATCTCATCGAGCAGGGGGCCCCTGCCTTTGAAGCCGCCATCCCAATTCTATCGCAACTGCTGAAGGCCGAATTGGCCGAACGAGAGGTGCGTTCCATCGCCTATCACATGAAGGCGGCGTTCGTCGGGCCAACAGTCCCCCGGACTGTTGGCTGATCCTCCTCACCCCAGCCTACAAGGACCTCTCGGGCTTCGACTTCGCCGCCAGCGAGATCAACGAGGCCACGGTTAGAACGCTGCACCGCTGCGAGTTCATGGATGGGGCCCAGAACGTCGTCCTGATCGGAGGGCCGGGCACCGGCAAGACACATGTCGCGACGGCACTTGGTATCCAGGCAATAGAGCATCACCGCCGCAAGGTCCGCTTCTTCTCCACCATCGAACTGGTCAATGCCCTCGAACAGGAAAAGGCCAAGGGTAAAGCAGGCCAGATTGCCGAAAGCCTGACCCGCCTCGACCTCGTGATCCTCGACGAGCTTGGATACCTGCCGTTCAGTGCCTCGGGCGGGGCGTTGCTGTTCCACCTGCTCAGCAAGCTTTACGAGCGCACCAGCGTCGCGATCACAACCAATCTCAGCTTCAGCGAATGGGCCACGGTCTTCGGTGACGCCAAGATGACCACGGCCCTGCTCGACCGCCTAACCCACCGCTGCCACATCCTCGAAACCGGAAACGACAGCTTCCGCTTCAAGGCAAGTTCAGTCGCAGCAGCCCGAAAGAAGAAGGAGTGAAACCGTGCATTGACCCAAGCATGACCAAAAAGCCATAACCAAAGGTGGGTCACTTCTCGATGGAAAACCCGGGTCACCTCTCAGTGGAAATCAACACCGTAGGACAGGCCGCCGATGGAGGCCCCCTCGCCAAGGCCTTCGGACCCGTCGGAGAAGCGGATGCGCACGAGAACGACGGACTGCGTCAGCATCGTGGTCATGGACAGGACATGCCCGCGCACCGTTGGTACGTCGATGATGATGGCGTCTATGCGGTCGATCTTGGTCACGGCTCTTGCCTTTGGTTCGGGTCCTTCGATGACCCGAAGATGGCACCGTGATGTGCCGCCGGTCCAATACCCAAGTGGTCTGGTGCGATACCCAGAGCCGATACCCATGCGCCGTTCCACCAGCGACGGCGGAAGCGCCGTCACCTCTTGGACCAGGGCTTGGGTATGAATCGCGGACATCCGAACTTCCATGTTGCTCGCTGAGATAATCTTAATATGCAACTATTGTACGTAGATACCAATCCACGCAAGATGGCCGTGCGCCGAAGGTCGGGGCGAGGAGGCGGGCGATGCCTGACAGCAGCTTTCCAAGCAAGCGATTGACATATCTTCTGGAAATCATCGCGGACGAGGCCATTGCAGGGAATGACGCCATCTTCCTGCGCGAGCTGGGCTATTCCATCCGCGAGGTCCGAGTGTTGCGAATCGTGGATGACAATCCGGGCATCACCTTTGTGGAGATCTGGGAAAAGAGCGGGCTGGAGCGCAGTCTTACCTCTCGCATCCTGCAGAAGCTGATCGGCGACGGGCTTCTGTTGCGCACCTCGTCCGGGACAGATGCGCGCAAGTACCATCTGTCGACTACTGACAAGGGTCAGGAGTTGCGCCAGCGCGGGCGGGTCATGTCGGATGTGCTTGAGGCGCTGCTGCTCGACCCGTTCCCGGCGGAGGACCGCGAGCGTTTGTTCGAGCAGATCGAGCGGCTGGGGCGCTGGGTCCGGTCCGAGGAATACCGCGCCGCGCTGGACGGGTTCGTCGCGCCCGACGCCATAACGGGCGTCTGACAAGGACCGATCCGGCGGCACACCGTCGGGGTATCGCCGGTTGCCTTGTTCCGAATCCAGCGGCACAGGAATGGCTGCATCAGGGGATTATTTTTTGGTGCAACGAAATGAACCCGTCCGTCTCCGACTGGACTGGCGCACAGCAGGCCCAAAGCCGTGGCTGAGTCGCGCGGCTGCATGCGATGCCGGAGACGGGGCTCGGCGAAAGTCGGACAGCGGCCTTCATCGCCGAGGAATTGCGCGGTCTTGGCCCTGCTGCGGGGGGCGAGCGCGGTCAAGGACGCCCCCTTCATCGGATTGCGGACGGAACCGGATGCCTTGCCCATGCTGGGACCAGCCGATGGAACCGTGCAGACGCCTGACGGATCGCGGCCGGGGCAGGCTGGGCTTCGTTCCGGTCGCGCTCCTGCCGCACCGTCCATGGCGGGTGATCTGCCACCTTGGGCCCGTCAGGGCGCGACCGGTCGGGCGGTGAGCCAGCGGGACAACGCGCCCTCGGCGAAGGCGAGGATGCCTTCGTCGGTGAAGCGTCCATCCGTGACCTTCTTCGGGGCCTCAGGGACGATCACCTCCTGATGGGGGAAGACCTCGGCCAGCATCCCGTTCAGGATGTATTTCAGATGCCCCTGCGCCCGCACCCCGCCCAACGCACCGCCCGAGACAGAGATGACGAAACAGGATTTCCCTTTGAAGACAGACTGATAGGCCGGGCGCGAGGCCCAGTCGATCGCGTTCTTCAGCGCACCGGGAATGGAATAGTTGTATTCCGGCGTGACGAACAGGACGCCATCCGCAGCGCGCAACTGGTCCAGCAGGGCGGCGACGGGCGCGCCGCCGTCATGGTCGGCGTCGTAATGCGGCAGGCTGCCGATATCGGCGAATTCGGCCTGCACCCCGGGGGGCAACCGCTCGACCAGCGCGCGTGCCAGCGCGGCGGAGGAGGCGGCGGCGCGCAGGCTTCCCACCATGATGAGGATACGTTTCATCGCGAGGCCCTCAGTTCGGCACGGATCTCGGCCCCGTGTTCGTCCAGCATCGGCGGCGGACGGATGCCCGTTTCGGCCTGCCCGTCGAAATTGTAGGGTGCGCGGACGGTGGTGAAGGCACCCATCTGCGGATGATCCGCGCTGACCTTGATGCCCAGATGCTGCGCCTGCGGGTCCTCCAGCGCCTCGTCGCTGTCATAGGCGGGGGAATAGGGAACCTCTTCCGCCTCCAGCGCGGCGCACCAGTCGGCGCGGGGTCTGGCCTTGAAGACGGGCGTCATGATGGCGATCAGGTCGTCCTGATGGTTGATCCGCGCCAGACGCTCCGCAAAGCGCGGATCGGAGGCCAGATGGTCCTGCCCGGTGGCGGCAAGGAACCCCGTCCAGAATTTCGGCGGGCTGGACATGTGGATGGCGATCCATTTCCCGTCGGCGCATTCGAAGGTGTAGGACTGGCTGACGACCGGGCGGGAGAGGGGGCCCATCACCTCGTTCACGCTGTAGTAATGGGTGAAGCTGTCGAGGTTGAAATGGCACATCGCCTCGAGCATCGAGATGTCCAGCCGCCGCCCTTCGCCCGTCGTGCCGCGTTCGACCAGCGCGGCAAGGATGCCGGTTGCGGCGTAATGGCCGGTGACCGCATCCGCGATGGCGGGGCCGATGACGCGGGGATTGGTCGGCGGTGTCATCAGGCGCAGGAAGCCCGATGCCGCCTGTGCCACCGTGTCATAGGTCGGCCTGTCGCGGGCGGGGCCGGAGGTGCCGAAGCCCGAAATGGCGCAATAGATGATCTTCGGATTGATCGCCCGCAGATCCGCCTCGCCCGCGCCCAGCTTTTCCGCCACGCCGGGGCGGAAGTTCTGGATGAAGACATCGGCCCGTTCGATCAGCGCGTTGAACACCGCCAGATCCTCGGGCAGCCGCGTATCCAGCGCGATGGACCGCTTGTTGCGGTTGTAGGTCTGGAAATGCGGGGAATAGAGCCCGCCCTTGAAGGCGCGGAACGGGTCGCCCTCGCCGGGGCGTTCCACCTTGATCACGTCGGCGCCAAGATCGGCCAGTTGCATCGCGGCGGCGGGACCGGTGATATAGGTCCCCATCTCCACCACGCGGATGTTCCTCAGCGGTTTCATTCTGCGCGCGCTCCGTCATAGCTGATCGCAAGGTCGGCGTGATGGGACAGGATGAACCCGATGGGACGCTGCGATTCCTCATAAAGATGCGCGGCAAGGCCGCCCGCGCGGGCAAGCAGGGGCACGGCTTTCAGCGCCTGAAGCGGCCAGCCCGCATCGAGGATCACGGCAGGGATCGCGCCGGACACGTTTATGGGCAGGGGGCGGTTCATGATCGCGGGGGCATGCCTGCCCAGATGGCGCAGCGCCGCGACATGCGCGCCGGAAACGCCCAGATCGTCGGCAATCGCGAGCAGCCTGTCGGCGCGCGGATCGCCCGCGCTGTGCTGCGGGTGGCCAAGGCCGGGCACCTTTTTCCTCGCGGCCTTCAACGCCTCCAGCGCGCGGATCGCCGCCGCCTCGTCGCCGCCATCCGCCACGACCTCGGCAAGGAAGCGCCCCGCCACTTCGGAAGACCCGGCCACGACCGTGCCCATCCCCAGAAGGCCCGCCGCCATCGCGCCCTGCCACGCCTCGGGTGCTGCGGCCAGCGTCATGCGGGCGGCCTGCACCGAAGGCACCAGCCCGTGTTCGGCAATCGCCACGAGGCAGGCGTTCATCATGTCCTTCTGCGGCGCGGTCGGGCGATGCCCGCAGACCAGCAGCCAGAAGTAATCGGTGAAATCGATCTTCCCGATCAGATCCCCCACCAGATCATGCCCGCGCACCGTGATCGAATGTTCGTCCGACGTGGCAATCGCCGTGAAGGCATTGTCCTGCTTGCCGATCCTCATGCCGCTTCCTTTTCGCATACCGAAAATAATTTCTCTTGCCGAACAATATGGCCCGCCCTAGCTTTGCGTCAACCGGGGGAATGCAGGAGACGGGACAATGCGCGACATCAACCAGTTCACGATCACCGAGGCGGTGAAGGCGTCCTTCAAGACGGAAGAGGGCAGCCGCCTGAAATTCCTGCTGGAGACCTTCATCGACCATCTGCACGACTACACGCGCGAGACGAACCTGACGCATGACGAATGGATGGGCGTGCTGAACTTCCTTTACGATTGCGGGCAGATCTCCACGCCCGAGCGGCATGAATTCATCCTTCTGTCCGACGTGCTGGGCTTTTCCGCGCTGGTGGACATGATCAACACGCGCGGCGGCGCGACCGAGGGGTCGAACCTTGGCCCGTTCTATCTGGACGATGCGCCGCGCCTCGATCTGGGCGGCGATCTTGGCAAGGGGCGCGAGGGGGCGGTCCTTCTGGTGCAGGGTCAGGTGCGCGACAGTCTGGGCAACCCGATCCCCGGCGCGGTGATCGACACATGGCAGGCCGATGCCGCGGGCACCTATCCGATCCAGGAACAGGCCAGCGGGCAGGATAAATACGATCTGCGGGCGATCCTCACGGCCAACGAGAAGGGCGAGTACTGGTACACGACCGTGCTGCCCAAACCCTATACCGTTCCCTATGACGGCCCGGTGGGCCGCCTGCTGCGGGCGGGCAAGCGGCATGCGTGGCGGGCCTCGCACCTGCATTACATCATCCGCGCCGAAGGCTATCGCGCCATCACGACCGAGATGTTCTTCGAAGGGACGGATTACATCGACAACGATGCCGTCTTCGGCGTGCGCCGGTCGCTGATCACGCGGCTGGAGGCGGTCAAGAAGACCGACACCCTGCCGCCGACCGAGAAGAAGCCGGATGCGAAGTGCCATTTCGACTTCGTCCTTGCCCCCGCCGGTTGAGATGGAGGGAGAGCGTCCGCCCGAATTCGTCGAGGCGCTGGCCAAGGGGCTGGCGGTGCTGGAATGTTTCGACGCGGCCCATCCCGACATGACCCTGTCGGACATCGCGCGGCGGACGGGCGTGACCCCCGCCGCCGCGCGGCGCAGCCTGATCACGCTGCAGGCGCTGGGCTATGTCGGACAGAACGGCAAGCGGTTCCACCTGCGGCCCAAGGTGATGTCGCTGGGGTCCGGCTTCTATTTCGCGGCGCGGATCGACGAATTCATGGCGCCCGAATTGCGTCAATTGGTCGAGGTGCATGGCGATGCCTCGTCTGTCGCGATGCTGGAAGGGGCGGATGTCGTCTACATCGCCCATCATTCCACCCAGCGCGCACGGCGGGCGACGGCGGTGGTGGGGGCGCGCTATCCCGCCCATGCCACGAGCCTTGGCCGCGTCCTGTTGGCGGGACTGCCCGACGACGCGCTGGAGGATGTGCTGGCGCGGATGCAGCCCGTCGCTCTGACCTCGCGCACCGTCACCGACAAGGCCGAGTTGCGCCGCCTGATCCTGCAGGCGCGCGAACAGGGATTCGCGACCACGGTGGACCAGCTTGATTACGGCATCACCGCGCTGGCGGTGCCGGTGCGCGCGGCGGATGGGCGCGTCGTCGCGGCGCTGAACTCATCGGGTTATACCGGCCTCGTCACGCCCGAGGCCATGGTGGAAAGCCGCCTCGCCGATCTGCGCGCCGCCGCCGCGCGCCTTTCCGCCGCCACCGCAAGGATACCCGCCCTGTCCGCCGTTCTGGACGGGCGTTGACCCGCCATCAAACACTCTGGGAGGAGAAGACCATGTGCAAGCTTTGTGATGCCGCCCACCCCGTTCCGACCCGTGCCCCTGCCGATGCGGGCGGTGCCTCGTCCCGCCCCGCGCCCTCGGCCCTGCCTGCGGGCATCGGCGCGGCAGGACGGCGGACGCTGATCAAGGGGGGGCATGTCATGTCGATGGATCCGGCCATCGGCAACCATGCCAAGGCCGATGTGTTGATCGAGGGGGCGAAGATCCTGTCCGTCGCCCCGCAGATCGACGCAGGCGACGCCGCCGTGATCGATGCGGCGGGCCATGTCGTGATGCCCGGTTTCATCGACACCCATCACCACCAGTTCGAAACGGCGCTGCGGTCCATCCTTGCCGATGCGATCCTCGTCAATGACGGGCGGCCGGAAAGCGGGGCAAATTACTATGAATGGATGCTGCAGAAATTCAGCGTCCTTTACCGCCCCGAAGATGTGTACATCTCCGAGCTTTTCGGATCGATCAGCCAGATCGATGCCGGTGTCACGACCGTGATGGATGTCAGCCAGATCCACCACAGCCCGGAACATTCCGACGCCGCGATCAGCGCCCTGCGCGATGCGGGCCGCCGCGCCGTCTTCGGCTATTTCGAAGGCTGGGGCGAGAAGGCCCAGTATCCTTCCGACGCGCGCCGGATCAAGGCGCAGCACTTCGCCAGCGACGACCAGCTTCTGTCGATGGTGATGGGCGCGGAAATCTACCTGCCCGGCTATGAAAACGCATGGGCCACGGGGCGCGAATTGGGCATCCCACTGGCCATGCATATCGTGGGCACCTTCGGCATGGCCCCCACCTTCGACGCTCTGGCCGAGGCGGGGCAGTTCGGCCCCGATTGCATCTTCATCCACATGACGGGCATGTCCGACATGGCATGGAAGCGGGCCGCCGACGCGGGCGCACACGTGTCGCTTTCGGTTCCGATCGAGATGCACATGCGCCACGGCAATCCGCCGATCCAGAAATGCCTCGATCTTGGGATGCTGCCCTCGCTGTCGTCGGATGTGGAATGCACGATGACGGCGGACCCCTTCACGCAGATGCGCTCCACCATCACGCTGCAGCGGATGTGGGCCAATGACCTTGCCCTGCGCGGCGAGGAGTATCCCAAGCTGCTTTCGGCGGCGGATGTCATCGAGATGGCCACGATGGGCGGGGCGAAGGGGCTGAAGCTGGAACACAAGACCGGCTCCCTGACGCCCGGCAAGGAGGCGGATATCGTCCTTCTGGATGCGGGCGCGCTGAACGTCGCGCCGCTGAACCATGTGCCGGGGGCCGTGGTCACGCTGATGGAACGGTCGAACGTCTCGACGGTGATCTGCGCGGGGCAGGTGCGGAAATGGCAGGGCGCGATGCTGGGCCATGACATCGCCAAACTGCGCGCGGAACTGGAGGCCAGCCGCGACTATCTGCTGGAAAAGGCGGGCGTCCCGCAGGACCTGTTCCGCGCCTGATGGTTCAGGCGGGGCGCGCTGCGTGGCGCGTCCCGCCGGTCGCTTGGCGGTTCAGCGCGGCACGAAGCCGCTCGCGGCAAGGCTGACCGCCTCGCCCGTCATCGCGCTTTGCTGGGCGGCCATGCCCATGGCTACCGCCCACCAGCCATCGGTCAAAGAAACCTCGGGCGCCTGCGCGCCCAGCGCCGCGCGCTGGAATCCGCGATGCTGGTAATAGGTCGATCCGTTGTGATCCCCCGCCGCCAGAAGGGCGGGATCGACGGGAATCTCCAACTCCACCGGCCCGGCCGGATCGCGCGGGCTGACGATCACCTTGGGCACCGGCGCGGGGCCCAGATGGGCGGGCCAGAAGCGGCCCGGTCCGGGGACGAGACATTCGATCTTGCCCGCTGGCCCGACGGCGGAAATCTCTTCCTGATAGCGGCTGCCTTCGGCGAACATGCACAGTTCTAGCATGGCGCGCATCCCGCTCTGGAAATCGACGATGACATAGGCATGGTCCCAGATGTCGGAATGCTGGCCGTCATAGACCTCGTCCAGATGGTTCACCGCCTGCCCGCCGCTGGCCATGACGCGGACGGGATCGCAGCCCGCGACAAGGCGCATCAGGTCGAAGAAATGGCAGCATTTCTCGACCAGCGTGCCGCCGGAATTGCGGTTGAAGCGGTTCCAGTCGCCCACCTTGCGCAGGAAGGGAAAGCGGTGTTCGCGGATGGTCAGCATCCGCACCCCGCCCGTGGCGGCCTCTGCCTGCTGCAACAGATGGGCGACGGGCGGCATATAGCGGTATTCCATCGCCACCCAGATCGGGGCCGGATAGGCCGCGCGCAGGGCGGCAAGCCGGGGCGCGTCGGCGGGATCGGTGAAGAGGGGCTTTTCGCAAAGGATGGGCAGCGGGCGGAGGCGCGCGATCTCTTCCAACTGGCCAAGGTGCATGTGGTTGGGGCTGGCGATCAGCAGGCAGTCCACCGCCTCCACCGCCAGAAGTTCGGCCACCGATCCCACCATCCGCGCCTCCGGCACCAAGGCGGCGGCGGCGGCGCGCATGCCCGCGTCGGGCTCGAAGATGGCGGCAACCGAGGCATCCTCCAGAAGGGCGATGTTGCGCAGGTGTTCCTGCCCCATCATTCCGCAGCCGATGATCCCGTAACGCAGCATGGTCAGGTTTCCTATTTCAGGCGTGCGACATAGCGCACGGTTGCAGGGTCATACCAGGTGAAGGAGGCCTCGACCGACCGGCCATCCTGCGCCCAGCTCACGCGGGTGATCAGGGGCAGGGGCGTGCCGGGGGCATGGGGGAATTCGGGCGGGGCCCAGCCGGGCAGGGGGCCTTGACCGATAGAATCCTCGGCCCGCGCGATCCACAGGCCAAGGCGCTGGCGGTAATAAAGGTAGAGCGATTCCAGCAGGTCGCCGGGACCGAGCCGGTCGACATGCGCGGCGTCCAGCCAGATCTCCTCGACCGCCGCCACTTGTCCGGAAAGGAATCGCAGGCGGCGGATGCGGTGCCCCTGCGGATGGCTGCCGAATTGCGGCAGGGCAGGGTCCTTGTCGCAGCGGTCGACCGACAGCACGCGCGCCGTGGGCAGGCCGCCGCCCGCCACCAGTTCCAGCCGGAACAGCGCATAGACCGAGGCCGCATCCGCCTTGGCGCGCACATAGTTGCCCGATCCCTGCACCCGATCCAGCAAACCCTTTTCCGTCAGGGATTTGAGCGCCTGCCTTAACGTGCCGACCGCGATGCCCATGCTGGCGGCCATATCGCGTTCGGGCGGCAGTTTCTCGCCATCGATCAGGCGCCCTGCCGCGATGTCGCGGATCAGAAGCTCGGCGATCTGTTGATAGAGCGGCAGGGAACCGGGGCTGGGCAAGGCGGGTATCCGCAAAATTGATACAGTATTGATCTATAACAATCCGGATGCTACGCAAGGGGAAAGTTGCATCTGGGAGTCAGGGAAGAATGACTGTCGTTCCGATCACCTCGCCCGATCTCGATGCCTGCGAGGTCAGCTGGTTCGCGGCGCTCTGTTCCGACGATTACCGCTTCCTCGGTGTGCCGGATGGCGACCTGCGGTCCAGTTTCGCGCATTGCTCCTCCATCGTGAAACGGGCCGAGGGGCATGGCTTCCGCAACATCCTCTGCCCCTCCTCCTATCAGGTGGGGCAGGACACGCTTTCCTTCGTGGCGGGCTGCGCGCCGATCACGGACCGCATCAATTTCCTTGCCGCCATCCGCTGCGGCGAGATGCAGCCCGTGATGCTGGCCCGGACCGTGGCCACGCTGGACCATATGCTGCAAGGGCGGCTCACCCTTAACGTGATCTCGTCGGATTTTCCGGGCGAGGTGGCCGACAGCGCCTATCGCTATCGCCGCAGCCACGAGGTGGTGGAAATCCTGCGGCAGGCATGGACGCGGGACCACATCGAATATTCGGGCGAGGTCTATCAGATCGCCAAGGTCACCGCCGATCCGGCGCGGCCCTATCAGCAGAACGGGGGGCCGCTTCTGTATTTCGGGGGCTATTCGCCGGACGCGCTGGAACTGTGCGGCGCGCAATGCGACGTCTATCTGATGTGGCCGGAACCGAAGGAGATGCTGGCCAAGCGCATGCAGGATGTCCATGCCCGCGCGGCGGCGCATGGGCGGACGCTGGATTACGGGCTGCGCGTCCACATGATCGTGCGCGACACCGAGACCGAGGCGCGCGACTACGCCGACTACATCGTGTCGAAACTGGATGACGAATACGGCAAGCTGATCCGCGACCGGGCGCATGATTCCATCAGTCTCGGCGTGGCGCATCAGGCGCGGGCGCGGGAATTGGCCGACCAGTTCGGCTATGTTGAACCGCATCTGTGGACGGGCATCGGGCGGGCAAGGTCGGGCTGCGGGGCGGCGCTGGTGGGATCGGTCGATCAGGTGATGACCAAGATCGAGGAATACCGCGCCATGGGCATCCGCGCCTTCATCTTCTCGGGCTATCCGCATCTGGACGAATGCGACCATTTCGGAACCAAGGTCCTGCCGCAGATCAAGACCTGCTCGCTGCCCCATGCCTATGGGCGCGTGCCTGCGGAGATGCCCGCAACCCCCCTTGGCAATGGAGTGCGGCGCTGATGGCGATGGAACGGGTTTCCCTTGGCGCGATCGAGGTTTCGCGCCTCGTCTACGGGATGTGGCGGCTTGGCGACGATCCCGACACCTCGCCCGCCCATGTGCAGGCGAAGTTGGAGGCCTGCCTTGCCCAAGGCATCACCACGATGGACCAAGCCGACATCTATGGCGGCTATACGGCCGAGGCGCTGCTGGGGGCCGCGCTGCGGGCGGCGCCGGGCCTGCGCGACCGGATCGAGATCGTCACGAAATGCGATATCGTGGCCCCGGTGGGCCGCCATGCATCGGCGCGTGTGAAGCATTACGACACCTCTGCCGCCCATGTCACCGCCTCGGTCGAGACATCGCTGCGCGAGATGGCGACGGACCGGATCGACCTGCTTCTGATCCATCGCCCCGACCCGCTGATGGACCATCACGAGACGGGCCGCGCGCTGGATGCGCTGGTGGCGGCGGGCAAGGTGCGGGCGGTGGGCGTGTCGAATTTCCGCCCGTGGGATTTCAGCCTGCTGCAATCGGCCATGTCCACGCGGTTGGTGACGAACCAGATCGAATTGTCGCTGGGCGCGCGGGAGCCGTTCACCAACGGTGATCTCGCCTTCCTGCAGGAGCGCGGCATCGCACCCATGGCATGGAGCCCGCTGTCAGGCGGCACCCTGCGTGCCGAGGGGCGGGCAGACCTCGTCGCGCGGATGGATGCGCTGGCCGCCGAGTCGGGCACCGACTGGACGGCGGTGGCGGTGGCATGGCTGCTGCGCCATCCGGCGCGGGTGATCCCGGTGCTGGGCACCAACACCCTGTCGCGCATCGCCACCATCTCGGAGGCGCTGCGCGTGCCGATGGACCGGCAGAAATGGTTCGAACTGCTGACACTGGCACAGGGGCATGAGGTGGCCTGATGGCGGATGGCACCCTGCAGCATGGCGAGGGGATCGTGCCGGATGCCGCGAATGCGCGGCTGTTCCGCGATGCGCTGGGCCGCTTTGCCACCGGGGTGACGCTTGTCACCATCGCGGGGCCGGAGGGGCCGATGGGCTTTGTCGCCAACAGCTTCTCCAGCCTCTCGCTCGACCCGCCGCTGGTGCTGTGGTCGCCCGCCAAGGCATCACAGCGCTTTGGCCACTATGCGGCGGCGCGCCATTACGCGATCCATGTGCTTGGGCAGGATCAGGCCGACATGCCGGCCCGTTTCGCGCGGGGCGGGGCAGGGTTCGACGGTCTGGACTGGGGCCGCAACGCCGAAGGCGTACCCCTCCTGCCGGGCGCGATTGCGCGGTTCGATTGCGTGCAACACGCAACCCATGACGGCGGCGATCACCTGATCATCGTCGGAAAGGTCCTGCGGCTTGCCCTTGAGGAGGGGGAACCGCTGGTCTTCGCGAAAGGAAGGTTTGGACGATTCGAAGTTTGATCCCCCGCGAAGGGGGTGAGGGGAGGAGACGTGACCGCACTTCTGGCCATCTGCAACGGCCTGAACTTGATCAACGGCGCGCTCTTGGCGCTTGGCCGCTGGATCGGGGCTGCCTGCCTTGGCCTGATGGTCGTGGTCATCCTCGTGCAGGTCTTCTTCCGCTATGTGCTGAACAGCGCGCTGCCATGGCCGGAAGAGGCCTCGCGCTTCCTCATGCTGTGGTCCACCGCGCTCATGGCCCCCACCGCCTTCCGCCGGGGCGGGTTCGTCGCCATCGACATGGTGGTGCGCCTCCTGCCGCGCGTCGTGGCGACGGGGCTTTCGGTCTTTCTGATGGTGGTGACGATCCTCGTCCTCTGGACGGCGCTGGGCATCGGCTGGTCCGAGGTGACGGGCCTTGGCGGACGGTTCGAAACGGATTCGCTGCGCGTCCCGGTCGCTCCCGACCTGTCGGTCTGGATGAAGGTGCCCAAGTCCTGGATGATGGCCTCGCTTCTGGTCGGGGTATTCCTGCTTCTGCTGGTGGCGGTCGAACTGGCGCTGCGCAACCTCCATGCGCTGATCCGGGGGCCGGAAGGCCTGCGCGAGATTCCCGAAACCGTCATCCTTGGATCGGGGGCCGAATAGATGCTCAGCTTCTTCCTCCCCCTTTTCCTCGTCTTCCTGATGCTGGGCCTGCCGGTCGTCTTCGGCCTGCTGGCCGCGCCCGCGCTGCTCCTCTGGCTGAACGGGCAGGAACGCGACATCGTCCTGCTTTACCGCAACGTCTATGAGGGGATGAATTCCTTTCCCCTGATGGCGATCCCCTTCTTCATGCTGGCGGGCGAGTTGATGAACCGCGGCGGCATCAGCGCGCGGATCGTGGGCTTCGCGCAGGCGATGGTCGGCCATTTCCGGGGCGGTCTGGCGCAGGTCAACGTGGTCGATTCTATGCTGTTTGCAGGCATCTCCGGCTCTGCCGTGGCGGATGTCTCGGCCTTGGGGTCGATCATCATCCCGCAGATGGAAAAGAAGGGCTATCCAAAGCCCTTCGCCGCCGCGATCACGGCGGCAAGCGCGATCATCGGGCCGATCATCCCGCCGTCGGGCATCATGATCATCTATGCCTATGTGATGGGCGAAAGCGTGGCCGCGCTTTTCCTTGCGGGAATCGTGCCCGGCATCCTTATCGGGATCGCGCTGATGATCACGATCAAGCTGATGGCCAACCGATACCGCCTGCCCGAGGCGCTGCCGCGCGCGAGCTGGGCCGATGCGGGGCGCGCGGCGGGGGCGGCCTTCTGGCCTCTGATGACACCCGTCCTGCTGATGGGCGGCATCCTGACGGGCGTCTTCACCCCGACAGAGGCCGCGGCGGTGGCGGTGGGCTACAGCTTCCTGATCTCCATCTTCATCCTCAAGACGCTGACATGGCGCGACATTCCCGGCGTGCTGACCCGCGCGGGGATCACCAGTTCGGTGGTCATGCTCTTGGTCGGCGCGGCGATGGCCTTCAAGACGGTGGCGGCGCTGGCCCATACGCCGGAACTTCTGGCCTCGGTCCTGCTGGGGATCACCGAGAACCCGCTTCTCCTCCTGCTGCTGGTGAACCTGCTTCTCTTCATCGTGGGGATGTTCCTCGATGCGGGGCCCGCGATCATCATCCTCGGCCCGATCCTCGGACCGATCTTCACCGCGATGGGCGTCGATCCAGTGCATTTCGCGGTTGTGATGGTGGTGAACCTGACCGTGGGCCTCCTGACGCCGCCCATGGGCCTTGTCCTCTTCGCCACATCCGCCGTCTCGGGCCTCAGGGTGGAAACCATCGCCCGTGCCGTGCTGCCCTTCCTTGCGGTGGAATTCCTCGTGATCCTGCTGATCACCTATGTCCCCGCCATCTCGCTGACCCTGCCGCGTCTGGCCGGGTTCCTGAATTGACGAGTCAGCCTTCAACAAGAAACCAACAGGAGGAAAGATGCTGAACAAATCCCTCAAGTCGCTGCTGCTGGCCGCGCTTCTGGCGGGCACCGCCGGGGCGGCCATGGCGCAGGACATCATGCTGCGCGCCACAGCCAATTCCAACGAACAGGACGAGGATTACGACGGTCTCGTCGTCTTCAAGAACTATGTCGAGAATGCCTCGAACGGCGCCATCGGCGTTGAAATCTTCATGGGCACCCAGCTTTGCGCCAAGGGCGACGAATGCCTTGCCGGCGTGGCCGATGGCACCATCGACATCTACATCTCCACGTCCGGCGGGGCGGCGGGGCTGTTTCCCTATATCCAGGTCCTCGACCTGCCCTATCTGATGAGCGATGACCGCGTGGCGGAAGAGGTGCTGACCGGCACCGACTTCACCGCCCAACTGCGCGCCATGGCGCTGGCCGACAGCGGCGACAAGATCCGCCTGATGACCATCGGCAACACGGGCGGCTGGCGCAACTATGCCAATACCCAGCGCCGCATCGCAGGCCCCGGTGATCTGGCCGGGCTGAAGATGCGCACCGTGCCCGCCGACCTGCCGCAGACGCTGGCCACCACGCTGGGTGCATCGCCCACGCCGATCCCGTGGCCGGAACTCTTCACTTCGCTGCAGACCGGTGTGGTGGAAGGCACGGCGAACGGGATCACCGACATCATGTCGATGAAATTCACCGATGCCGGGATCAAATACCTCACGCTGGACGGGCACAGCTACATGGGGGCCTTCTGGTGGATGGGCAATGACCGGTTCAAGTCGCTGACGCCGGAACAGCAGCAGATCGTGGCGGATGGCTTTGCCGCCCTGCAACAGGCCACCTTCGCCAGCCCGAAACGCAAGGAAATCCAGGCCTATGCCGATTTCCGTGCCGCCGGCGGCGAGATCTACGTGCCCACCGCCGAGGAAAAGGCCGCCTTCAAGGCCGCCGTCGCCCCGGTCTTCGACTGGTTCAAGGCGAATGTGCAGGGCGGGCCGGAGGTGCTGGACGCCTTCACCGCCGCCGTCGCCACGGCCGAGGCCGCCGTCGCCGCCGACCGCGCGGGCGAGATGAACTGACGCCCAAAGGGGAGGCGGGCGGGCAGCGCCCGCCCGCCTCCCCGTTTCCTGCCCGATGGATCAGGCCGCGCGGCTGCGCTTGAACTGCCGGTCCATCTCGTCTTCCCCGCCCGTCAGGTCAAAGGCGAACCCCGCGCCCCCGTCCGGCTCTTCGGCCCCCGTTGCGGGCGGCGGGGCCATCCGCGCCGGTGCTGCCATGCGCCGCGCGGGGCCGGCGACCGGCTCGTCCCCCGTACGGAAGAAGGACACCGCCTCTGCCATGGCCGCCGCCTGGCTGGACAGTTCTACCGCCGCTGCCGACAGCTCTTCCGAGGCGGCGGTGTTGCTTTGCGTGACCTTGTCCAGTTGCTGGATCGACACGCTGACCTGCGTGGAGCCAGAGGCAAGTTCCCGCGCCGCCCCCGAAATCTCGCTGACGAGTTCCGCGGTCTTCTCGATCCCCGGCACCAGATCGGCCAGCATGCGCCCCGCATCGGCGGCCGTCCGGACCGTGGCCGTGGACAGCGTCCCGATCTCGATCGCCGCCGTCTGGCTGCGTTCGGCCAGTTTGCGCACCTCTGCCGCCACCACGGCGAAGCCGCGACCATGGTCCCCGGCCCGTGCTGCCTCCACCGCCGCGTTCAGCGCCAGAAGGTCGGTCTGACGCGCGATCTCTTGCACGATGACGATCTTCTCGGCGATGGTCTGCATCGCCTGTACGGCCTCTGCCACCACCTTGCCGCTGGCGCGGGCCTCTTCGGCGGACTGGCTGGCGATCCGCTCGGTCGTCTCGGCATTGGCCGAGGTCTGCTTTATGTTCGCAGTCATCTGTTCCACAGCCGCGGCGCTCTCCTCCGTGGCCGAGGCCTGCTCGGTCGCGCCCTGGCTCAACTCTTCCGAGGTGGAGGCCATCTGACTCGACCCCGAGGCCACGTTGCGCGATGCCGCCGAGACACTGCCCACCACGTTGCGCAGCCTTTCGACCATCGTCTTCTGGGCGCGCAGCAGGTCGGCCACCTCATCCGTGCCCCGCACTTCGGGCGTCTGGCGCAGGTCGCCCTCCGCGATGGCCTCGGCAAGCGCGACCGATGTCTTCAACCCGCGCGTGATGCCCCGCACGATCCAGACCGCCAGCGCAACCGAGATCAGCGCCGCAAGGGCGAAGGTCCCGATCAGCTTCATCCGGGCAAATGCGAAGGACTCGGTCACCGCCGCCTCGCTCTCGGTCACGATGCCGTTCACAAGGCGGCGCAACTCGGCCAGTTCACCCATCGCCGTCGCCCATTTGGTCGCATGGTCCCCGTGATAGAGCGTGTTGGCCAGATCGCCATTCCCGGCCTGATCGGTTCGGATGATGCGTTCGCCGATCTGCTTCGCCTCTTCGTGATGCAACAGGAAGGCGTCGATCTTGGCGATGATCTCGGGCTGGGCCGTCTTGGCCCGCAGATCCTCGACCAGACGGCGTGTCGTCGCGCCGTTCTCCTCGAATTCCGCGATGAGAGAGGGGATGTGATCATCCGGCGCATTGGGCAGGCCGATCAGGATCTCGCCCAGCACCTTGCGGGTCACCGTTTCGCTTGTGATGATGTCCTCGTTCATCAGAAGGCGCGGCACGTCGCGCTGGACGGTCTGGTTGTACGCGCTGTTGGAGGCGGCCAGATAGACGAGGGCAACCCCTATCGTCACGATCCACAGCCCGAGGGCCAGGGCAAAGGTAAGGGTCAGTTTAAGGCCGATCGTCTTGCGCATGCAGTCTCTCCGAAGCGTTGGGGCCCGCCGGACAGACCGGTTGACACCTTCGGGAAAACGGCCCGCCACCGCCACTTTGTAGGGCGTGGTATGCCGTTGCATATCACGGATGCTCGTCGCATTCGTCTGTGTTCCAGACATTCGGTCGTTCGATGCAGAGGATGCCGGTTCAAGGCGTCACCTGCGCCGAACTCGTGCCGCCATCGTCGAGGCCACCCCTCCGGATGGGTTGTATTCTAGTGAACGAGACCGGCCCTTTGCGGAGGCATTAGCAAAGCGGAAAGGCCTTTCCTGCCACTCTCCGTCCTGACGTGCCGCCCCGCGCCTGCCGCCGGGCGACGCCCTTCAGGGGCGATCCTTGGCGTCGGCATCCTTCCACCTTGCAGACGGGGCGCGCGCATGACGGTGATGCAGGTCAACACATCCACGACAGGCGATCAGTCCCCGCCCAAGATGCTGCTGCTGTCCGATGGCCGCGTGCTGCATGTCTGGACGGACAGCGCCCTTGCCGACACCACGGCAGTGGAACTTCAGGCGCGCATCTTCAACGCCGACGGCACCCCCGCCACCGGGCAGTTCAATCTGGGCAGCCTGCCCGCGGTGGATGGCAGCGACGGCTATGACTGGGACAATGTCGATCTCGACCTGCTGCCCGATGGGCGCGTGATCCTTGGCTATGTCCGCTCCGCCGCCGAAACTGGCGGGGACGAACCGGTGTTCGCCATCCTGACCCCCGGCCCCTCCAGCCTGACGATCACCAACCCGGCGACCGAGATCCAGTCTTCGGACACGACCGGATCGGAAAGCCCGCCCGTCACCACGGTTCTGGCCAACG
Source organism: Tabrizicola sp. M-4 (assembly GCF_051132405.1). GTDB lineage: Bacteria > Pseudomonadota > Alphaproteobacteria > Rhodobacterales > Rhodobacteraceae > Paragemmobacter. The sequence continues at coordinate 1,320,422 of NZ_CP128606.1, forward strand.
GCAACGTCCTGTTCGTCTGGTCGAACAATGCCCTGTCGGACAACAATACGACGATGCATGTCGAAGGGCGCATCTTCAACCCGACGACAGGCAGTTGGGTCACGAACGACTTCCGCATCGGCAATGTGGCGATCGACGGGACGGACGGGACGGATGTGCCGGGCCTTTCGGTGGTGACGCTTGCCGGGGGGAATGTCGTCGTCGGATGGGCGCGGTCAAATGCCGAAACCGGCTTCAACGAACCCGTCTACACCGTGCTGGATCAGAACGGTGCCACCGTCTTTTCCACCGCCGAGGTCGAGGGCACGGATGACGAGAGCCAGTGGACGGCCTGGGAATCCCCGCCTGTCCTCCACGCGCTGGAAGATGGACGCTGGATGGCGCTCTGGATCAATGACGGCTACAGCGACGATGTCACCTCCATGTCGCTGGAGGGGCGGATCTTCAACGCCGACGGCACGCCCGCGACCGGCGATTTCCGTATCGGCGCGATTGCCGTGGATGGCACGGACAGTTTCGATACCGACCATCTGTCCATCGTGTCGCTGGGGCAGGGGCGGGTTGCAATCTCCCATGTCGGAAATGCGGCGCAGTATTCCGATGGCAGCACCCATTCCCATCTCAACATCATCGACACCGCCGCCGACGGTGCGCCGATCGCCACCGATATCCGCATCCCCGTCTCCCCGCCGCATGTCTATTCCGGCCCGGCGCAACTGGCCGCGCTGGGCGACAGCGGCTATCTCGTCGCCGTCTACGCGACGGGCAATCAGGCCTTGGGCGGCGCAACCGGCCTGAGCTATCGGATCTTCGACGCAAACGGCAATGCCTTCACCGGGGATGTGCCCATCGTCACCGCAGGCGCGGCGCAGGCCCTGAGCGGGAATGACGGCTTCGACTGGGGCAATTTCAGCGTCCTCTACAACCCCGATGCCCGCAATTTCAACGTGGCCTGGGTCGGGGCCGGGGATGGCAGCGGAACCGGAGCCTTCAGCAGCGGGCCCATCGACGTCAGCCACTACATGACGGACGACATCGTGGATGGCACCGCCTCTGGCGATGTCATGGCCCCCGGCTATGCGGATGCCGATGGCGATCAGGTCGATGGCGGCGACGGCCCGAATGACAGCATCCGGGGCAATGGCGGCGATGACAGCATCGCCGCCGGGGCCGGGCAGGACAGTGTCGATGGCGGGGCAGGGGATGACACGGTCGCGGGCGGCGCCGGGAATGACGCGCTGATCGGGGGGGAGGGGGCGGATGTCCTGCTCGGCGAGGCGGACAACGATTTCCTCTTCGGCGGCACGGGGAACGACCTGCTGCGCGGCGGGGCGGGCGACGACGTGCTGGCCTCCGGCACCGGCAGCGACCTTCTGGTGCTCGATGTGGCGGGCGGCAATGACACGATCGGGGATTTCGATTTCAGCGATCCGTTCGGCACCGGCCGCACCAATGACCAGATCGACATCTCGGAACTGGATGACGGCACCGGGCGCGGCATCACCGTCTGGAACACGGTCGTGCAGGACGCGGGTGGCGGCAATGCCCGCCTTGTCTTCCCGCAGGGGGAAACCCTCACCCTCACCGGTGTCGACGCTGCCGGTCTGACGCCGCAGATGCTTCACCGCATGGGCATTCCCTGCTTTACTGCCGGAACGCCCATCGACACGCCCGCAGGCCCCGTCCCGGTCGAGGCGCTGCGTCCCGGCGACCTCGTGCTGACGCGCGACAACGGCCCCCAACCCCTGCGATGGAGCGCGATGCGCCGCCTGACACAGGCGGAACTGGCCGCCGATCCCCGCCTTCTTCCGGTGGAAATCGCGGCAGGCGCCTTGGGCAACGGGGCGCGGCTGGCTGTCTCGCCGCAGCATGCCATCCTCCTGCGCGACCCGGACGGGGAAGAGCGGCTGATCCGCGCCATCCATCTGGCCCGCCTGAAAGGGGGCGGGGTGCGCCAGCGCTTCGGCTGCCGGGGGGTCACCTATGTGCATCTGATGTTCGACCGCCATCAGGTCCTGCGCAGCGGTGGCCTCTGGTCGGAAAGCTTCTATCCCGGCCCGCAGGCGCTGGCTTCGCTGCATCGCGCAGCGCTGCGGGAACTTGAAACCCTGTTTCCCGGCCTGTCGGCGGCGGCCTATGGGCGGCAGGCCCGCACCGTTCCCCGCTTCCGCGACCTGCCAGACCGCCTCAAGGACCTTCGCCCGCCGCTCTAGCGCTTCACCGAGGGTGGAGTGACCGCGCCGCGCCCCGATGCCCCGCGATGCCGCGCAAGCCCTCGCCTTGCGCGACCTGCCCCCGGCCGGCCGCACCCCATCCCTGATGCTCTTGCGCGCCCCCTGTCCCATGGCGGGAGATCCTGCCTGATCCAATATGCCGGCCGTCCCGGGCTGGCATCCTTCTTGCCATTGACCTTGGGTGGTAAACACTTGGGGTGCTTACCCGTTTAAAGAGAAATCCGCGCGGCGACTGTCTCCAGCCGCCGGACAGGCAGTTTCGAAGTCGCATAGGGGTTGGCATGGACGGCACGTTCATCGACGGTCGTGAAGTTGTTGGTAGCATTCTTCATCGCACGAATGGCTTCGTCTATCGCTGCCGCAACGACCGCGACTATTCCATGCTCCTGATGGAAGGGGCGGTGCAGGAACTCACGGGCTATCCGGCGGATGATTTCCTCGTGCCGCCGCAGCGCTCCTATGCAGGTCTCGCCCATCCCGAGGATGCCGAGGCGATGTTCGCCGCCGTCGACGCCGCCCTCCTGCGGCGCGAGAATTGGACGGTGGATTACCGCGTCATGCGCCCCGACGGGTCCACCCGCTGGGTGCATGAGGTGGGCGGCGGCGTTTTCGACGCGGCGGGCGAGCTGCAATTCCTCGAAGGCATCGTGCTGGACCACGAGGCGCGCAAGATCGAAGAGTCCGAAAGCCGCGCCCGCAACCAGCAGATCACGCTGTTCTGCAAGGATCTGGTTTCGGAAACCAAACCCATCCTCTCGGTCCTGCGCGAATTGCGCATCCTTGCCATCAATGCCCGGATCGAGGCCGCGCGGGCGGGTCAGGCCGGGGCGGGCTTTGCCGTGGTGGCGGGCGAGGTGGGCCGCATCGCCAATGAAACCGCCACGCGGGCGACCAAGGTCGCCGAACTGACGGAAGAGTTGCAGAAACTCCTGCGCGCGGGCTGATCCGCGCCTCCCCTCTGCCGCAATGAAAAAACCCCGGGCACGACCCGGGGTTTTTCTTGGCGTTTCAGGCTGGCCTCAGTGGGCGTGACCCTTGTCCCAATCGGACTGCTTGGGCAGCTGCTCGAAGGTATGCTCCGGCGGCGGCGAGGTCAGCGTCCATTCCAGCGTGTCGGCATATTCGTTCCAGTAGTTGTTCTCGGTCACCTTCTTGCCGAACTTCAGGGTGTAGACGACCACACCGATGAAGAAGACGAAGGACGAGAAGGCGATCATGGCACCGACCGACGACCACCAGTTCCAGTAGGCGAACGCCTCCGGATAGTCGATGTAACGGCGCGGCATGCCCTGACGGCCAAGGAAGTGCTGCGGGAAGAAGGTCAGGTTCGACCCGATGAACATCGCCCAGAAGTGCAGCTTGCCCGCCCATTCCGGATACTGGCGGCCCGACATCTTGCCCATCCAGTAGTAGATGCCCGCGAAGATGCCGAAGACGGCGCCCAGCGACATCACATAATGGAAGTGCGCCACGACGTAGTAGGTGTCGTGATAGGCGCGGTCCACCCCGGCCTGCGACAGGACGATGCCGGTCACGCCGCCCACGGTGAACAGGAACAGGAAGCCGAAGGCCCAGAGCATCGGGGTTTCAAAGCTGACCGAACCGCCCCACATCGTGGCAATCCACGAGAAGATCTTGATGCCGGTCGGCACCGCGATCACCATCGTCGCCAGCATGAAAAAGGACTGCTGCGTCAGCGACATGCCCACCGTGTACATGTGGTGCGCCCAGACGACGAAGCCCAGCACCCCGATGGCCACCATCGCATAGACCATCGGCAGATAGCCGAAGATCGGCTTGCGCGAGAAGGTCGCGATGACCTGAGAGATGATCCCGAAGGCCGGCAGGATGATGATGTAGACTTCCGGGTGGCCAAAGAACCACAGGATGTGCTGATACAGGACCGGGTCACCGCCGCCCGAGGGCGTGAAGAAGGTGGTCCCGAAATTGCGGTCCGTCAGCAGCATGGTGATGGCACCGGCCAGAACCGGCAGGGCCAGCAGGATCAGCCACGAGGTCACGAAGATCGACCATGCGAACAGCGGCACCTTGTGCATCGTCATGCCCGGCGCGCGCATGTTCAGGAAGGTCGTGATCATGTTGATCGCGCCAAGGATCGACGACGCACCCGACAGGTGGACGGCGAAGATGGCGAGGTCCATCGCATAGCCGCCCTCTGCCGTGGTCGACAGCGGCGGGTAAAGCACCCAGCCCACGCCCGCGCCCGGCCCAAGCTCGCCGCCGCCACCGGGGGCGAAGAGCGAGGCCACGGCCAGCGAGGTGCCCGCGACGTAAAGCCAGTAGGACAGGTTGTTCATGCGCGGGAAGGCCATGTCCGGCGCGCCGATCTGCAGCGGCATGAAATAGTTGCCGAAGCCGCCGAACAGCGCCGGGATCACCACGAAGAACATCATCAGGATGCCGTGGGCGGTGATCGTCACGTTCCAGATATGCCCGTTGGGCGTGCAGGTCGCCGCCGCATCGGCGACGAGGCGCAGGCCTTCCTGGCACATGTACTGGACGCCGGGGTTCATCAGCTCCATCCGCATGTAGACGGTGAAGATGACCGAGATCAGACCGACGAGACCGCCGGTGAAGAGGTAGAGGATCCCGATGTCCTTGTGATTGGTCGACATGAACCAGCGGGTGAAGAACCCCCGGTCGTCATGCTCGTGGCCATGAATGGCTGCGTCCGCCATTGGCGTCTCCCGTTCTTGCGCTCTGTCCGCGGGTTTTCCCGTCGGCCGTGTTCCCTTGCGTCCGGCTCCGCTGGGCGGAGTCGGGGCGACGAAATCGTGATAGCCCGCGTGGGCAGGCGTGGCAACGGCGGAAATTGATCCAGATCAAGATGAAACGTCGCAGGGGCAGGGCAGGGGGCCTTTCCGCAACCCTTGCCGCCACAGGGAAAAAAGGCGCGCAGCCCCCCTCCACGCCTTCCCGCGGCAGGGCGCTTTCCGCCCTATTTCAGGCCCGCGAGATAGGCCGCCATATCCGCCGCCCCCTCCGTCATCCGATAGCCCATCCGCGACCTTGCTCGTGCATCCCCGGTCTTGGCCCGCAGCCATTCCCCCGGATTGGCGATATAGGCGACCAGTTCCGCCTCGTCCCAGACGATCCCCGCCTCGCCGACCGACCGCAGCGCATCGCCATAGGCGAACCCCTCCCGCGATCCCACCGCCCGGCCCAGCAGGCCAAAGAGGTTCGGCCCCGTCCGCCCGCCCTCCACGATGACCGTCCCGTCATCGGCCACGATGGCATGGCAGGCCCGGCATTGCGTGAAGGCGGCCTCTCCCACCGCCGCATCCTGCGCCAGCGCGGGCAGCACCGTCAGGCACAGCGCCGCATATGCGGAAAACCAAGTCTTCATCAGCAAATTCCTGCCCTTGCACATCTTCGGGGGCCTCTGTGCCAACTTCCCTCCGCGCGCCCAATGGCAAGGCGCGCCAAGGTCGCAGGGGTCAGCGCGGCGGCAACAGCCCCGCCTGTTCCAAGGCCTCGACATTGCTCCGGCTGACCGGCAGCCGCCGCCCGTCGCTCAGCGTGACGATGGCGCGGCGACCGTCCCGCTCGGCCTTCGCGATATGGTCCAGCGCCACCCAATGCGACCGGTGCAGCCGCAGCCCGGTCGTGGGCATCGCCTCGGCAATGGCATCCGACAGGCGCAGAAGGATCGTCGCCTGCCCCAGTTCCGTCACCACCTGCGTATAGTGATCCGTCGCCTCAAGCGACACGATCGGCCCCCGCACCGGCTTGGGCAGCCGCTCCATCAGGCGCGGCGGCGCGGTGAAGGGATGATGCGGCAGGGGCGGCGCGGCCGTCGCCTTGCGGTCGCCGAAGAAGGCCAGCGACACCGCCACAGACACCGCGACCGATATCCCCAGATTGGCCAGCGCAAGCTCTGCCACGCTCAGGGGCAGAGCCCCCGGCGCAAGCAGCACCGCATTCACGCCCAGAACGATCAGATTGATCGGCAGCGCGTTCACCACCCCGCCAAGGATCGCTGCCGGAACCTGCGCCACCCCCCCCTGACGCAACGCCCCTGCCACCGTGTGGCAGGTGACGAAACCCACCACCCCCGTCGCCCCCACCAGCAGCAGCCAGTAGAACAGCCGCAAGGGCAAGGGCAGCAGTTCCACCGTCCCGAATGGTCCCGCCACCCCAAGGACCAGCCCGATCCCCGTCAGCCCGATCCAGAACCTCCGGTCGCGCAGGATCGGGCGCAGCTCGGACAGGGCAAGCGTGACATCGGGCGAGATGGAAAGCGTCATGTCGTCTCAGGCGGCGCAGGAAGGGGGCGAAAATCCATCGGGGCGCAATCCCCCATCCACCGGAAAGAAACGCGGGAAGGTCGCCATCAGCGCCGCATCCAGATCCGCCATCGTCACCGGCAGGCCAAGGTCGACGAGGCTGGTCACCCCGTGGTCGCGGATACCGCAAGGCACGATCCCCGAGAAATGCGACAGGTCGGGTTCCACATTGATCGAAATGCCGTGAAAGCTGATCCAGCGGCGCAGCTTGACCCCGATTGCGGCGATCTTGTCCTCGGCCGGGCTGCCATCGGCATTCGGCGCGCGGTCAGGCCGCGTCACCCAGACGCCCACGCGTCCGGGGCGGATCTCGCCCTTCACGTTGAACTCGGCCAGCGTAGCGATGACCCAATTCTCCAGCGCCCGCACGAAACAGCGCACATCCCGCCCCCGCGCGCCCACATCTAGCATGGTATAGATCACCCGCTGTCCCGGACCGTGATAGGTGTACTGCCCGCCGCGCCCCGTCTCGAAGACGGGAAACCTGTCAGGCTGCACCAGATCCTCGCGGCGGGCCGATGTGCCTGCGGTGTAAAGCGGCGGATGCTCCAGCAGCCAGACCGCCTCGCCCGCGCGGCCCTCGGCCATTTCGGCGACATGCCGCTCCATCGCGGCAAGGGTCGGCAGATAGGGGCTCAGTCCCGGCAAGTGCCGCCAGTCGGTCATCGTCTCGCGTCGCTTTTTTTGCTGCACCTCACTTGGCAATTGCAGTGAAACCAGCGATTTGTGCAAGCACGACTTGGGCAGGCGGCTGCACTCTGTGCGGGCTGGCCCGATTTTGGGGGGATGGTATGACTTCTGGTTGCGCGTCTTGCGGAGGTGTCGCCGAAACGGTTGTGTCCCGTGCGGATCGGCATGGGCGTCCCCTCGTCACCGTGATCTGCGATGGCTGCGGGCTGATTCACAACGACCCCATCCCCAGCGAGGCGGAACTCGAGGCTTTCTATCGCCGCGACTATCGGCAGGATTACAAGGGCGCCACCGAACCGCGCCCCCGGCAGGTCTGGCGCAACCACAACCGCCTTCAGGCGCATTTCCTCGCCTTCCGCGACATCTATGCCAAGGGCGGGCGCTGGCTCGACCTCGGCGCGGGCAGCGGCGAATTCACCTTCCTCGCCCGCAAGATCGGGGCCGATATCGCCGCCATCGAACCGAACGAGGCCTATGCCGCCTATTGCCGCGCCACGCTCGACCTCGACGTGCAGACCGCGCGGCTGGAGGACAGCGACTTCGCCCCCGGCTCCTTCGACCTGATCCGCCTCAGCCATGTGCTGGAACACATGCGCGATCCGGTGGCCTCGCTGTCCACTCTGCGCGACTGGCTGGCCCCCGGCGGGCTGATCTACATCGAGGTGCCCGATATCGAACGCGACGCCCGCAACAAACTGCGCGGCCGGCTCTTCCATTACGGGCATATCTTCAATTTCAACCCGCTCACCCTGCGTCAGGTGGCGGCTCGCGCGGGCCTCGTGGAACTGCCGCAGACCGCCGCCCGCTCGGCAGGCACCTGCGGCGCCTTCTTCACGGTGGGCGAGGGCGGCCTGGCCAGCGATGCGGCTCTGGCCGCCAACGCCACCCGGATGCGCGCGGCCATCACCGACCATTACGCCCGCCGCGTGCCCCTGCCCGAGGAAGGCTCGGCCACCCTGCGCTTCCTGCGCACCATCGCCGCACGGGCGCGCGAGGCTTATGCGGGCCGCAGGCTGAACTCCCCCCGCCGCATCGCCGAAGACTCGGCAAGCCGCCTCATCGCGCGGATGCAGCAGGGCTGATCCCGCCACCGCGGAGGGGCGGCCTCGGGGGGCGAAATTTGCTCTTTTCATTCCCCGAACCCTTCGCTAAACAGCCGCCACCAAGCCAGATCGTGCGGATGTGGCGGAATTGGTAGACGCGCAGCGTTGAGGTCGCTGTGGGGTAACTCCCGTGAAGGTTCGAGTCCTTTCATCCGCACCATGACTTCCTCGACCGGGCCGCAAGGCCCGGTCGGAAGCTCCCGGAAAACCCTGACATTCCAAGACACTGCCGCGACAGGCCCAAACTGGACCTGAGTCCGTTCGGTAACGCTTGTGGCGAAATCCGTCACTTTCTGTGCTGATCCGGCGACTTCGCCGCATTTGCCCCAATTTTGCCACAATCTCCATCCCTAAGGATGGATCAATCCCGGCATCAGACCGGGTTGTTGTCCGAACCGGCACAAGACCGGCGGACGTGGCGCGAGCGGTGTCATGCCTACTTACGTGATCGACGGCTATGCCGTCGGTGCGATAGCCGTCACTGGTGGGGGAACCCCCACGACCGGGTCCACCTTCCGGCTGGACCCGAACTGGTCCGCATCCGCAGCCGCGCTGACGATTTCCGTCACCGATGACGATACCGGCTTCTCCGGTTCCGCGGCGGCCATCCTCGACGGAAACCAGACCGGGGTCGTGATCTCCGCCACGGGCACCACGCTGGGCAGCGGGCTGATCCGGCTGGGCAATGCCTTCACCGTCAGCGACCCGCTTGCCGGAACCGTCACGCTCTATCAGGTGATGATCGGCACCACGGTGCTGGGCTATGTCGGCACCGCGCCCCTGCAACCGGGCGTGCAGTATACGGTCACCGCCACCTCGGCCACCACGGCGGGAGGCGTGCCCTATACCTCGCTTGCCATGCTCGACCACGAACAGGCGGCGGCGAACACGCTGCAGGGCGGCGGCGGCAACGACTCGCTCCTTGGCGGCGACGGGGGCGACACGCTCTCGGGCGCGGCGGGCAACGACACGATCTATGGCGGGGCGGGCAATGACGTCCTCTCCGGCGGGGCGGGCAATGACAGCGTCTTCGGCGATGCGGGCGACGACCGCTTCCTCGTCGCGACCGGCAGTCAGGCCGACTCCATCTTCGGCGGCACCGGCAACGACACCATCGACTTCACCGCCGCCACCGTCGGCGCAAACCTCAACTTCACCGGCACCGGAACCGGCACCCAGAACCTCGTCGGCGTCGCGGGCGTCGCCTTCACCGGCATCGAGGCGGTGGACGGGTCGAACTTCAACGACACCCTCTTCGGCGGCTCCAGCGGCGGCGCGGTCACCATCGCGGGCAATGGCGGTGCCGATACCATACAGGGCGGCTCGGCCGGGGATTTCCTCTATGGCGGTTCCGGGGCCGACAGCATCGCGGGCAATGCCGGCAATGACCTCATCGAAGGCGGCGCCGATGCCGACCTCCTCTATGGCGGCACGGGCGAGAACACCCTGCGCGGGGACGATGGCAACGACCGGCTGGAGGCCACGACCGGGAATGACCTCCTGGAAGGCGGGGCAGGGTCCGACTCGCTCTTCGGCGGCGATGCGAATGATACGCTGGATGGCGGCGAGGGCATCGACAGCCTCTATGGCGGCAACGGCAACGACCTGATCGACGGCGGGGCCGACAACGACCTGCTCGACGGTGGCGCGGGCAATGACACGCTTCTGGGCGGACTGGGCAACGACTCCCTCCTCGGGCAGGGTGGCAACGACACCTTCCGCATCGGTGAAGGCGACGGCAACGACACCATCATCGGCGGCACCGGCACCGACACGGTCGACACCACCCTCGTCACCGGCGGCGTGAATGTCACCTTCGGCAGCAGCGGCGGCGGCACCGTCACGGCGGCAGGGACCTCCACCACCTTCTCCTCCATCGAGGCGCTGCAGACCGGGGCAGGCAACGACACCATCCTCGGCGGCACCGGGGCCGAGCGGGTGAATGCCGGGGCAGGGGATGACCTCCTCTACGGCGGCGCGGGGTCCGACAGCCTTGCCGGCGGCGCGGGCAACGACACCTTCTTCGGCGGCAGTGGCACCGACACGCTGCTGGGCGAAGAAGGCGACGATACCTTCGTCGTCAATCCGGGCGACGGCACGACGAACATCTTCGGCGGCACGGGGGACGAAACGCAGGGCGACCGCGTCGACCTGTCCTCCTTCACCACCAGCATGACCGTCACCTATTCCGGTGCGGGCGCGGGCAGCATCGCGACCACTTCCGGAACGGTCGCCTTCTCGCAACTGGAGCTTGTCCAGACCGGGGCAGGCAATGACACGGTCAACGGCGGCACTGGGGCGGACCGGGTGGAAACAGGGGCGGGCAACGACCGCCTCTTCGGCGGCGGCGGGGCCGATATCCTGTCCGGCGGCGATGGCCGGGATTCGCTGGAAGGCGGCGATGGCAATGACACGCTGATCGGCGGGGCTGGGATCGATACGCTCTACGGCGGCACGGGTCTCGACGTCATCGACTATTCCGCCAGCGGCGCGGCGGTAAACATCAACCTGCGCACATGGACGGCCACGGGCGGCGATGCCGAAGGCGACGTTCTGGCTGGCGTCGACGGGGTGGTCGGCTCCGCCTTCGATGACACGATCATCGGCTTCGACGACGAAAACAGCAGCAGCGCCGATTTCTACTACAACATCTTCGAGGGCGGCGCGGGCAATGACGTCCTCGAAGGCCGGGGCGGCAGCGACGCGCTCTTCGGCGGGGCCGACAACGACACCGTCCTCGGCGGCGATGGCAACGACACCGTCGATGGCGGCGATGGCAACGACTCGCTGACTGGCGATGCGGGCAATGACACGATGTCGGGCGGGGCGGGCAACGACTCCGTCTTCGGCGGCATCGGCAATGACTCTATGGATGGCGGCAGCGGGGCCGACCTCCTCGACGGCGGCAGCGGAAATGACCTCCTCGCCGGGGGCGAAGGCAACGACATCCTCATCGGCGGCGCGGGCAACGACACCCTCACCGGTGGCACCGGGCGAGATACCTATGTCCTCACCGCAGGCGGCGGCGCGGATGTCGTCACCGACATGGACCTTACGCTGGTCGATGGCCAGTTCACCGACCGGATCGACGTCTCCGGCCTGACCGACGCCTTCGGCAACCCGGTGAACTGGGCCGATGCAACCGTCACCTCCGACGGGGCGGGGGGCGCGCTCGTCACCTTCCCCGGCGACGTCTCGATCCGCCTTGTCGGCATCGACCCCGCGCTCATCTCCGGCCGCACCTCGCTCATCCAGCTTGGCGTGCCCTGCTTCGGTACCGGCACTCTGATCCTCACGGATCGCGGCGAGGTCCCGGTCGAGGATATCCGCGCGGGCGACCGCGTGATGACCGCCGATCACGGCCTGCAACCCGTGCGCTGGGCGGGCGGCCGCCACCTCGACCGCGCCGCACTCGAGGCCGAACCCCTGCTGCGCCCCGTCCTCATCCGCGACGGCGCGCTGGGCAATCGCGGCGATGTCCTCGTCTCGCCCAACCACGCCGTCCTCGCCACCGTGGACGGGCAGGAGATGCTGGTCCGCGCCAAACATCTGGCCGAACTGGGCGACACGCGCTTCCGCATCGCCAAGGGGCGCAAGGAGGTGGGCTATCACCACCTGCTTCTGGATCGCCACGCCCTGATCTTCGCCAATGGCATGGCGACCGAAACGCTCTATCCCGGCCCCATGGCCGTGGCCGCCCTCGGCCCCATCGTCGCGGCCGAGATCGCCCGCGCCTTCCCGCTGCTCGCCCCGGTCCTCGCCGGAACCGCCGACGCGGCAGAGCTTTACGGCCCCACCGTCCGCCCCGTGGCCAAGCGCCGCCAGATCGTCGCGGGCCCGAATCCCGCCCGCCGCGCCGCCGCCGCCTGACCCACACCGCAGAGCCGCCCGACAGGCCCCGGACCCCGCCCCTTCGGCAGGGGCGGTGAAAGGTTTTTCCCGCCCAGGCCTCAACCGGGCCAATGTTCCGCCGTTAACAAAGGTTAGCGACCGCTCTGCCGCACCCGCGCGGGTGATCCGGCACACGAACAACCGACACTTTAAGACAGACGCCGATGCCAACCTACACGCTCACGGGCATATCCACCTCCAGCCTGCTGATCAGCGGGGGCGGTTCTCCCACGGTCGGCACCAGCGCCATGCTGGACCCCGCCTTTTCCGCCGCCACCGACCGCCTGACCTTCACCGTCACCGATGATGACAGCGCCTTCTCCGGCAGCCGTGGCAGCCAGCTTGACGGCAACCAGACCGCCACCGTCACCAATGCCGCAGGCGCGACGCTGGCCAGCGGCCCGGTCCGGCTGGGCAATGCCTACAGCTTCTCCACCGGCACCACCTCGGCCATCCTCTACGAGGTCTATGTCGGCAACACCCTCGTGGGCTACGTGTCCAATTCCGGCCTCCAGCCCGGCATCAGCGCGACCGTCACCAGCGTGCAGGACACCACCGCCACCGGCACCAGCTATGGCAGCATCGCCTCGCAGACCTACGATCCCAACGCCTCCAGCACCCTCTACGGTGGCACCGGGGCCGACAGCATCCGCGCGGGTGCGGGGAACGATTCCATCCTCGCCTCGGCGGGCAATGATTCCATCGACGGCGGCCTCGGCAATGACACGGTCTTCGCGGATGCGGGCGATGACAGCATCCTCGGCGGCGACGGCTCCGACTCCCTCGATGCGGGCACCGGCAATGACACGGTAGATGCGGGCATCGGCAATGACATCGTCTTCGGCGGCACGGGCAATGACCTCATCACCGGGGGCGACGGCAACGACTCGCTCGACGCGGGCGACGGAAACGACACTGTCGACGGCGGCACGGGTGATGACACCATCTTCGGCGGCCTTGGCAACGATCAGATCTTCGGCGGCGACGGCAACGATTCCACCGATGGAGGCGAGGGCGACGACCTGATTGCCGCCGGGGCGGGCAACGACATCCTCTTCGGGGGCGACGGGAACGACACGCTGCGCGGCGGCGCTGGCAGCGACACGATGGTCGGCGGCAACGGCACCGACCTGCTGGACTATTCCGACGTCACCGCAGGCGTTTCGGTCAACCTCTCCACCAACGCCACGGCAGGCGGCGCGGCGGGCGATTCCATCAGCGGCTTCGAAAACCTCGCAGGCTCCGCCCTGAACGACACGCTCACCGGCGGCGCGGACAACAACGCCCTCTGGGGCGGCGACGGCGCGGACAGCCTCTATGGCCTCGCCGGTGCCGACAGCCTCTTCGGGGGGGCGGGCAACGACCTGCTCGAAGGCGGCGACGGGAACGACACGCTGGCAGGCGGGGCAGGGGCCGATACGATCCGAGGCGGCACTGGCCGCGACATCGTCGACTATTCCGCCAGCAGCGCCGCCGTCTCTGTCGACCTGACGAACTGGACGGCCTCGGGCGGCGATGCGACAGGCGATGTCCTTAGCGGCGTGGATGGCGTCATCGGCTCTGCCTTCAACGACACGATCATCGGCTTCGACAACGAAAACCTCTCCTCCGCCGATTTCTACTACAACCGCATGGATGGCGGCGCTGGCGACGATTTCATCGACGGGCGCGCAGGCAGCGACCACCTCACCGGCGGGGCGGATAACGACACGCTGCTGGGCCAAAGCGGAAATGACACGCTCGACGGCGGCACGGGCAATGACCAACTCTTCGGTGGCGACGACAGCGACAGCCTCTCGGGCGGCGACGGAAACGACACGCTAAGCGGCGGCGCGGGGAATGACACGCTTTCCGGCGGGGCCGGGCGCGACGTCTTCGTCCTCACCTCCGATGGTGGCTCTGACCGGATCACCGATTTCGACACCACGCTGGTCGATGGCCAATTCGCCGACCGCCTTGATGTCTCGGGCCTCGTCGACGCGCAGGGCAATCCTGTCAATGTCCGCGATGCCGTGATCTCCTCCGACGGGACGGGGGGCAGCATCCTCACCTTCCCCGGCGGCGTCTCGGTGCAACTGCCGAACGTCTCGCCCCAGCAACTCAATTCCTCCGCAGCCCTCGCCCAACTTGGCATCCCCTGTCTGGCCGAAGACACGCTGATCCTCACCGACAAAGGCGAACGCCCCATCCAATCCCTGCGCCCCGGCGATCTGGTGGCCACCCGCGATCACGGCTTCCAACCCCTGCGCTGGGCGGGCGGTCGCCACCTCGACGCCGCCGCCCTTCGCGACGATCCGCGCCTCTGCCCCATCCGCATCCGCAACGGTGCCTTGGGCAACCGGGGCGATGTCCTCGTCTCTCCGAACCATGCCCTTCTCGTCACCCTGGACGGGCAGGAACGGCTCGCAAGGGCCAAGCATCTGGCCGAACTGGGCGATCCGCGCTTCCGCATCGCGCGCGGCAGGCGCGGCGTGACCTATCACCACCTCCTGCTCGACCGCCACGCGATCATCTTCGCCCAAGGCATGGCGACCGAGTCGCTCTATCCCGGCCCCATGGCGCTCGCCGCGCTCGGCCCCGCCATCGGTGCCGACCTCGCCGCCGCCTTCCCGCTCTTGGCCCCGGTCCTTGCCGGAACCCGCCCCGCCGCCGAAATCTACGGCCCGACCGCGCGCCCCGTCGCGCCCCGGCGTTTGCTCCATGCCGCATTCTTGGGCAGACCCGACCTTTCCCTCGGCACCGCCGCCTGAGGCATATCGTCCCGCTCTCCCCCGGCCCGCGCCACACCGCGGCGCGCGACTCCCCCGCTTTCCCCAAGGGAAGGCGATTTTCCTTCCACGCCACCCGATCCTGACGCTTTGAACGGCGTTGAGGTCGCAAACTGACCTGTTTTCCCGAAACGCCCGATGATACCCGCTGAAAGGGACAAGCCGGTTGCAATGCCGGTGGCCTTTGGCTTTAGTCAGGGAAAGACGGCGGAACAACCGCCCAGAAGACCGGGGAGACGACATTGGCCGCAGCGAGCCAGAACGACGCTTTCGTCGTGTTCGACCATGTCCAGAAAAGCTACGACGGCGTGTCGCTCGTCGTGAAGGACCTGAACCTGACCATCGGCAAGGGCGAGTTTCTTACCATGCTCGGCCCCTCCGGCTCCGGCAAGACGACCTGCCTGATGATGCTCGCGGGCTTCGAGACGGCGACGAATGGCGAAATCCTCCTCGATGGCCGCCCCATCAATCAGGTCCCGCCGCACAAGCGCGGCATCGGCATGGTGTTCCAGAACTACGCGCTCTTCCCCCACATGACCGTGGGCGAGAACCTCGCCTTCCCGCTGGAAGTGCGCGGCATGGGCAAATCGGAACGCGAGGCCAAGATCGCCCGCGCCCTCGACATGGTGCAGATGGGCAAATTCGCCAACCGCCGCCCCGCCCAGCTTTCGGGCGGCCAGCAGCAGCGCATCGCGCTCGCCCGCGCGCTGGTCTTCGATCCCAAGCTCGTGCTGATGGACGAACCGCTCGGCGCGCTGGACAAACAGTTGCGCGAACACATGCAGTTCGAAATCAAGCACCTGCATGAATCGCTCGGTATCACCGTGGTCTACGTCACCCATGATCAGGGCGAGGCGCTGACCATGTCCGACCGGATCGCCGTCTTCAACGATGGCCGCATCCAGCAGCTCGCCCCGCCCGCCGACCTCTACGAACGCCCCGACAACAGCTTCGTTGCGCAGTTCATCGGCGAGAACAACCGTCTGGAAGGCACGGTCGAAGAGATCAAGGGCGGCCGCGCCCTCGTCCGGCTGAACACCGGCGAACTGATCGACGCCACCCCGGTCAATGTCTCCACCAAGGGGCAGAAGACCCTCGTCTCCATCCGCCCCGAACGGGTGGAATTCAAACCCGAACTCCTTCCCGCCGACGCCCATCTGATCGAGGCCGAGGTGATCGAGGTCATCTACATGGGTGACCTCTTCCGCACCGTGCTCAAGGTGGCGGGGCATGACGATTTCGTCATCAAATCGCGCAACACGCTGGGCCAGCGCATGCTGACCCCCGGCGAAAAGATCAAGATCGGCTGGGCCCCGCAGGACGCGCGCGCCCTCGACCCGGTCTGAGAACCCGCCCCGCCCGAAAGGGCGGGGCCAATCACAACAGAGCAGTTCTGTTCAACATGGGAGCTAACAAAAGATGAAGAAAATCCTGATCCTCACCACCGCCCTGACGGGCTTTGCCGTTTCGGCAAGCGCGCAGGAACTGACGGTGATGTCTTGGGGCGGCGCCTATGGCGAAGCCCAGACCGAAGCGCATGTGAAGCCGTGGTCGGCCGCCTCGGGCTTTGCCGCCAAGATGGTGGACAGCGACAACCCGGCCACCCCGATCAAGGCCATGGTCGAGGCGGGCAACGTCACCATCGACGTGGCCTCCATCGAATATGCCGACGCGA
Organism: Tabrizicola sp. M-4; assembly: GCF_051132405.1. Taxonomy (GTDB): domain Bacteria; phylum Pseudomonadota; class Alphaproteobacteria; order Rhodobacterales; family Rhodobacteraceae; genus Paragemmobacter. Next base: position 1,337,090 of record NZ_CP128606.1, read on the forward strand.
TCCGCCTCTGCGACGAAGGCATGCTTGAACCCATCGACATCGCCGCCCTTCCGGCCGGTGCCGATGGCACCCCCGCCGCCGAAGACTTCCTCGCCGGCGCCGTGACCGAATGCGCCGTCTCGACCGACATCTGGTCGAACGTCTATGCCTATGACACCACCAAATTCACCGGCGAGGCCCCCTCGACCGCTGCCGACTTCTTCGATCTGGAGAAATTCCCCGGCAAGCGCGGCCTGAAGAAAGGCCCGAAGGCCGTTCTGGAACTGGCCCTCATCGCCGATGGCGTCCCGGTTGGTGAAGTCTATGACGTTCTGGGCACCCCCGAAGGTGTCGACCGCGCCTTCGCGAAACTCGACACGATCAAGTCGGAAGTCGTGTGGTGGGAAGCCGGTTCGCAGGCCCCGCAACTCCTCGCCGATGGCGAAGTGGTCATGACCACCGCCTATAACGGCCGGATCTTCAACGCGGCGATTGCGGAGAACAAGCCCTTCCAGATCGTCTGGGATGGCCAGATCTACGAAAACGAGATGTATGCGATCCCGAAGGGCGCGCCGAACAAGGACAAGGCGCTGGAATTCATCGCCTATGCCACCTCGACCGAAGGCCTCCGCGCGCAGGCGCAGTACATCTCCTACGGCCCGGCCCGCAAATCGGCGCTGAAGGACGAACTGATCTACAAGGATGGCAAGACCGTCATGGGGCCGCACCTGCCGACCGCGCCCGAAAACATGACCAACGCGCTGGAAACCTCGGCCGACTTCTGGGTCGACCGCAACGAGGAACTGAACGAGCGGTTCAACGCTTGGCTCGCGCAGTGACCTGACAGACCGGGGGCGCGGGACGATCCGCGCCCCCATTCTCTTTCCGACGGACCCGATCCATGGCCGATCTGACCGCTGCTGCGCCTTCCGCGCCCCAGACCTCCGCGCCCCTCACGACCGCCGATGGACGCCCGCTCAAGGCCGCGCTCGCCGCCGCACAGGCCCGCGCCAAGCGCCGCGCCTTCCTTCTGGTGCTGCCGCTTCTGGCCTTCGTCGTGCTGACCTTCATCATCCCCATCGGGCAGATGCTGGACCGGTCCTTCCACCATGACGGATTCTCCTCCAACGCCCCCGCCACCGTCGCATGGTTTCAGGCCAACCCGCCAGGCACCGAACCCGACGAGGCCGCCTTCGAGGCCCTCGCCGCCGACATGAAACTCATGCGGGAGAACAAGACGGCGGGCGAGGCGGGCACCCGCGTGAACTACACGCTGGCCGAGACGCGCTCGATGATCACCAAGACCGCGCGCAATGCCGACGATCTGGTCCCCCCCTACAAGGAAGCATTCCTCGCCATCGACGACCGCTGGGACGATCCCGCCGTCTGGCAGGCCCTGCGCTCCTCCTCCAGCGAATATACCGCCGATTTCTACCTCGCCGCGCTCGATCTGGAACGGGCCGAGGATGGCAGCATCCAGCGCGTGCCGGAAAACGGGCGCATCTATGTCTATCTCTTCATCAAGACCTTCGTCGTCTCGGCCATCATCACCGTGATCTGCCTCCTTCTGGCCTTCCCCGTGGCGCATCTCCTTGCCACGCTGCCCATGGCCAAGGCGAACCTCCTGATGATCCTCGTCCTTCTGCCCTTCTGGACCTCGCTCCTCGTGCGCACCACAAGCTGGATCGTGCTTCTGCAGGGCGAGGGGGTGATCAACGACATGCTCATCTCCTTGGGCTTCATCGGCGATGACGGGCGGTTGAAGATGATCTACAACCAGACCGGCACGATCATTGTCATGACCCACGTCCTGCTGCCCTTCATGATCCTGCCGCTCTATTCCGTCATGCGCGTGATCCCGCCCTCCTATGCCCGCGCCGCCCGCAGCCTTGGCGCGACAAGCTGGACCACCTTCCGCCGCATCTACCTGCCGCAGACCCTGCCGGGCATCGGGGCGGGCTCGCTCCTCGTCTTCATCCTTGCCGTGGGCTATTTCATCACGCCCGCGCTGGTGGGCGGGGCCGATGGGCAGCTCATCTCGAACCTGATCGACTTCCACATGAAGAATTCGAACTGGTCAATGGCGGCGGCCCTCTCCGCGATGCTCCTCGCAGGGGTGCTGGTGCTCTACTGGCTCTACGACCGTCTGGTCGGCATCGACAACCTGAAACTCGGCTGAGGATAGGCGATCATGGCCCTGCCCATCTATGCAAGCCCGCTGGAGCGCCTCTGGCACTATACCTATCTGGTGCTCTGCACGGCGATCTTCATCTTCCTGATCTCGCCCATCCTCGTGGTGATCCCGCTCTCCTTCAACGCGGAACCCTATTTCACCTTCACCGAGGCGATGCTGCGCTTCGATCCGGCGGGATATTCCCTGCGCTGGTACGACGCGCTGCTCACGCTGGGCATGCAGGCCCCCGACGCGATCCGCGACGGGGCATGGTGGTCGGACATGTGGGAGAATTCCACATGGGTCCGCGCGGCCAAGAACTCCATCATCGTGGGCTTCTGGGCGACGATCCTCGCCACCGTCCTTGGCACGCTGGCCGCGCTTGGCCTGTCGCGCCCGGAAATGCCCTATCGCCGCGTGGTCATGGCCATCCTGATCAGCCCGATGATCGTGCCGATCATCATCATCGCCACGGGTCTCTTCTTCTTCTACTCCAACCCCTGCTCGATCATCGGCACCGAATGCGGGCGGCTGACCAGCACCTATCTGGGCGTCATCCTTGCCCATACCACGCTGGGCATCCCCTTCGTCATCATCACCGTCACGGCTACGCTCTCGGGCTTCGACCAGTCGCTGATCCGTGCCTCGGCCAGCCTCGGCGCGTCGCCCTCGCGCACCTTCTTCAAGGTCATCATGCCGCTGATCCTGCCGGGTGTGGTTTCGGGCGCGCTCTTCGCCTTCGTCACCTCCTTCGACGAGGTGGTGGCGGTGCTCTTCATCGCGGGCCCCGACCAGCAGACGATCCCGCGCCAGATGTGGAACGGCATCCGCGAGGCGATCAGCCCTGCCATCCTCGCCGTGGCCACGATCCTCGTGATCATCTCCATCGCGCTTCTTGCGACGGTCGAACTCCTGCGCCGCCGCTCCGAACGGCTGCGCGGGGTCACGCCGCACTGACCGGACCACGATTTTTCTGCGAAAAATCGGCAAGGGGCGCTGCGGCGCCCCTTTTTGCGTCGAAAGGTAAGGGAAGTGCAGGTTTCTGTTGCCAGGTACCTGCGAACCCCGCCTTACGCGGCTAAGCGCAAGGGCTTAGATTTGGTATTGCGAGCCGCTTACGCAGCCAGCGCCACCGGAGCACGGTTGTCATTGGCAACTGTGATCTTGGACCGATAACGGTGGTACCTCACCGAGCGAAAGCTGGCCTCTTTGAACGTTCGTCGATCCTGTTTCGGCCCCTTACCCCCGCAATGACCGGGATGGTTTGGTGGAGCCGCCGGGTACCGCCCCCGGGTCCGAGCCGTCTATTACAGGTGCGTTTATCGCCATAGTCAGGGTTGCCCCTGACAAGTGAGAATATAGGGGCAGGGCAGGGCTTCCGCAAGCGGCTGCCCGATCTTTCGCCGGACCGCCCAGCCCGCTCTTGCACGGCGGCAATCCCGCGCGGGCGGTCCTCGCGACCGCCCCGATTTTTCGCAGAAAGATCGCCCTGCCCGAAACCTTGCCGTCAAAGGCAAAGGGCCGGTCGGGTTTCCCCGACCGGCCCCTTTCCAGCATCCTGACGGATCAGAAGCCCGCCTTGATGTTCTCGAACTCCTGGATCATCCTCTCGCGGAACTCGCCCGAAACCGGGGTCTGGGCCAGCAGGGTCGTCGTCACCGGGTCCACGAAGGCCGCCTGCTGCGCCTCCAGCGGGATATCGGCCATCGCCGCGGTGTTGGCATGGGCATAGCCCAACTCGTCGAGGAAGACCTGCGCCGAGCCATGCGCCAGCATCGAGTTGATGAAGTCATAGGCCTTCTCTTCCGAGCCGGGCTGATCCTTCATGTTCACATAGCCGCAATACCAGGTCGACGCGCCTTCCTTCGGCGCGCGGTTGAACCCAACCGGGAAGTTTTCGGCCTGCAGCAGCGCCACGCCGTCATTCCACGACCAGGCGATCAGCACCTCGCCCGTCGCCATCAGCTGCGACAGCTCCGCCGGGTCCGCCCAATAGGCGCGCACATTCGGATGCACCGTGCGCAGCCAGTCCGCCGCGGCTTGGAACTGCTCGTCCGTCACGTTGTCCCAGCTCGTCACGCCGGTCGCGAGGAAGGCCAGCGCCCAGATGTCGTCCGAGTTGTCGGGAAGCGAGATGCGCCCGGCATATTTCGGATCGGCGAAGACCTGCAGCGAGGCGACATCCGCCTCGGGCACCTCGGTCGTGTTATAGGCCACGGCGGTATAGGCGTAATCGGTCGGGATGAACCACACCCCGCCATCATCCTGCACATAGCTGGATTTCAGCAGTGCCGGGTTGATATTGGCGAATTCCGGGATCTTCGAGACATCCCACGGCTCGATCAGATCCGCGCCCCGATAGCGCGGCAGCGAGGCGACGCAGGGATGGGTCACGTCGGACTTGAAACCCGAAGAGACCTTCTGGAAAGCCTCGTCATCATCGGCGAAGAAGGAATAGGTGGGCTTCTGCCCGTGCTTGGCCACATAGTCCGTCAGCACGCCGTCCATTTCCCATCCGGCCCAGTCGAAGACGATCATCTCCGGGTCGGCGGCGCGGGCGGCGCCAGTCAGGATGACAAGGGTCGCAGCGGTGGCAAGGAGCTGTCTGGTCAGTTTCATTCGGGTTCCTCTCTGTTGCACTCCGGCGCTTTTCCCCTTGCAGCCGGATGACGAAGTGACGCTATTTCAGGCAGTGGCAGGCCTCAACCCGATAACGACATTGGGCGGGGCCGACCTTACGACAAGGGGGCCGGGGGCAAAACGCCGACAAAGATGGCGAGTATTGCACGGAAAACGGGCAATCGCGCGCCGAAGGGCGGTTTGCCGGGCCAAGGAAAGGGAAAGGACGCGACCATGTTCAGGGCGATGGTGGTGGAAAAGGATGAAGCCGGCGCAACTTCGGCGGGTGTCCAGATGCTGGACGACTCGCGCTTGCCCCCCGGCGACGTGACCGTCGCGGTGGAATGGTCCACGCTGAACTACAAGGACGGCCTCTGCCTCGGATCAGGCGGCGGCATGGTCCGCGTCTGGCCGCATGTGCCGGGGATCGACTTCGCCGGCACGGTCGAGGCGTCCGACGATCCGCGCTACCGCCCCGGCGACCGCGTCGTCCTCACGGGCTGGCGCGTCGGCGAAAGCTGGTGGGGCGGCTTTGCCGAAAAGGCGTGCGTCAAGGCCGATTGGCTGGTCCCGCTGCCCGATGGGCTGACCACCCGTCAGGCCATGGCCGTGGGCACGGCGGGCTTCACCGCCATGCTGTCCGTCATGGCGCTGGAGGCGCATGGCCTGACCCCCGCGCTGGGCGAGGTGCTGGTGACAGGGGCCGCGGGCGGCGTGGGCTCGGTCGCGGTCGCGCTCTTGGCCGAACGCGGCTACAGCGTCGCCGCCGTGACGGGGCGGCCGGAAACGGAACCCTATCTCCGCGCCCTCGGCGCCTCCCGCATCGTCCCGCGCGAGGATCTGGCCGAGACGGTCAAGAAACCGCTGGAATCCGAGGTTTGGGCCGGCTGCATCGACAATGTCGGCGGCGCGATGCTGGCCCGCGTGCTGGGTCAGATGAAATCCGACTGCTCGGTCGCCGCCGTGGGCCTTGCGGGCGGGGCCGACCTCCCGGCCAAGGTCACGCCCTTCATCCTGCGGGGGGTCAACCTTCTGGGCATCAACTCCGTCATGGTGCCCTATGCCAAACGCGTGACGGCATGGCAGCGCATCGCGGCGGAACTGCCCATGCCCAAGCTCGAGGCGATGGTCGAGGAATGCGCGCTGGCCGATCTGCCCGACCTTGGCCGCGCCATCCTGAAGGGGGCGGTCAAGGGCCGCGTCGTGGTGGACGTGCGCCGCTAGGCCCTGACGCAGCACCTCGTGGCCGAAGGGGCAGGGGGCGCGCGCGCCCCCTCTTGGCGCTGCGCGCCAATTCACCCCCTGCGGATATTTGGAAACGGATGAAGGGGCAGGGTCCGCGCCAAGACGGGGCTTGAGCCTGCCTTGCGCCCGCGCTACCAAGTCAGCCGAAGGGCCGCGCGCCCCTCTGCCTGCGGAAGAGACATGCCGCAGGCTGGCTGGAAGACCTGCCACGGACCGGGCCGCGCGCCCCGCCCGTGCAGGGCGCACCGGGTCCGTGGCAACCGAACCTTGAAGGGATGCCCCGATGACCGCACTCGACCTTGATTTCGTCCGCTCGCATTTCCCGGCCTTCGCCTCGCCGGTCCTCTCCTCCCATGCCTTCTTCGAGAATGCGGGCGGTTCCTTCCCCTGCCGTCAGGTGGTGGACCGCCTCCACCGCTTCTATACCGACCGCAAGGTGCAGCCCTATGCCCCCTATCCCGGCGCGCAGGCCGGCGGGGCCGAGATGGACGAGGCCCGCACCCGCCTTGCCGCGTTGATGGGCGTGGCGCGCGAAGAGGTCTCCTTCGGCCCCTCCACCAGCGCCAATACCTATGTCCTCGCGCAGGCGGTGCGGAAATGGCTGTCGGGCCGCGACCTCGCCATCGTGGTGACCGATCAGGACCACGAGGCGAATTCCGGCGTCTGGCGCCGCCTTGCCGACGAGGGGATCGAGGTCCGTGAATGGAAACTCGACCCCGCGACCGGATCACTCTCGCCCGCCGCGCTCAAGGCGCTGCTCGCCGATGGCAAGGTGCGGCTGGTCTGCTTCCCGCATTGCTCCAACGTGGTGGCCGAGATCAACGACGTGGCCGAGATCTGCGCCCTCGCCGCAGAGGCGGGCGCGCGCACCGTAGTGGATGGCGTCAGCTACGCCCCCCATGGCCTGCCCGACATCCCGGCGCTGGGCTGCGACGTCTATCTCTTTTCCGCCTACAAGACCTATGGCCCCCATCAGGGCATCATGGTCATCCGCGCGGCCTTCGGGGCGGAGCTTCCCGGTCAGGCGCATTACTTCAACAACGGCACGCTCTATAAACGCTTCACCCCCGCAGGCCCCGACCACGCCCAGATCGCCGCCTGCGCCGGGGTGGCCGACTACATCGAGGCGCTGGCCGACCAACACGGCCTCACCGGCGATGCGGCGGCGCGCAACAGGGGCGTGCATGACCTGATGCGCGCGCAGGAAGAGGCGGTCATCGCGCCGCTTCTCGACTATCTCGCCGCGCGCAACGACCTCCGCCTGATCGGGCCCCGCGATGCCGCCCGCCGCGCGCCCACCGTCGCGGTGGACCTGAACCGCCCCGCCGAACCCGTCTCGGTCGAACTTGGCAAGCGGGGGATCGCCTGCTGGGCAGGCGATTTCTACGCCGTCCGCCCCCTCACCGCGATGGGCGTCGATCTGGAGAAGGGCGTCCTCAGGATGAGCGCGGTGCATTACACCAGCCCCGAAGACGTCACCCGCCTGATCGCGGCGCTGGACGCGGTGCTCTGACAGGCCCGATGATCCGGGGTGCAGGCTCGCGCGTATCAGAGTAAAGAAAGACTGAATGCGCGCATGACTGCCCCCCTCCTCCTCTGGTTCCGCCGCGACCTGCGGCTGGATGACCTGCCGATGCTGGCCGCGGCCCTTGCCAGCCGTCAGCCCCTGATCCCCGTCTTCCTGCTGGACCCGGAAACCGAGGCGCTGGGCGCCGCGCCGAAATGGCGACTTGGTCTGGGGATCGAGGCCTTCGCCGCCCGGCTTGCACAGGCTGGATCGCGCCTGATCCTGCGCCGGGGCGAGGCGCTGACCGCGCTGCAGGCTCTGATCGCCGAAACCGGGGCGTCAGGCGTGCTGTGGTCGCGCCTCTACGACCCCGCCGCCAAGACCCGCGATGCAGGCGTGAAGGCCGCGCTCAAGGCGCAGGGCCTGCGCGCCGAAAGCTTCGCAGGCCACCTGATGCACGAACCATGGACGGTGCAGACGGGGCAGGGCGGGTTCTACCGTGTCTACACCCCCTATTGGCGGGCGGTGCGCGGCCTGCCCGTCGCCGCGCCGGACCCCGCCCCCTCCCGCCTTCCCGCGCCAGAGGCTTGGCCCGCCTCCGACAGCCTTGCCGACTGGCACCTTGGCGCCGCCATGAACCGCGGCGCCGCCATCGTCTCGCGCCATGCCCGCGTGGGCGAGGCCGCAGCGCGCGACCGGCTGGGCGACTTTCTCTCCGGTCCCGTCTCGCGCTATGCCGAGGCGCGCGATCTTCCCGCCGAACCCGGCACCTCGCGCCTGTCGGAAAACCTCGCCTATGGCGAGATCGGCATCCGCCGCATCTGGCATGCCGCCTATTCCGTCTTCGACCGTGGCGATCCGGGGGCCGAGACCTTCCTCAAGGAACTGGTCTGGCGCGAATTCTCCTACCACCTGCTGCACCACACGCCCCATATCGCCAGCGCCAACTGGAAACCCGAATGGGACAGCTTCCCGTGGCAGGGCGAAGGCCCCCGCCTCACCGCTTGGCAGCGCGGCATGACGGGCGAGCCCTTCGTCGACGCCGCCATGCGTGAACTCTACGTCACCGGCACCATGCACAACCGGGGCCGCATGATCGTGGCCTCATACCTGACCAAACACCTGATGACCCATTGGAAACACGGGCTGGACTGGTTCGCCGACTGCCTGATCGACTGGGACCCCGCCGCCAATGCGATGGGCTGGCAATGGGCCGCAGGCTCCGGCCCCGATGCCGCGCCCTATTTCCGCATCTTCAACCCCGCCACGCAGGTGGAGAAATTCGATCCCCGCTCCCTCTACCGCCGCCGCTTCATCGCCGAACTCTCCCGCACCCCGCCGCCCGAGGCGCTCTCCTTCTTCGAGGCGGCCCCGCGCGCATGGGCGCTCGATCCCGCGCGCCCCTATCCGCGCCCCATCGTCGACCTCGCCGAAGGCCGCGCCCGCGCGCTTGCCGCCTATGCCGCGCGGGGCGGTGCGGGTGACGCAGGGGAAAGCGCCTGACGGTCACGCAAAGCCTATTCGAACGCCGTGCAAAAATGCATGAAACCCTTGAGTGCCGCCCGCGTATCTGGGACTGTGACGGGCAAAAAATAAGAAACGTGGGGAGTCCATGGACGTACTGACCAGCATCAAGGGCCAATCCGGCCTGCCGCGCTATTTCGCCTCGGCCTTTCAGGTATTGCAGGGCATGGGACGGGGGCGGCTGGATTTCGTCCTGCCGGATGGCCGCCGCTTCCGCATCGACACCCACAAACCCGGCCCCGTGGGCGAGGTGCTGGTCCACAACCCCGACACCTTCGCCCGCCTGATCCGCGAAGGCGATCTCGGTTTCTGTGATGCCTATCTCGAAGGCTGGTGGTCCACCCCCGACCTGCAGGCGCTGATGGATCTCGTGCAACTGCCGGAAAATGACAGCATCAACGACGGCTTCCCCGGCATGGGCCTTCTGCGCTTCTACGAACGCCTGCGCTTCTGGCTGCAATCCAATTCGAAAACGCAGGCGAAGAAGAACATCAGCTACCATTACGATCTGGGCAACGATTTCTACCGCCTCTGGCTGGACGAGACGATGACCTATTCCAGCGCCATCTTCCACACCGGGCAGGAAAGCCTCGAGGCCGCGCAGACCGAGAAATACAAATCCATGGTCGATCAGATGGGCGCCCGCCCCGGCGACCATGTGCTGGAAATCGGCTGCGGCTGGGGCGGTTTCGCCGAATATGCCGCCAAGGAACGGGGGCTCAAGGTCACCGGCCTCACCATCTCCCGCGCCCAATACGATTACGCGGTAGACCGCATGGCCCGCGCGGGCCTGTCGGACCGGGTGGAGATCAAGCTGCAGGATTACCGCGACGAACGCGGCCTCTATGACGGCATCGCCTCCATCGAGATGTTCGAGGCCGTGGGCGAACGCTATTGGCCCGTCTATTTCGACGCGCTCCGCGAAAGGCTGAAACCGGGCCGCAACGCCACGCTCCAGATCATCACCATCGCCGACCGCCGGTGGGAGGTCTACCGCAAGGGCGTCGACTTCATCCAGAAATACATCTTCCCCGGCGGCATGCTGCCCTCGCCCTCCGCGCTGCGGGCCGAGGTGGAACGCGCGGGCCTCCGCGTCGCCCATTCCGTCGAATTCGGCGACAGCTACAGCCAGACGCTCCGCCGCTGGCACGACAGCTTCAACGACCGCTGGGACGAGGTGGCGAAGATGGGTTTCGACGACCGCTTCCGCCGCATGTGGAACTTCTACCTCACCTCTTGCGCCGGGGCCTTCCAGGGCGGAAACTGCGACGTAACCCAGATCACCGTCACCCGCCCGAGTTGAGGCCCGCCCCATGCCCACCGCCGCCAAGCTGGTCGCCGCACTCTGCTTCGCCTTCCTTGGTTGGGTGGTCGCCATCATGATCGAAAACACGATGCCCGAAAGCGCCCGCGTCGGGCGCATGTATGAAGTGGCCATCGCCTGCGGCGTGCTCATGGGCTGGTTCATCTCCGGCGCGGCCAGACGTGCCGGGATGTTCGAGGCCGCCTCGACCGGCATGCGCACGGCGGTCATCGCCACGGTTTCGGCCCTCTTGGTCATCGCGGTTGCCACCATGCTGAACATCGCCATGCGCGGCCGCTATCGCGGTCCGATGGATGCCCTGCTCGACATCGTCGACCAGTTCTTCGGCTTCGGCTCCTTCGTCATCACGCTGCCCGTGCTCGTCACCATCATCCTCGGCGGGGCCGTGGCCGGCATGATCACCGAAGCCGCCGGTCGCCGCTGGCGCTAGGGCAGGGCAGCAAGGGCAGCAGGAACACGTGGCGCGCATGGCCAATTTCTTCTTCTACGGCACCCTGTGCCATGGGCCGCTGCTGGACTGCGTGCTCGGTCGCCCCGCCAGCCCGCGCGCGGCCCATCTCCCCGATCATGCCGTCAACTGGGCGGCGGGCGGGGCCTTCCCCCTCATCCACCCGCAACCCGGGGCCATGGCGCAGGGACTCCTCCTCGAAAACCTGACCGTGGCAGAGGCCGCCCGCCTCGATCATTACGAAGGCGGCTTCGGCTACCTCACCCGCGACGTTCCGGTGCAGGCAGGCGGGGAAACCGTCACCGCCCGCGTCTATTTCCCCGAACCGGGCCGCTGGCAGCCCGCAGCCCCTTGGTCGCTTGCCGATTGGGTCGCCCGCTATGGCGAGGCCGCCACCGCCACCGCCGCCGAATTCATGGCCCTCATGGGCCATGTCCCCGCGTCCCGACTCGCCGCGCGCTACGGCGCGATGCTCGCCCGCGGGGCCGCGCAGGTGCGGGCGCGCCGCCCGTCCCCCGCCACCCTCCGCCGCGCCGCCACCGCCGAGGATGTCGCCCTCGAGACCCGCGCCACCCCCTATGCCAAATTCTTCTCGGTCGAGGATTGGCGGCTCGGCTGGCGGCAATTCGACGGGCGCATGGGCGCCCCGGCCGACCGCGCGGTCTTCGTCATGGCCGATGCCGTCACCGTCCTGCCCTATGACCCGGTCCGCGACCGTGTCCTTCTCATCGAACAGTTCCGCGCAGGCCCACTCGCCCGTGGCGACGCCGCCGCTTGGCAACTGGAGGCCGTCGCCGGACGCATCGACCCCGGCGAGACCCCCGAACAGGGCGCCCGCCGCGAGGCGCTGGAAGAGGCGGGCCTCACCCTCGACGCGCTCATTCCCGTGGCGGACTACTACCCCAGCCCCGGCGCGATCACCGAATATCTCTATTCCTTCGTCGCCCTGACCGACCTGCCCGATGGCGTGGCCGGCGTCTTCGGGGTCGAGGAAGAGGCCGAGGACATCCGCGGCCATCTCATCCCCTTCGCCCGGATGATGGACCTCGTCGCCTCCGGCGAAATCGCCAACGCCCCCCTCATCCTCACCGCCCTCTGGCTGCAACGCGAACGCCCCCGCCTGCGCGCCCGCTCCTGATCCGCCTCAACGCCTCCACGTCACCCCCGGCACCCACCCCGACAACCCCGCCCCGGCCCCCGCGCCGGGGCCTCCCCCGGCCCAGTCCGCAAGCCCGTCCAACCCGAACCCCACAGCCTCCACCGCCCCGCTCCACGCCCTTCCGTCGCCCCCAACGCCCCCCCCGACAACCCCGCCTCGGCCCCCGCGCAGGGGCCTCCACAGGCCCAGCCCGACCCACCCCAACCCCGCGCCCACCCGCATCAAGGCCCCGGCTTCCCGTTCCCCGACACGTCACACCCTGCCTGTGACCCGCGCAGCTGCCATCCCTGCACGTACCCGCATCGGCCGCACAATGCCGGACCCGACCCCCGCCGTTCCGCAGCCCCCATCCCAGAGCCGTTAACCTTAATGATTTCCCACCAGCACCGTGCGCTGCGTGCATACGGTTTGCTGCACAACCTGCGGCACGGGCAGCGGCTTGGCCGTTCTCCGGCCAAACCGCTGATCCGCCAGCAGATTAACCCACCGCGCGCCTCACAGCGCCAGTGAAACCCACGCCCCGTTCCGCTTCGACGACCGCACGCAGGCATCGACGAAGGCCACGCCCTCGACCCCCTCCTTCAGCCCCGGGAAGGTCACCGCCGCATCCACCGCAACCCCATCCCGCCGCGCAAGGATCGCCCGCGCCGCCTCGGCGTAAATGTTTGCGAATCCTTCCAGATACCCTTCCGGATGCCCCGGTGGCACCCGCGTCACGCGCCCCGCCTCCGGCCCCGATCCGGCCCCGCCCCGCGTGATCCGGTACTTCGGCTGGTTCAACGGCCCGACCCACAGGTAATTCGGGTCCTCCTGCGCCCATTCGATCCCGGCCTTCGTCCCGTAAACCCTCAGCCGCAAACCATTTTCACAGCCCGCCGCGACCTGCGAACACCAAAGCATCCCCCGCGCCCCACCCTTGTAGCGCAGCATCACATGCCCGTTGTCATCCACCCGCCGCCCCGGCACGAAGGCCTGCAGATCGGCGGCAAGGGACTCCACCTCCAACCCGGTGACGAACCCCGCCAGATTGAACGCATGCGTCCCGATATCGCCCGTGGCCCCGCCAGCCCCCGACCGCGCCGGGTCCGTCCGCCAATCCGCCTGCTTTTGCCCAGACGTTTCAATGGGTTCCGCCAGCCAGTCCTGCGCATATTCCACCTGCACGACCCGGATATCCCCCAGATCGCCATTGCGCACCATTGCCGCCGCCTGCCGGATCATGGGATAGCCCGTGTAGTTATGCGTCAGCGCAAAGACCACGCCCGACGCCTCCGCCGCCTTGGCCAGCCGCTTCGCCTCCGGCAAGGTCGCGGTCAAGGGCTTGTCGCAGATCACATGGATGCCCCGCCGCAGGAACTGCATCGCCACGGGCGCATGCATGTGATTGGGCGTCACGATCGCCACCGCCTCGATCCCGTCCTTCCGCCGCGCCTCCCGCGCGGCCATCTCGGCAAAGCTCGCATAGGTGCGCTTCGGATCGACCCCAAGGTCCGCCCCCGACGCCATGCTCTTTTCTGCGTTGGATGAGAAACACCCCGCAACCAGTTCATATTGATCATCAATCCGCGCCGCGATGCGATGGACCGCGCCGATGAAGGCATCGCGCCCGCCCCCCACCATGCCCAACCGGATACGCGGCGCCCGCGCGACATGTGCCCCCGTTATGGCCATTCCAAAGCCCTCCCGTCTTCATCCGTTCCCAAATATCCCGGGGGTGCGGGGGCTGGCCCCCGCTCCCGCCCTCTCAATCCAAACCCAACATCCGCCGGTTCGCGGCCCGGTCCGTCCCCGCATCGGCGAAGTCGTCGAAGGCCTTCTCCGTCACCCGGATGATGTGGTTCCGCACGAACTCCGCCCCTTCCCGCGCCCCGTCCTCCGGGTGCTTCAGGCAGCATTCCCACTCCACCACCGCCCAGCCGTCGAACCCGTATTGCGTCAGCTTGGAAAAGATCCCCACGAAATCCGCCTGCCCGTCACCGGGGCTGCGGAAGCGGCCCGCGCGGTTCGCCCATGACTGATAGCCGCCATAGACACCCTGCCGTCCCGTCGGGTTCAACTCGGCATCCTTGACGTGGAACATCCGGATGCGGTCGTGGTAGATGTCGATATGTTCCAGATAATCAAGGTGTTGCAGCACATAATGCGACGGGTCGTACAGCATGCAGGCCCGCGCATGCCCGCCCACCCTTTCGAGGAACATCTCATAGCTCACCCCGTCATGCAGGTCCTCGCCGGGGTGGATCTCATAGCAGACATCGATCCCCATCTCCTCGGCATGGTTCAGGATCGGCAGCCAGCGCCGCGCCAATTCGTCGAAGGCCTCCTCGATCAACCCGGCAGGTCGCTGCGGCCACGGATAGACATAGGGCCATGCCAGCGCGCCCGAAAAGGTCGCATGCGCCGACAGGCCCAGATTGCGCGACGCCGTCAGCGCCTTTTTCACCTGATCCACGGCCCACTCGGCCCGCGCCTTGGGGTTGCCCCGCACGGCAGGTGCCGCGAACCCGTCGAAGGCCGCGTCATAGGCCGGATGCACCGCCACCAACTGCCCCTGCAGATGGGTGGAAAGCTCGGTCACCGCGATCCCCGCCTCGGCGGCCTCGCCCTTGAACGTGTCGCAGTAATCCTTTGACGCGGCTGCCTTTTCCAGATCGAACAACCGCCCGTCCCAGCTTGGCACCTGCACCCCCACATAGCCGCAATCGGCGGCCCAGCGGGTGATCGACTTCCACGAATTGAACGGCGCCGCATCGCCTGCGAATTGCGCAAGGAACAGGGCAGGGCCCTTGATCGTCTTCATCGCTTTCCTCCTCCCAAGGTCTTTTTCCGTCCGTCTACAGCCCCTCGCCGGGGTCCGGCGCATCGAGAAACTGCGCCCGCTCCGGCGCGCGGCGCTCGATCGCGGCGATGATGGCCTTGGCAAGGAAATGCCCCGCCCGCGACACATCCTCGCGCAGCACGATCAACTCGCTGCGGAACCGGTGCAGGAAGGGGACTGCCTCCTTCCCCACACCGTCGAAGTCCCGCCCCAACCGCGCTCCCGCCCGCTCCGCCCCGTGGACCGAGGCCATGGTCGCCGTCGTCGATCCCAGAACAAGCCCGTCGGGTGGGTTCGGCGCGCGGAACCGCGCCTCCACCACGCGCTCGATCTCGCTCCCCACCGAGTCCGAGGTGATCCCCTCCGCCACCTCGAAGGCAAGGCCCAACCGCGCCGCCTCGTCCGCGAAGCCCGTCAGCATGTGCCTCGCATAGGAATGCGCGCGCGGCGGGGCCACGATCATCAACCGCTTCCGCCCCCGCGCCTGCAGGATGCGCACCGCCTGCCGCCCATAGGCCTCGTTGTCATAATCGAAATAGGGATGGTCGATCCCCATGTCGGTCCGCCCATGGGTGGCAAAGGGAAAGCCACGCTCCTGCATATAGCGGATGCGCGGATCGTCGGGGCGGGTCTGGTTCAGGATGATCCCGTCCGCCGATCCCGTCTCCACGATATAGCGGATGGGCGTCATCGGGTCCTCGTCGGAAAAGAAGGGCATCACCACCAGATGATAGGGCGTCCCCTTCAGGCTCCGCGCGATGGAATAGAGCAGTTGCGAGGTATGGTTCATCACATCTGCCTCGGCTGACAGGACCAGCGCGATGACATTGGTCTTGCCCGTCCGCAGACGCACCCCCGCCCGGTTCGGGCGATAGCCAAGCTGCGCCGCCATCTCGCGCACCCGCCGCTTGGTCTCTTCCCCGATATCGGGCGCGTCCTTCAAGGCACGGCTCACCGTCGCCACCGCCAGCCCCGTGGCCAGCGCGATGGTCTTCAAGGTGGGCCGCTCGTCCGGCGGGGGCAGGGCAGAAGGCGGGAGGAGCGTCGAATCTGTCATTCTTCCTGCCCTTTGCGCTGCAGTGCAAAACCGCCCTGCCGCAGTGCCGCAAGGCCCGTGCCGCAGATTCCCCGAATCATTCCGCCCCTCCGCCGCCCGCGCCCCGGGGCTTCCGGCGCGCCTGCCGCCCGGTGCCCCGAAAACCCTTGCGGGGCAGGGCTTTGGCATCCTGTGCCTCGGCGTTTCATGGGGCTGCGCTGCATCGGAAGACGGGGCCTGCCAAAGGGGCGATTCACCTTCATTTGATCCCTCCTTAACGGGGGCCACAAGCGAAATGATTTCTTGATCGACAAAACTATAACGTTATAGAACTTACCTATAACGATTTAGAAACCGGGAGGAACTGATGAAACGCTTTACTCTGGCTGCGGGGCTTATGGCCTCGGTGGCCCTGCCCACGGCTGGCCTTTCGACGGAACTCGAGGTCACCCATTGGTGGACCTCGGGCGGTGAAGCCGCCGCCGTGGCCGAACTGGCCAAGGCTTTCGACGCCTCGGGCGACAAATGGGTCGATGGCGCCATCGCAGGCGGCGGCGACACCGCCCGCCCGATCATGATCAGCCGCATCACCGGCGGCGATCCGATGGGGGCCACCCAGTTCAACCACGGCCAGCAGGCGCTGGAACTGGTCGAGGCCGGGCTGATGCTCGACCTGACGGACGTGGCCGAGGCCGAAGGCTGGAAGGACAAGATCTATCCGCCCTCGCTGCTCGACAGCTGCACCGTCGATGGCCGCATCTACTGCGCGCCGGTCAACATCCACTCGCCCGAATGGCTCTGGCTCTCGAACAAGGTCTATGAAGACCTCGGCATCCCCGTTCCCACCAACTGGAACGAATTCGTGGCCACCGCCCCGCAGGTCGAGGCGGCGGGCAAGATCCCGCTCGCCCTTGGCGGCCAGCCCTGGCAGTCGAACCTCGCCTTCGGCGCGATCACCGTCGCCGTCGCCGGTCTGGATGTCTGGAAACAGGTGAACATCGAAAAGAACATGGACGTGGCCGCCGGTCCCGAGATGGCCGCCGTCTTCGCCGCAGCCGCCGATGCGCGCAAGCTTGCCGCGAAATCCACCGTGCAGGACTGGAACCAGGCCACCAACCTCGTCATTACCGATCAGGCCGCCGGCCAGATCATGGGCGACTGGGCGCAGGGCGAATTCCAGGTCGCGGGCGAGGTTGCGGGCGTCGATTACACCTGCCTTCCGGGCCTTGGCCTGAACGCCTACCTCTCCACCGGCGGTGACGCCTTCTACTTCCCCAAGCTTGACGATCCGGAAAAGGAAGCCGCGCAGAAGCGTCTTGCCGCGCTGCTGGTCTCGCCCGAGGCGCAGGTGGCCTTCAACCTCAAGAAAGGCTCGCTGCCCGTGCGCGGCGACGTCGATCTGGCGGCGGCCAATGACTGCATGAAGAAGGGCCTCGAAATCCTCGCGGGCGGCAACATCATGCCCTCGGGCGATCAGGTCTGGTCGCCGGACGTGCAGACGCAGCTCGGCGACCTGCAGGCCGAGTTCTGGAAGTCCGACATGGCGGCCGCAGACGCCCACGCCAAATACGTGGAAATCCTGCAATCCGGCCTCTGATCGGTCACGCATAGCGAAGGGCCGGTCGCAAGGCCGGCCCTTCCTCTTCCCTTCCCCTGCAGGCGAGACCGGACATGGCGGGCAACACGCGGCGCATGCGCCCCTTTCGCAACATCTATGCCAAGATCGCAGCCCTGCCGATGATCCTGACGACGCTGGTCGTCTTCGTCGGCGGCACGATCTGGACGGTGACCTATTCCTTCACCGACTCCAAGCTTCTGCCCCGGCTGAACTTCGTGGGCTTCGACCAATATGAACGCCTCTGGTCCAACAGCCTCTGGCTGACCTCGATCCAGAACCTGATGATCTTCGGGGTCTTCTCGCTCGTCTTCACCATCGGCATGGGCTTCCTGCTCGCCGTGCTGATGGACCAGAAGATCCGCTTCGAGGACACGTTCCGCACCATCATGCTCTATCCCTTCGCGCTGTCCTTCATCGTGACGGGGCTGGTGTGGCAATGGGTGCTGAACCCCGATCTGGGCATCCAGCATTTCGTGCGCGGTCTGGGCTTCGAAAGCTTCGAATTCGACCCGCTCTCCAACCCCGACACGGTCCTTTACGGCCTCCTCATCGCCGGACTCTGGCAGGGGACGGGTTTCGTGATGTGCATCATGCTCGCCGGTCTGCGCGGGATCGACGAGGATATCTGGAAGGCCGCCCGCGTCGACGGCATCCCGCGCTGGAAGACCTATCTCTTCGTCGTCATCCCCATGATGCGGCCCGTCTTCATCACCGTCCTCGTCATCGTGGCCTCGGGCATCATCAAGCTCTACGACCTCGTCGTCGCGCAAACCTCCGGCGGCCCGGGCAATGCGAGCCAGGTGCCTGCCATGTATGTCTACCGCTACATGTTCACCGCGCAGAACCTCGGCCAAGGCTTCGCCGCCTCCACCATGATGCTGCTCTCCGTGCTGATCGTGCTGATCCCTTGGGCCTATCTGGAATTCGGAGGCAAGAAACATGGCTGACGCGACCGTCAACACCGCCCCGCCGCGCCCCTCCGGCACCCGCATCGACGCCGCCTCCGGCCCGCGCGGCGCCAAACCCCGCCGCCGCCTCTCGCCGGGCAACATCATGCTCTACGGCACGCTGATCGTGGTGGCGCTCTACTACCTCCTGCCGCTCTGGGTCATGGTGATGACCTCGGTCAAGGGGATGCCCGAAATCCGCATGGGCAACATCTTCGCCCCCCCGGTCGAGGTCACCTTCCAGCCTTGGGTCAAGGCATGGGCCGAGGCCTGCACCGGCCTCAACTGCGACGGCCTCTCGCGCGGGTTCTGGAACTCGGTGCAGATCCTGATCCCCTCCGTCATCCTCTCCATCGCGGTGGCATCGGTGAACGGCTACGCGCTGGTCAACTGGCGCTTCAAGGGGTCGGACGTGTTCTTCACGATCCTGATCTTCGGCTCCTTCATCCCCTACCAGATCATGCTCTACCCGATCGTGATTCTGCTGCGCGAAATGGGCATCTACGGCACGCTCTGGGGCCTCGTCCTCGTGCATACGATCTTCGGCATGCCGATCCTGACGCTGCTCTTCCGCAACTACTTCTCCTCGCTGCCGGAAGAACTCTTCAAGGCCGCCCGCGTGGATGGGGCAGGGTTCTGGGGCATCTACTTCCGCATCATGCTGCCCATGTCGCTGCCCATCTTCGTCGTGGCCGTCATCCTGCAGGTCACGGGCATCTGGAACGACTTCCTCTTCGGCGTCGTCTACACCAAGCCCGAACTCTACCCGATGACGGTCCAGCTCAACAACATCGTCAACTCCGTGCAGGGGGTGAAGGAATACAACGTCAACATGGCCGCAACCCTGCTGACGGGCCTCGTTCCCCTGATCGTCTATTTCCTCTCTGGCAAGCTGTTCGTCCGTGGCATCGCGGCGGGCGCGGTGAAGGGCTGATCCATGCAGCATTCGATTTCCGTCAAGGACCTGACCCTCAACTTCGGCGCGGTCTCCGTCCTGAAAACCCTCAACCTCGACGTGGCCGAGGGCGAATTCATCGTCCTCCTCGGCCCCTCCGGCTGCGGGAAATCCACGCTGCTGAACTGCCTCGCGGGGCTTCTGGACATCTCCGATGGCCAGATCTGGATCAAGGGCAGGAACGTCACATGGGCCGAACCCTCCGAACGCGGCATCGGCATGGTGTTCCAGTCCTACGCCCTCTACCCGCAGATGACGGTGCGCGGAAACCTCTCCTTCGGCCTGAAAAACGCCCGCATGCCCAAGGATGAAATCGACCGCCGCGTCGCCCGCGCCGCCGAAATCCTGCAGATCGGCCCGCTTCTCGACCGCAAGCCCGCCGCCCTCTCGGGCGGTCAGCGCCAGCGCGTCGCCATCGGCCGCGCCCTCGTGCGCGACGTGGATGTCTTCCTCTTCGACGAACCGCTCTCCAACCTCGACGCGAAACTCCGCTCCGAATTGCGGGTGGAGATCAAGCGCCTCCACGCCCGCCTCGGCAACACCATGGTCTACGTCACTCACGACCAGATCGAGGCGCTGACGCTGGCCGACCGCATCGCCGTCATGCGCGGCGGCATCATCCAGCAACTCGACGCGCCGCAGACCATCTACAACAAACCCGCGAACCTCTTCGTCGCGGGCTTCATCGGCAGCCCGTCGATGAACTTCCTCCACGGCTCCGTCGTCGATGCAGGCCGCGCCTTCACCGTGGCCGGGGCCAAGATCGACCTCTCCGCCTATGACGGCGGCAGGCCCGTGGACATGGACAAGGCCATCCTCGGCCTGCGCCCCGAACACATCACGCTGGCCGCCGAGGCCGAACCCGGCCGCACCATCCCCGCCACGGTCGAGATCGACGAACCCATGGGCGCCGACAGCCTCGTCTGGCTGACGACGGGCGGCACGCAGATATCGGTCCGCGTCCCGGTGGAACGCCGCCTCGCCCCCGGCACCAACGTGCATCTGCGCGTGGATGTGGCCAAGGCATCCCTCTTCGATGCCAAATCCGAGCAGCGGGTCTGAACCATGCAGGATCTTGCCGGAACATGGACCCTCGCCGATGCGCAGGGCAATCACAGCGTGCCCTTCCCCTTGCCGGGGGATGGCATCTCCGCCTTGCAAGCCGCGGGCGCGATCCCCGATCCTTATTTCGGCCGCAACGAATACGGCCTGCGCTGGATCAGCGAAACCGACTGGGTCGCCACCCGCAGCTTCACCCATGATGGCAAACCCTGCGATCTGGTGATTGAAGGTCTGGATACCGTGGCCGAGGTGCATCTGAACGGCGTCCTCGCCCTCTCCGCCGCCAATGCCTTCCGCCGCTGGCGGGTCGATGCCGCGGGCCTCCTGCGCAAGGGCAAGAACGAGATCGCCATCACCTTCCGCTCCCCGGTCACCGAAGGCGCAGCGCGTCAGGCGGCCCAACCCTTCTTCGTTCCGTGGCACGAAGGGAACTGCCCCATCCCCAACGGCAACATGCTGCGCAAACCGCAATGCGATTTCGGCTGGGATTGGAACATCGCCCTCGCCCCCTTCGGCATCTGGGGCGGCATCCGGCTGGAACCGCAGGGCGACCGCATCGCCGACGTGATCGTCACGCAGACCCATGGCGAAGGCGCCGTCACTGTCACGGTCGAGGTGCAGGGCATCGCCGCGACCGAGACGCAGGTGACCGCCACCCTCTGCGGCATCACCCGCAGCGCCCCGCTGCGGCAGGGCGTGGCGCGGCTGGTCCTCGACATCCCCGATCCGGTCCTGTGGTGGCCCGTGGGCCTTGGCCCGCAGGCGCTGCACGACCTCACGGTCACGCTGGGCACCGCCCGCGCCACCCGCCGCATCGGCCTGCGCGACTTGGCGCTCGTCTCCCAACCCGATGCCGCGGGCCGCTCCTTCGGCTTCCGCGTCAACGGCCATGACGTCTTCGCCCGTGGCGCGAACTGGATTCCCGCCGACGCGCTCCATGGCCGCATCACGCCCGACGGCGTGCGCGACCTCCTGCAATCGGCCATCGACGCCAACATGAACATGATCCGCATCTGGGGCGGCGGGCGCTATGAACCCGATTGGTTCTACGACCTCTGCGACGAGATGGGGCTGATGGTCTGGCAGGACTTCATGTTCGCCTGCAACCTCTACCCCTCCACCCCCGACTTCCTCGCCGACGTAGCCGCCGAAGTGCGCGACGTGGTCTCGCGCCTGAACCACCACGCCTGCATCGCGCTCTGGTGTGGCGACAACGAATTGATCGGCGCGCTGGGCTGGTTCGACGTCTCGCGGCAGGACCGCGACCGCTACCTCGTCAGCTACGACCGCCTCAACCGCACGGTGGAGGAAGGTCTCCGCGCCGTCCTGCCCCATGCCAATTGGTGGCCCTCCTCCCCATCCCCCGGGGTCCTCGCCTTCGGCGACGCATGGCACGACGACTCGTCAGGTGACATGCATTTCTGGTCCGTCTGGCACGAAGGCCGCGACTTCGACCATTACCGCGACGTGCGCCCCCGCTTCTGTTCCGAATTCGGCTTCCAGTCCTACCCGTCGATGGACGTCATCCGCCGCTTCGCCGATCCGCAGGATTTCAACATCGCGGCCCCGGTGATGGAAAGCCACCAGAAGAACGCGGGCGGCAATGCCCGCATCGCGGAGACCATGTTCCGCTACTTCCGCTTCCCGGTGGACTTCCCGAACTTCGTCTACCTCTCCCAAGTCCAGCAGGGCCTCGCCATCAAGACCGCCGTCACCGCTTGGCGCGCGCTGAAACCGCATTGCATGGGCACGCTCTACTGGCAATTGAACGACACATGGCCCGTCTGCTCATGGGCCTCGCTCGACCATGGCGGGGGCTGGAAACTCCTCCACCACATGGCCCGCCGCTTCTATGCCGATCTGACGGTGATCTGCATCCCCGAAGGCGGCGACTTCGTCCTGAAGGCGGTCAACGACCGCCTCGCCCCCGCCCCCCTGCGGGTGGAGGCTTGGGCCGTCGCCATGGACGGCACCTCGCGCAAACTGGCCGAGGCCGACCTGACCGCCCCCCCCGATCGCGCGGCCGAGGTGCTGCGCCTGCCGCATTCCGGCATCGCGGCGGGCGAGATCCTCTCCTTCATCTGGGACGGGGCCGCCATCGGCCACGACATCCACGCGCCCCGCCCGTGGAAGGCCTATGACCTCCTCCCCCCCGGCATCGACATGACGGTCACGCAGGACGGGACGCAGTGGAAGATCACCCTCGTCTCCCGCGCCCTTGCCCCCTTCGTGGCGGTGGAGGCCGATGTGCCGGGACGCTTCTCCGACAATGCGCCCACGCTGATCCCCTGCATCCCCGTGACGCTCATCTTCACCCCCCGCGACGCGGGTGCGGCACCCCGCTTCACCCTCCGCGACCTCTATTCGGCGACCTACGGATCGCCCAGCCAAGGAGCCTGAGATGTTTTCCTACCAACTCTATTCCTCGCGGAACTTCCCCCCGCTTCAGGCCACGCTCGACATGCTGGCCAAGGCGGGCTACGCGGCGGTCGAAGGCTATGGCGCGCTCTATGCCGATGCGGCGGCGGTGGATGCCATGGCCGAGGGCCTCGCCGCCACGGGGCTGAAGATGCCCACCGCGCATTTCGGCCTCGACCAGCTTGAAGGCGACCCCGCCGGATGCGTCGCCATCGCCCGCCGCCTTGGCATCGAACGCCTCTACTGCCCGTGGGTCCATCCCGACCTCCGCCCCACCACCGCGCAGGGCTGGCGCGATTTCGGCGGCAGGCTGGAACGCGCGGGCGCGCCGATCCGCGCGGCGGGTCTGGGCTTCGGCTGGCACAACCACGATTTCGAATTCATCCCCCTTCCCGACGGCACGATCCCGATGACCGCCCTCCTCGAGGGCGGCCCCGCGCTGGAATGGGAAATGGACGTGGCATGGGTCATCAAGGGTAAGGCCGACGCCCTGCACTGGATCGCCGCCGAACGTGGCCGCATCACGGCGGCCCATGTCAAGGACATCGCCGCCCCCGGCGAGAACGCCGCCGAGGATGGCTGGGCCGATGTCGGCCACGGCACCGTCGACTGGCGCGCGCTCATGGCCGCGCTGCGCGGGGCAGGGGTCGCGCATTTCATCATCGAACATGACAATCCGTCCGACCACGCCCGCTTCGCGCAACGGTCGCTCGCCTCCGTGAAAGGATACTGAACCATGGCCAAGCTTGGCATCGGCATCATCGGCTGCGGCAACATCTCCGAGGCCTATCTGCGCCTCGCGCCGACCTTCAAGGGTCTGGAAGTGCGCGCCGTCGCCGACATGAACATGGACGCCGCCAAGGCCCGCGCCGAGGCGTTCAATACCAAGGCGCAATCGGTCGACGACCTGCTCGCGAACAAGGATATCGACGTGGTGATCAACCTCACCATCCCCGACGCCCATTTCGGCGTGTCGAAGTCGATCCTGCAGGCGGGCAAGCACGTCTATTCCGAAAAGCCCCTGACCCTCACCCTCGAAGACGGCCTCGCCCTGCGCGATCTCGCGCGGTCCAAGGGCCTCTCCGTCGGCTGCGCCCCCGACACCTTCCTAGGTGGCGCGCATCAGATGGCGCGCGCCATGATCGACGAAGGCAAGCTCGGCACCATCACCGCAGGCTGCGCCGCCGTCATGGGCCACGGCATGGAACACTGGCATCCCAATCCCGATTTCTTCTTCCTTCCGGGTGGCGGCCCCATGCTGGACATGGGGCCCTACTACATCGCCAATCTCATCAACCTCATCGGCCCGGTCAAACGCGTCGCCGCCCTCACCTCCGCCGCGCACGAAACCCGCACGATCTCGTCGGAACCGCGCAAGGGAGAGGTCATCCCCGTCAAGACTCCCACCAACATTCACGCCCTTCTGGAATTCCACAACGGCGCGACGGTGAACCTCTCGGCAAGCTGGGATGTCTGGCACCACAAGCGCGTCAACATGGAACTCTACGGCACCGAAGGCACGATCTACGTCCCCGACCCGAATT
This sequence comes from Tabrizicola sp. M-4, assembly GCF_051132405.1. Taxonomy (GTDB): domain Bacteria; phylum Pseudomonadota; class Alphaproteobacteria; order Rhodobacterales; family Rhodobacteraceae; genus Paragemmobacter. The sequence goes on from NZ_CP128606.1 coordinate 1,361,466, forward strand.
TCTTCGGCGGCAAGGTCGAAATGGCGGGCCGCGACGGCAAGCTGCAGGACGTCCCCCTCTGGGACCATCCGCTGTCCAAGAACAATCAGGAACACCCCTCCGTCGGCCCCCTCGCCAATTACCGCACGGCAGGTCTGGCCGACATGGCCCGCGCCATCATGGACGGGGGCGATGCCCGCTGTTCCATCGACCGCGCCCTGCACGGGGTCGAGGTGATGACCGCCTGCCTCAAATCCGGCGCGGAAGGCAGCTTCGTCACCATGGGCACCACCTGCACCCGCCCCGCCGCACTGGGCATAGCCGAGGCGCAGGCGCTTCTGGCCTGACCCCGGCCCCCACGAAGACCAAGCCTCCTCCGCTCCATCGCTCCGGTCCCCGCAGGGGGCCGGAATTTTCGCAGAAAATTCGCAGGCCCCCGAATGGTCGAAAACCCCATCCTCCCCGGCTTCAACCCCGATCCGTCGATCTGCCGGGTGGGGCGGGACTATTACATCGCCACCTCCACCTTCGAATGGTATCCCGGCGTCCAGATTCACCATTCCACCGATCTCGTGAACTGGACCCTCGTCGCCCGCCCCCTGCGGCGGGCCACCCAACTCGACATGCGCGGCAACCCGGACTCATGCGGCGTCTGGGCCCCCTGCCTGTCACATGACGGCGCCCGCTTCTGGCTCGTCTACACCGATGTCAAACGCTTCGACGGCGCCTTCAAGGACGCGCACAACTACATCGTCCATTCCGAAACCATCGACGGCGACTGGTCCGACCCGATCTACGTCACCTCCTCCGGCTTCGACCCCTCGCTCTTCCACGACGATGACGGGCGCAAATGGGTCCTCAACATGCGCTGGAACCATCGCGGCCCCGGCACCGGCCTCAACCCCGCCCATGATGCCTTCGACGGGATCGAGCTTCAGGAATGGCACCCCGACCACGGCCTTCTGGGCGAGGTCACCACCATCTTCACCGGCTCCCCCCTCGGCCTGACCGAGGCCCCGCATCTCTTCAAGAAGAATGGCTTCTACTACCTCACCACCGCCGAAGGCGGCACCGGCTACGACCATGCCGTCACCATGGCCCGCTCAAAGGCCATAACCGGCCCCTATGAGATGCATCCCGACACCCACCTCCTCACCACGCGCTTCTCACCCGATCACCCGCTGCAACGCGTGGGCCACGGCCAATACGTCGAAACACCCGAAGGGCAGGGCTTCCACAGCTTCCTCTGCGGTCGCCCGTTGCCGGGCAACTTCTGCCCCCTCGGCCGCGAAACCGGCCTCGCCCGCATCGACTGGCACGCCGACGGCTGGCCCCGCCTTGCAGGCGGCGGCATGGCCCCGCCCGCCACCCTCGACCTGCCCGCGAAACGCCGCCCCGACCAGCCCATCCACCGCACCTTCCAGACCCGCAGCCTGCCGCCGGAATTCCAGTGGCTCCGCACCCCATACCCCGACCGCCTCTTCACCCTGACAGGCCATTCCCTCCGCCTGACGGGGCGCGAAAGCCTCGGCTCCTTCTTCGAACAATCCCTCGTCGCGCGCCGTCAGGAACACCACGCCTACACCGCCGCCACCGTCGTCATGGCCGACCCGCCCAACTGGCAGCGCGCGGCGGGCCTCATCACCTATTACAACCGCCACAAGTTCCACGCCGCCCTCGTCACGCACGAACCGGCCCACGGGCGCTGCCTCACCCTCGTCTCCTGCCTCGGCGACTGGCCGGGCGAGGCGCTGACGATCCACCACCACCACCCCCTCGGCGACGGCCCCGTCCGGATCGAGGTGCAGGTGGACGGCCTCACCCAGCGCTTCCTCGCCGCCACGGGCGACGCCCCCCTCGCGCCGATCGGCCCCGACCTCGACGCCAGCCTGATCTCCGACGAAGGGGGCAGGGGCGAACACGCCTCCTTCACCGGGGCCTTCGTCGGCATGTTCGCGATGGACCTGACAGGGCAGGGCTGGACCGCCGATTTCCTGCGCTTCGACTACATCCCCTCCACGGTCGGCCGATAACAACTTGATCAAATCCGTTCCTGCGGTTTACCTGACGCCCAAGAAACCGCAGGGCAGGACGATGGACGACGAGACGCGCAAGATCCCATCGCACGAGGTCACCTATGGCCGCCTGCGCGACATGATCCTCTTCGGCCACCTGACCCCCGGCCAGCCCGTCACGATCCAAGGCCTGATCCGCGATCTCGACGCCGGCATGACCCCCGTGCGCGAGGCGATCCGCCGCCTCACCGCCGAAGGCGCGCTGCTTCCACAGGGCAATCGCCGCGTGGCCGTCCCGAACCTGACCCCCGCGCTTCTTGACCAGCTCGCCTTCGTCCGCCTGACGGTGGAACCGAAACTCGCCGAACTGGCGGGCGCGCATCTGACCCCCGCCCTCATCGACCGGCTGGAGGCGATAGACGACCGCGTCGACCGCGCGATCCGCGCAGGCTCCGTCACCGACTATCTCGAATTCAACCACGCCTTCCACTTCGCGCTCTATGAGGCGTCCGAGGCCCCGATCCTTGTCGACATCGCGCGCGGCCTCTGGCTGCGCTTTGGCCCCTCGCTCCGTGTCGTCTGCGCCCGCTACGGTGCTGCGGCACTGCCCGACCGCCACGAAGAGGCGCTCGCCGCCATGCGCGCGGGCGACCGCGCGGCGCTGGCCCGCGCGGTAGAGAATGACATTCAGCAGGGCATCGACCAGATCCGTCAGGCCCAAGCCGAGGGCGGCGTCTGACCCCCGCCGCCGCGCGCCCTCCCACCCCGCCCCGGACCCGATCCGGGGCCTCCACCGCCGCGCCGCGCCGCCCGCAAGACCCGAGGTCCCGGGTCAGGCCCGGGACGGGGTTTCCTTGCCGGATCCTTGCGCCCCCGCCCGCTGCGTGCTGACAGTTTGCGGTACAGTTTACGGCACAGAACCCGGACAGCCGCAAACCACCCTCCCACCCCGCCCCGGACCCGATCCGGGGCCTCCGCCGCCGCCCCGCACCGCCCGCAAGACCCGAGGTCCCGGGTCAGGCCCTGCACGGGGTTTCCTTAGCGGATCCTTGCGCGCCCGCCCGCCGCGTGCTGACACTCTACGGTACAGTTTACGGCACGGAATCCGGTACAGCCATTTCCGGGCAAACTGCCGAAAACCCACGCCATTTCCCCCATCACTACGTGCAATCCCTGAATTTGATCAAATTTCTTGAAGACATCTGGTTTTGATCATATGCTCACCGTCGAAGCCCGCTCTCCGGGCCGCTGATTCCGCGAGGTCCACCCCATGAACATGATCACCAACCACCTGCCCACGGCAGAACTTCAGGCGCTGGACGCGGCGCATCACATGCACCCCTTCACCGACTCGAACGGTCTGGCCGCCAAGGGCGCGCGGGTGATCACGCGCGGCAAGGGCGTCTGGCTGACCGACAGCGAAGGCAATCAGATCATCGACGGAATGGCGGGCCTCTGGTGCGTCAACATCGGCTATGGCCGCAAGGAACTGGCCGAGGTCGCGGCGCGGCAGATGGAAGAATTGGCCTATTACAACACCTTCTTCCAGACCACCCATGTCCCCGCCATCGCCCTTGCCGCCAAACTCGCCGAACTCGCCCCCGGTGACCTGAACCACGTCTTCTTCGCAGGGTCGGGGTCCGAGGCGAACGACACCAACATCCGCCTCGTCCGCCGCTATTGGCAGGTCAAGGGGATGCCCGAAAAGCGCATCATCATCGCCCGCAAGAACGGCTATCACGGCTCCACCATGGGTGGCGGCAGCCTTGGCGGCATGTCGCCCATCCATGCCCACGGTGGCAAGATCGACGGCATCGAACATATCGATCAGCCCTATTGGTGGGGCGAGGGCGGCGACATGACCGAAGCCGATTTCGGCATCGCCCGCGCCAAGCAACTTGAGGACAAGATCCTCGAACTCGGCGTCGAGAACGTCGCGGCCTTCATCGGCGAACCGATCCAGGGCGCAGGCGGCGTGATCGTCCCGCCCGCCACCTACTGGCCTGAAATCCAAAGGATTTGCGACAAATACGGCATCCTCCTGATCGCCGACGAGGTCATCACCGGCTTCGGCCGCACGGGCAACTGGTTCGGCTCGCAGACCTTCGGGATCAAGCCGCATATCATGACCATCGCCAAGGGCCTCTCCTCCGGCTACCAGCCCATCGGCGGCTCCATCGTCTGTGACGAGGTCGCGGCGGTCGTGGCCGAAGGCGGCGAATTCTTCCACGGCTACACCTATTCCGGCCACCCGGTCGCGGCGGCCGTCGCGCTGGAAAACCTGCGCATCATTCAGGAAGAAGGCATCGTCGAACATGTGCGCGACGTGGCCCATCCCTACCTCAAGGAACGTTGGGACGCGCTGACCGACCACCCGCTGGTGGGCGAGGCAAAGCTGGTGGGCCTCATGGGCTCCATCGCGCTGACGCCCGACAAGGCCAAGCGCGCCAAGTTCGCCTCCGAGGCCGGGACGGTGGGCCTGCGCACGCGCGAACGCTGCTTCGCCAACAACCTGATCATGCGCCATGTCGGCGACCGTATGATCATCGCCCCGCCGCTGGTCATCACGCCGTCCGAGATCGACACGCTGATCGAACGGGCGAAGAAATCGCTGGATGAAAGCTATGCCGGGCTGAAGGCCGACGGCCTTCTGGTCGCCAAGGCCGAATAAGCCAACCCCTTGAATCAAAAGGGCGGCGGTGCAGAACCGCCGCCCTTTTCCTTTTGTTTGCGCCTCAGTGGTCGGCCGCCGCTGCCGCTGCCTTGATCTCATCCTCGTTCACGGTTGCCCCGTTGAAGAAGGCATTCAGCAGAACCGCCGCGACCGAGGCCAGCAGGATTCCGCTTTCGATCAACGGGTGGATCTCATGCGGCATCCACATCTTGAAGTTCGGCGCAATCAGCGGGATCATCCCAAAGCCAAGGCTTACCGCCACGACGAACAGGTTGTTGCGGTTCCTCGCGAAATCGACGCCCGCAAGGATGCGGATACCCGTCGCCGCGACCATCCCGAACATCACCAACCCCGCGCCGCCCAGCACCATCGTCGGCACGCTTTCGACCAGCGCTCCCATCTTTGGCACAAGGCCAAGGACGATTAGGATGATACCGCCCGCCACGCAGACGAACCGCGACCGCACGCCGGTCACCCCGACAAGCCCCACGTTCTGCGAGAAGGACGTGTATGGGAAGGTGTTGAAGATCCCGCCGATCAGGGTGCCCAGACCATCGGTCCGCAGTCCCGCCGAAAGCATCGGGCGATCCACCTTCTTCCCCGTCATGTCCCCCAGCGCAAGGAACATGCCCGTGGATTCGATCATCACCACGATCATCACCAGCGTCATCGTCAGGATCATCACCGGATCGAAGATCGGCGCCCCGAAATGGAACGGCGTGATCAGCCCGAACCAAGCCGCCTCTCCCACCTTGGCGAAGGTCATGGCTCCGGTGGCAACCGCGATCACAGCGCCGATGATGATGCCCAGAAGGACCGAGATATTGGCCACGAACCCCTTGCCGAACCGCGCGATCAGCAGGATCGACAGCAGGACCACGGCGGAAACCGCGATGTTGCCAAGCGGCGCATAGGCCGGATTGTTCATCTTCGCGGCAAGGGCGATCCCGTCCGGCGGCGGCGCGACACCCGTGACGCTGCCCGCAGCAAGCCCCTCTGTCACCGATTTCAGCCAATCCGCATGGGCCGGGTCAACGAACTGCGGCGCGGTCGGGCCGACGGGGTTGCCGAAGATCCAGTTGATCCCGATCCGCATCAGGCTGACGCCGATGACAAGGATGATGGTCCCCGTCACCACCGGCGGGAAGAAACGCAGCATGCGGCTGATGAAAGGCGCGATCAGGATCGAGATCACCCCCGCCGCCATGATCGCGCCGAAGATGGCCCGCGCGCCCTCCGACCCGCCATTGGATTGGCCATCGCCACCATCGGCCCGACGGCGGCAAAGGTCACGCCCATCATCACGGGCAGCCGGATGCCGAACCATTGCGTGGCCCCAAGCGATTGAATAAGCGTGACAATCCCGCAGACGAAGAGGTCCGCCGAAATCAGGAAGGCCACATCGGCCGGTTCCAGTTTCAGCGCGCGCCCGACGATCAGGGGCACCGCCACCGCGCCCGCATACATCACAAGGACGTGCTGAAGGCCAAGGGTGAAGAGTTTCGGGGTCGGCAGAACTTCGTCCACCGGGTGAACTTGTGACATGCGTCGTTTCCTTTCCCTGAGGGGGATTATCTTCGCGCCGTCTCCGCGGCCCCCCTCGGGCATGCGGTCCGGTTAGGTGGCCCGGTCTTTCCGCCGGGTGGGCAGGCCCGCGACACGCGTCTTCGACTCGGTGCCGTGATGGCCAAGAAGCATAGGGGCAGCGGAAATGATGCTTCGTCTGGAAATATTTGAAACTGTTTGTCCGTTGGCCGAGGGGTGAAACCGCCTGCATCTCCTGCACGGCTTGAGATTTCCGCCGCCCGCGCCTACACCTTGGGCAGACCAAAAAAGGAACGCACCATGCGGATTCACAGCGATCTGGCCGACACCATCGGCAACACGCCCCTGATCAAGCTGCAGCGGGCCAGCGAGATGACGGGTTGCACGATCCTCGGAAAATGCGAGTTCCTCAATCCGGGCCAGTCGGTGAAGGATCGCGCCGCCCTATACATCATCCGCGACGCGGTGGCGCGCGGCGCCTTGAAGCCGGGCGGCACAATCGTTGAGGGGACTGCGGGCAACACGGGTATCGGTCTGGCGCTGGTCGGCGCGTCGATGGGCTATCGCACCGTGATCGTCATCCCGGAAACCCAAAGCCAGGAAAAGAAGGACATGCTTCGTCTGGCGGGCGCGGAACTGGTGCAGGTTCCGGCCGCTCCCTATCGCAACCCCAACAACTACGTCCGCTATTCCGGCCGTCTGGCCGAGGCGCTGGCACGCACCGAACCGAATGGCGCGGTCTGGGCCAACCAGTTCGACAATGTGGCGAACCGTCAGGCCCATATCGAGACCACCGGGCCGGAGATCTGGGAACAGACTGGGGGCAAGGTCGACGGCTTCATCTGCGCGGTGGGGTCGGGCGGCACGCTGGCGGGCGTTGGCATGGCGCTGCAACCCAAGGGCGTGAAGATCGGCCTTGCCGATCCCGAAGGCGCGGCGCTGCATTCCTTCTATACCGAGGGCAAGCTGGACGCCCCCGGCACCTCGATCACCGAGGGCATCGGTCAGGGCCGCATCACGGCCAATCTGGAGGGTTTCCGCCCCGATTACAGCTATCGCATCCCCGATGCCGAGGCTCTGCCGCTTGTCTTCGACATGCTGCAAGAGGAAGGCATCTGCCTTGGCGGGTCCTCCGGCATAAACATCGCGGGCGCGATCCGCATGGCGCGCGACATGGGGCCGGGGCACACGATCGTCACGATCCTGTGCGACTACGGAAACCGCTATCAGTCCAAGCTCTACAATCCCGCCTTCCTGAAGGAAAAGGGCTTGCCTGTGCCCGAATGGCTTGACCGCGCGCCGCGGGCCATCCCCACCGTCTTCGAAGACGCATGACTGGCGCAGCAGGCGCAGTCCTGCGCCGGGCGGTCATCGCCGCCCTTGTTGCGCTGTCGGCCCTTGCCGGATCCGTCCATCATGGCGCTGCGCAAGACGCTCCGGCGCAGGTGCCGGCAGGGCAGGGGGCGGGCACGCCACCCGCAGCCGCACCGGCCTCCGGCACGACGGTCGTTGTCTCCAAGGGCTCCGGCCGGTCCACAGGCCCGGATTACGCGGCGTGGGAAAGGCTGGCCGAGCGGGCCGAGAATCTGCTGGCCAATCCCGATACCGAAACCCGTGGCCTCGATCTGCTGCGCAGCCAACTCGTTGCGCAACGGGCAGATTTCCTTGCTGCGCAGAACACCAACTCAACCCGCATTGCCACCCTGCGCGACCAGATCGCCGCCCTCGGCCCTGCCCCGCCAGAGGGAGAGACAGAGGCAGCCGAGATCACGCAGCGCAGGCAGGAGCTGGCCGATCAACTGGTCAGGTTGCAGGCACCAGTCCTTGCCGCCGAAGAGGCTTTCCGCCGTGCCGACGGCCTGATCGGCGAAGTGGACCGCGCCCTGCGCGAGCGTGAGGCGAACCGCCTGCTGCAACTCTGGCCGTCGCCCTTGAACCCGGCGAACTGGCCCGAGGCGGTCGTGGCCCTTGGTGATGTGACGGTGCGCCTCTGGACTGAAACCACGACGCGCTGGACGCGGGGCGATGGCCAGCAGGCCCTGTTCGACAACTTGCCGCTGATTGTTCTTCTGGGGCTTCTGGGCCTTGCTCTCGTCACGAAGACGCGGCGCATGGCGCAGGCCATCGCCGCACGTCTGCCCCGACCAAAGACGCAACGGGGACGTCGCGTCGTGGCACTGCTGACATCCACCGCGCAGGTCGTTCTGCCCACCCTCGGGGCAGTCGCCCTTGCCGAGGCCATCCTTGCCACCGGCTTGACTGGGCTCGTCGGGGCCGCGCTGGCCAATGCCCTTGCGGGAGTTGTCTTCACGCTGGTTGCGGCGAACTGGCTGGGACAGGCGATCTTTCCCGTGGAGGACGGGGATGAGGTGTCTACCCTCCTCGTCGATGAACGTCGGGCCGAGGGGCGTTTCCTTGCCGGAAGCCTTGGCCTCGCCCTCGGGGTCGAGGCGGTTCGGCAAGTCCTCGTGGTGGAGGTGGGCGGCAGCGACACCGCCAACGCCGTTCTGGCCTTTCCCGTTCTGGCGACGACGGCCGTCCTGACCTTCCGGATGGGGCAACTGCTGCGCCGTCATGTGCGCAGCGTGCAGCAGGGCGACGAGGCGCTGTCCTTCGGTCTGCGTGTGCTTGGCCTTCTGGCGCGCGGGGTGATGCTGACAAGCGTTGCAGGTGTCTTGCTCGGGGCAATCGGCTATCTCGCGGCGGCCACCGCTCTTGTCTATCCGTCGGTCATTTCGCTGGGGCTCGTGGCCGTGCTTTTCGTCCTGCAACGCTTCGTTGCAGATCTCTACGGCCTCGTGATGCGCTCCGATGCCGCAGATCAGGAGGGGCTGATCCCGGTCCTGATCGGTTTTGCCATGGCCCTCGCCTCCTTGCCGCTCTTTGCCGTGATCTGGGGCGCGCGCTGGGCGGATATTACGGAACTCTGGCAGCGTTTCCTGCAGGGCTTCCAGATCGGGGCGACCCGGGTTTCCCCGACTGATTTCCTGCTCTTTGCCATCATCTTCGGCGTCGGCTACATGTTCACGCGTCTTTTGCAGGGTGCGTTGAAGACATCGGTGCTGCCACGCACCAACCTTGATCAGGGCGGGCAGAATGCCGTCGTCTCGGGGATTGGATATCTCGGCATTTTCCTTGCGGCGCTGATCGCCATCAACTCCGCCGGGATCGACCTTTCGGGGCTTGCCATCGTTGCCGGTGCGCTCTCGGTCGGCATCGGCTTCGGTCTGCAGAACATCGTTTCGAACTTCGTCTCGGGCATCATCCTGTTGATCGAACGCCCAGTCAGCGAGGGGGATTGGATCGAGGTCGGCAACGTGCAGGGGACTGTGCGGTCCATCTCCGTCCGGTCCACCCGGATCCAGACCTTCGACCGCTCCGACGTCATCGTACCGAATGCCGATCTGGTGACTCAGCGGGTCACGAACTGGACGAGGTTCAACCTGACCGGGCGGTTGATCGTGCCGGTCACTGTCGTTCTGGGCACCGATACGCGCAAGGTGGAACGCATCCTGCGCGAGATCGCCGATGCCCAGCCACTCGCCGTGCTGAACCCGCCGCCGGTGGTTGCCTTCATGGGCTTTGGCGCGGAATGGATGAATTTCGAGATGCGGATCATCCTGCGCGACCTGAACTTCTCGTTGCAGGTGCGTAGCGAAATCAACCACCGCATCGTCGAACGCTTTGCCCAGGAAGCAATCGAGATGCCTGGCGCGAAGAAGGCCGAGGCTGTTGCAGAAATGGCTGCCGCGCTTGCCGCCGAGGTCACGGCGGATGTGGCCCCTGCCATTATGGGCCAGACGCAACCTTCCCACAAGAAACCGCGCAGCTACCGCAAAGGGGCCAAGGACGCATCGGCGGAGGCCCGTGATCCGACCGAAAGGCAGGAGGATACATGACGACGCTGCTGTTCCGCGACGACGCCTATCTGCGCGAGGTCGAGGCCGTGGTGACCGGCCACACCGCCGAGGGCGGCATCCTCTGTGACCGGACGATCTTCTACGCCACCGGGGGTGGGCAACCCGGTGATTCCGGCCTCTTGCTCTGGGACGGGGGACGCCTGTCCATCGCGACGGCTGTCAAGGCCGAGGGGGGGCAGGTCGCCCTCGTGCCGGCCGAGCCTGTCGCCATGCCGCCGGTCGGCAGCCGGGTGATCCAGCGCATCGATTGGGACCGACGGTATCGCCACATGCGTGTGCACACGGCGCTGCACCTTCTTTCCGTCGTCATCCCGCTTCCTGTCACCGGGGGGCAGATCGGGGCCGAGAGGGGTCGTCTCGATTTCGACATGCCCGATCCGCCCGCCGACGTCGCCATGCTGGAGGATCGTCTGAACGCCCTGATAGGACTGGACTTGAAGGTCTCGGAGGATTGGATCACCGATGAGGAACTTGAGGCCAATCCTGCGCTGGTGAAGACCATGTCGGTGCGCCCGCCGTCGGGGCAGGGGCGCGTGAGGTTGATCCGCGTCGGCGAAGGCATGTCTCAGGTAGATCTGCAGCCCTGCGGGGGCACCCATGTTGCTCGCACCGGAGAGATCGGGCGGGTGGAGATCGGCAAGATCGAGAAGAAGGGCCGCCAGAACCGCCGCGTGACGATCACCCTGATCGGCTGATCAGTGCGTTTTCCCGGATGTCACGGCCCTTACCTCCGCCACTTTCACACAGCCGCAACCCCTTGCGCCCGTTTTCGGAAGGCCTTAAGCAGACCGCCACGGACAGTTGGCCGAGTGGTCGAAGGCGCACGCCTGGAAAGTGTGTAGGCGGGGAACCGTCTCGAGGGTTCGAATCCCTCACTGTCCGCCATTTCCCTATCCTAAGTATATGAAAATAAAGGGAAACCGGATTTTACTTCCCCCAAAAAATCCCCCGCAGCCCGCCGGATGCCCCCGGATTTTGTCGGAACGCGGGGCCGGAAGATGCCCGCCCGAAGCTTTCCAAAGTGCGGCAAGACGGCTCTTGTCGGCATTTGGCATGCCGCGACAGTAAGGAACTTGGTCGGCTTCGCGGCAGACAAAAGCGGCCTAGAAATCGACTGTAAGACTTGCCAGATTGATGCCTGTTCAGATTGGACATCTGGAGCAAATTGCATGATTAAAGCGTTAGGCTTTTCACTGATGATACTAGCCTTCGGCGCGCCTGTGCGTGCCGAAAGCGCGCTCGAAATGCGTGATAGCTGCATAGGAATAGTCGATGGTCCAGCCGGGCTGGATGGTCAAATCCTAGTGCCTACAACTTTCGAAGCGGGAACATGCTGGGGCGCGTTTTCCGCGATTCAGGGCTTTGTGACTATGACGATGGAAGGGGAAACGACCGGACTCTTGAGGCTCTGCGTACCACCAGCCGTCACCCGGAAGCAGCTTGTCGAGGTGTTCTACCAGTATGCGGGTTCTAATCCTCAGCTCCTTCACAAGGATTGGCACTACGTCGCGTGGCTATCCTTAAAGGAAGCGTTTCCTTGCTAGGCTAGGCAGAAAAGCGTAGGACGCCTCACCCAGACAGCAGGGATAGGGTGCTTCCTGATATGGCATTTTCTCAGGGTTATTGGGCCGCCTTGCGCGCGTGCGCGTAATCCTGCCAAAATCCCGCGCGCGTATTGGTCTCTTTGCCCCTTAGAGAAATTCGCCATCCTTTTTCGGCGCGGGAAAATTCCTTTTTCCGGTGTAAGAAAATCAGGGTTTGCCCGATAAGACCGCACGGCCTAGCGCGTCGAACGTCACTTTCCCATCCGCCCGCAAATGGGCTTCGGCTTGCCAAGCCCGCGTAGCACCCCAGCCAAGTGCCACAGCCGCAGCGCCATAGGTGAGCGGCCCAGAGCGTGACAGAAGGTCGGCAAGCTGCCCCGCGTCGGCTTCACGGTCGGCCCTTGGCTTTTGGGGTTGGGGGGCTGCTACACTTGCTACAACTGCTACACGGGGCAGCGCTGGGCGGGGGTTTGTAGCAAGTGTAGCGATTGTAGCAGGGGTAAGGGTCGTGGGGGGCATGCCGCCCCCCACTAGTTCGGCCAGAGCCTTGCGCGCGTCAAACCACATTGCCCGGCCTCACAATGCGCCATACTTCCTTGCGGGCAGCGCCGCGAACAATGGTTCCCGCTTCCAGCTTCACCACCCAGCCATGCCCTTCGAGAAGCGCAAGGGCAGCCCGTGCCTTCGGGGATTCCCGCAGCGCGTTCGGCCCGTTCTGCACAATGTCCCTTACCGTCACGTCGGGATGCCCCCAGCCTTCAAGAAGCCAAACCCGCAGCGCGTCGGCCCTTTCAATTTCCACCGATACGGTTGCCGCATCCGAAAGCCGCAGGGCTTCGGTCAGGTAGAATTGCGCCAACTCGATTGCATCGGTCATTGTCTGGGCGTCTATGCGCTGGGCATGCAGATCGGCCCAGAGGGTGAGCACCCCCGCAATCCGCGCCGCTTGTTCGGCAATCTTGGAAGCGTAGCCCGTCACCCGGCGAAGGGTTCGCCCCGGCCCTTGTTCGGCTTCTATGGCGTCAGAAAACTGCACCAATAGCGCCTTTGCTTCGGGGGATAGCCAAAGGGGGCGGGATTCCAGCGCCCCGGTATCCGGGTTCGCGGGCAAAGGGGTTTCTAGGATTGCCCGCAGCCGCGCCCCGAAGGCTTCGAGCGCTGCCGGGTTTTCCCGTGCCTGTGAGGTGAGCCGGTAGCCTATCGCGCTGGGCGGTTCGGTAATCAGGAAGCGGGGAAGAAAGCCCGTATCGGCTGCCATTGGGTCGGCCATGAATGTTCGGGCAACGCCGGGCTGCACCATTAGGTGAACCGACAGCCGCCGCCCGTAGAGCGTGTAAGCCCCTTCACCGCTAAGCGTTCGCTTGATGGGTTGCCCCTGCCATGCGTCGTTCAGCGCTGCCAAGGTCGCTTGGCGGTTTTCGGATTTCATGGCGTAGCCGCCCAGGAATTGCCCCCCCTCATCCGAGAAGATGCCCAGCGACGGGCAGCCTTCGCGGAATTGCCGGGTAAGCCCCTCATAGGTCGGGTTCCGCACGGTTCTATCCGTTGACGGCGGGGCCGACGGTTCCGGCCCCAGCTTTTCCAAATCCACCCGCGCCCCGGCTTTCTTTTCGGGCTTCTTGGCGTCGCCCAAAATCCGTTCCCGTTCGCCCTTCCAAATGGCGTGATTGTTCCGCCACCCTTCTAGCGCGTCCTGCCGTGCTTTCTCTTGTTCCCTCTCATAATCCCAGAGGGGGGCAAGAAGCTTGGCGTCGCAACTCGATTTCCGTTCGCCGGATAGCGCGATGGTAAGCGCGTAGATCGACAGGGGCCGGAAGCCGCCCAAGGTTTCAACGTCGGCAAAGCCTTGAACGGCCAGAGCCGCAACGGCCAGCGCCGATTGAGCGGGGATAGCGACAGGGGCAAGGGTTGCCCCCTGCACCGCTTCAACGGCTTCCCGCAGCGGCCCCAAGGCTTGCAAAGGGTAGGGCTGCCCTTTGGGGATTTCCCGCAGTAGCGGTTGCGGCCCTTCGGCCCGGTAACTGATTTCTTGCGGTTGCGCGTTCATGCCAGCACCGCCTTTCCGGTTAGGACGTCGTTCCAGTCTGCCCCCTCGGGGGCGGGAAGGATGGATACAGCCCAGCCCAGCGCGTCGGCCCGTGCTGCTAGGGCGTTCGCCGCTTCGCGGCCCGCCTTGTCACCGTCCGATGCAATGGTGAGCCGGGAAGGGTTGGGGGGAAGCCGAAGCCCGGCCATGCCCGAAGCCGACAGCGCCGCCCATATCGCCGAAGGGGCCGAAAGAAGCCCGCAGGAAAGGCTTAGGGCGGTTTCTATTCCCTCAGCCACTGCAAGCGCGCCATGCCCTTCTGTGAGCCTTACAGCGCCCCCAGCGACGGCCCCCAGCATTGCCTTAGGCGGGGCAACCTCGGCCTTTCCCGAGCCGTCGGGCTTTAGGTAAGTCCGATGCACCGCGAAGCCGTCGGCCCCTTCCAGCCGCGCCACCATTGCCGGGACGCGCTGGGCGGTTTGATGCCAGCAAGCCGAATGGAAGCGAAGGGACGCGGGCAGGGGGCCGACAATGGCGCGGCCACGCAGATAGGCCTCGGCAGGGCTGCCCGCTATGGGTTGGGTTTCCTGCCAGAGCCGTTCGGCTTGGGATGCCCGTTTTGCCGCTTCGGCCCGTTCCAAGGCTTCGCGCTGGGCGATTGCTGCCGGGTCGGGGGCGACAAATGCGCCGCCCCCTTCGATAAGCCCCAAGCCCCGCAGGGATGCCGCAATGTCGGGGAAGCTGCACCCAACAAAGCACTTGGCGAGAAGTCGCCCGTCGGCCCCGTCGGATACCGACAAGCTGGGTTTTCGATCGCCATGCGCGGGGCAGCGGCAAAGCCCGTAACGGCCATACCATTTCCCGCCCAGCGCCAAGACGATTGCGCGTGCATCCATCATTGCGGCCCCCCGAAGGCGAGAAGGGCAACCGCTGCGGCTTGTTCGGGGGTAAGCCCGAAGCGATGCACAAGCCAAAGCACCTGATAGCGGTTCATGCGTCACCGCCTTCCCGCACTTGGCAGCGCAAAACATACCGCCCATGATGCCCCGGAAAATCGCCCCCGTGCCTTTCGGTAAGGGTTTCGATTTCAACGCCAAGCTTTCGCAGTTCGTGGATATAGCCGCTCCACCTAGGCGCGGGCTGTAATAGGGGCGTGCAGCCGGAAGCCCCCGCAGCCGCAAGCCGGGTCAATGCCCAGCGCAGCCGCCCCGACAGGCGCAACGTGAAGGCCTGCCCGTCGTAAGGCTGGACTGTGAAGGCGGCATGGCTGCCGCGCTTCGGTTGTGTTACCTTCCGGCCGCGCGCTGCATCACGCAAGCGCACGTTCCGGCCCCGGACCGTCTTCCCTTCCATGTCAGGACGGTTCGGGGCTTCACCAGCCCCGGCCATGCTACGCGGCCCGTTTGGCTTTGCGGGCTTCAAGCCAAGCGTTGATTTCGCTTTCGGCCCAGCCGACGGCCCGCAGCCCCAGCGGGATAGGCTTCGGGAAGCTGCCCGCAGCCATCATTGCGTAGATGGTGGAACGCGAAAGCCCGGTTACGTTCTGGACAGCCGGGCGGCGAAGTATGGTTTCAGGCATGGTCAAACCCTAATTTGAAGGGCTGACAGCCGAAACGAAGCGGCCAGCCCGAGTTGCTGTGCCCTCCGCTAATTACGCGTTCGGTTGTGCCTTACGCGTAAGGCATCACGTTCGGATTATTCCCGCTCCGCATGCCTCTTTTCCCAGAATCAAGCATCGCGGAACAACTGGGCGCTGTCAAGTTGTTGTGGCGCAGCATCGGAACACTTCATCATCTAGCGAATGAAGGTGACGATAGACTGTGGAGCGGCGCCGTCCGTTAGGAAGGTTCGCCACGCCTCCATCATCGCGCGCCGCCGTTCCAACATGTCCGAACGGCGATATGCTCGCTCCACCGCAGAGCCGACGTTATGGGCCAGCGCCATTTCGGCCATGTCGCGTTCAAAGCCCTTTTCGGCTGCCCAATCTCGGAAGGTAGAACGCAGCCCGTGCGGCACGGCGGGGCGTTTGTTTCTCGGGTCCAGATAGCCGGGGTTGCCCGCCGCTTCCTCGCTTTCCTGCATCCGGCGCATAACGGCGCTAATGGTCATGTCCGAAAGCTGCCCGCCCTTCGGGGCAAAGAAAACGTAGGGGCTGCCATCCATGCGGGGCAGGGCTTCGAGAAGGGCGACGGCTTCCTTGGTGAGCGGCACCCGATGTTCCTTGCCCGACTTCATCCGTTCGGCAGGAATTACCCAAAGCTTCGCGGCTAGGTCCACTTCATCCCAAACCATGCCCCGCACTTCCCCCGAGCGCGCCGCCGTCATTGCCGCGAATTGCAGCGCCCTAGCTGCCATGCCCTCGCGCTGGGCAAGCGCTTTCCACCAGCGCGCTACGTCGGCCAGCGCCAAGGCGGGATGGTTCCCCTTATCTGCTACCTTGCCGGGCTTCGGCAGCAATTCCGCAAGGTTCCCGCCCCAGCGCGCCGGATTGTCGCCCGTGCGATGCCCCGCAACGGTCGCCCAGCCCAAGACGGACTCGATACGCTGCCGCAGCCGGGTAGCCGTCACCGTTTTATCGGTCCAAATCGGTTCCAGCACCTTAAGGATATGCTTGGTTTCGATTGCCGCGACGGCCATCTTGCCCAGCACCGGGACGGCATAGGTTTGAAGCGTAGAGCGCCATTGAGCCTTGTGCTTTTCGTTCCGAAACTCGGCTTCCTTCTTGGCTAGGTAAAGGTCCATAGCCTTCGAGAAGGTGAGCGCGTCCTTTGATTTCCGTTTCGCTTCCAGAGGGTCGCCCCCGAGCGCTGTTATCCGCTTGTTTTCAACAGCGCGCGCCCGAGCGTCGGCCAGCTTCACCAGCGGGAAGCTACCCAGCCCGATTTCGGTTCGCTTGCCCTTGATGGTGAGCCGTTGCACCCAAAACCGCTTCCCGTTCGCTTCCACCCGCAGGAACAAGCCGATGTTCCCGCCGTCGTGATACTTGCCGGGGGCAAGGTCGTTCGCCAAGAAAGCCGCCGTAAGCACCTTTTCCGCCCGACGTTCCGCCATTCTCGCTTCCCCCAAAAATTCCCCCGCAGTTAGGTAGAACATAGGGGAACAATCGGGACGTTTCTAGACGTCGGGTCCGAATAAATCACTCTATTTTATTGGGTTACGTGGAAGCCGCCGAACGGCGCTGGAACAAGCGCAGGCGGCCTCACTGTCCGCCATAACCTTACTTCCTTGGCTGACATTTCCGGTTTTCACACCGGCAGGCTCAATCCACCCCTACCTGCCGAGACTTCGGCGAGGTCCAGAAGCCGCTGCAGATCCGCTCCTCTTGCGAATGTCGGTTCGGGTTCGCCTTCGCCCCTGATTGCGGCCACGAAGCGTTGGTAGATCGTGGGCGCAGCAGGGGTTTCGATATCGCGCCATGTCGCCGTTCGAAGGTCGGGTTCCAGACAGGCCAGCAGACGGCTCTCGGCATTCTCGAACCTGACCTCAAGCCCGCCTTTGTCGCCATAGATGCGCAGTCGCAGGTCGTTCAGGTGCCCGCTGGCAAACCGGGTCGCCGCCACGGTGCCAAGCGCCCCGTTCCGCAGCACGACCTGCATCGTCGCGCTGTCGTTGGCGTCCAGCACATAATCGCCGATCCGGCCACCGGGAGCCTTGTCGAAGGTGGCCAGCCTGCAAGAGACCTCGGCTACATCCTGCCCCGCTATGAAGGTTGCGTAGTCCAGGATATGGATGCCCACATCCCCGAGAACCCCCTTCGAACCATGTGCCGTCGAAAGGCGCCAGAGCCACTGGCTTTCCTTGTCCCACGCCCCCCAGGCATCCTGCGTCAGCCAGCTTTGCAGGTAGCTCGCCTCGAAATGTCGGACCGCGCCGATGGCACCCTCGCGCACCATCTTTGCGGCGCGCTGCAGGGCCGGAACGTTCCGGTAGGACAGGTTCACCATGTTCACAACGCCAGCCTGCCTGGCTGCCTGCTCCATCTTGCGTGCATCCGCTTCGCTGGTGGCAAGGGGCTTTTCGCAGAGGACGTGCTTGCCTGCCTGCAGGAAGGGCAGGGTGGTCGCGAAATGGGCCGCATCCGGCGTGACATTCGTCACCGCATCGAACTCGCCCCAATCGATGGCCTCGGTGACCGAGGCAAAGCCCTTGGGAATGGCGTGGGCGGTGAGGAAGGCGGCGAGGTTTTCGGGGCGCGTGTCGATGCCGGCGACAAGTTCCACGCCGGGAATGGCGGAAAAGGCTTCGGCGTGATTGCGGGCCATGCCGCCTGTGCCAAGGATGAGAAGGCGGATCGGTTTCGTCATCTCAGCGATATCCCGCCTCGCCGTCCTGATGCAGGCGTGGCCCGCGTTCTGTGATGGGTTCCAGCGCCGATTGAACCGGCACGTTCGGCGCATCATGCGGCTGCGCGATGCGGGCGGCGGGATTGTGGGCCCAGCGCACGGCATTCGCGATAACGCGCTGGACATTAGCATCGTGATAGGTGGGATACGTCTCGTGGCCGGGGCGGAAATAGAACACGCTCCCGGCGCCGCGCTTGTAAGTCAGTCCGGAACGGAAGACCTCTCCACCCGCGAACCATGAGATGAAGACGGTTTCCAAGGGTTCCGGGACCCCGAAGGGCTCTCCGTACATCTCTTCGTGTTCCAGTTCGAAATGATCGGGCAATCCTGCTGCGATGGGATGGTTGCGCGAAGTAACCCAGAGGCGTTCGCGCTCTCCAGCCTCGCGCCATGTCAGGTTGCAGGGGCTGCCCATCAGGCGTTTGAACGGTTTCGAAAAATGCGCCGAGTGGAGAAAGATGATTCCCATGCCGCTCCACACCGCATCGCAGACCCGTTCGACGATCTCGTCCTGTACGTCGCCGTGGGCGGCATGGCCCCACCAGATCAGGACGTCAGTCTGCGCAAGCCGCGCTGCCGTCATCCCATGTTCTGCATCCTGTAGAGTCACGGTCGCGGCCTCGATCCCATCTTCCCGGTTGAGTGCACTGGCGATGGTTCCATGCATCGTTTCCGGATAGACCTGAGCGACGACGCGGTTCTTTCGTTCGTGGACGTTCTCGCCCCAGACTGTGACTTTGATCGACATGAATTCTCCTGTTCGGATAGGGCTGCTGCGGCTGTTCGCCTGACGGTTCAGGCCCGTCCGATGTGCCCTTCCGTGCGGCAAAGGAATGCCGAGTGCAAATTGTTGCGGAGTGCTGCGGATATCCTCCAGACTTCATCCGAAGCGCTTTGGATAGGGTGCTGCGAGCGCCCATCCCTGTCAAGCAGGTAGTCAAAGGGCTTTGGGTGCCGATCAAGTGGGCATGGTGCGCTGTTGGACGGACGGGCCAAAAGGCCTATCGGTGCCCGCTCGTCTTGCTGGTCGGTCGCGGCTCGGGGGCCAGAGCAGGCCTTGGGCGTGCGGCCAGTTCGACGGCCGCATTTGCTCCGATCCCGGTCATGCAGAGCAGGCGCACAATGATCTGGTCCGTCGCGCTGGAGGGAAGCTGCCCCGTCGTGATCGCTAGGCTCGCTCCGATCAGCGCGTGGGTTGTCAGCCGCCAGACCAGTTCCGCGTTCGAGACCTCGAACCGCCCGGCCTGCGATGCAAGCCGCAAGTCGCGGATGGCAAAGGGTCCCATCCGGCGGAACATCGCATCCGCGATGACTTCGGATCGGTGGAGCATCTGTGCCCACCTGACGTCGCTTGTTGCGGTATCCAGAACGCTGCGGATTCCATAGGCATAGACCTGTGCCGGATCGTCGAAGGTGTTCGTGACCACCTCGATGCGCAGGGCCAGTTCATGCATCAGGGTCTCGAGCACCGCGATGGCGAGGTCGTCCTTCGATCGGAAATAATTGTAGACGGTTCCCGCACCGACATCCGCCCGTTCCGCAATTTCCAGCATGGTTGCGGCATCGACACCCTTCTCGGTCATCACGTCCCGCGCCGCCGCGATCAGGGCGTCGCGGTTGCGTCTCTGGCGGCGGGCAACGCGGCCTTCGGTCTCGGTCATGTGTACTCCTGATCCTCAACTCCGAATCATATTCATTCGTGACGTCATTCTCAACAGCGGCGGTCGGTGGTGCGTGCATCGACGAAAACGCTTGTGGATCAATGGTGTGAATGAATCTCGTAGGTGATCAAAAATCAAAATTGACGAACGTTCATTTTTGATCAAGCATCGAAATCATCCTGCTGAAGGAGCAGGAACGCGATGGCCGAACCGGGCCGTCGTGCTGTCGCGACAGGGGAGGAGGCGGCAATGGCCTGTCATGTGGAAGGCGAGAAGTACGATGCCGATGTGGCGATCATCGGCGCGGGGCCGGTGGGGACGCTATTGGCCATCCTGCTGGGGCGGCAGGGCCGGAAGGTGACCCTAATCGAACGCTGGACGACGCATTACGCCCTGCCGCGCGCCGTCACATATGATCATGAGATCGCCCGCATCCTTGCGACGCTTGGGATCGATTCCGAAAACGATCCCGCGATCAGCTTCCATGACGAACTTTACTACTGGAAGAACAAGGATCGGCAAAACCTGCAGATCGTCGATTGGCAAAGTCAGTCCGCAAGCGGCTGGCGGGTTCGTTACTGGTTCAATCAGCCCATGATGGAAAAACGGCTGCTGGACATTGCCGCGACTATCCCCGGAATCACGCTGATGCGGGGATGGCAGGGCATCGGGCTTGCGCAGGATGATACGGGCGTGACCCTATCCTTGCAGCGAAACCCCGAAGAAGCAGGCCCGAATGGCGAGGCGCGCACCCTGCGCAGCCGGTTCCTTGCGGGAACCGACGGTGCCAACAGCTTCGTCCGTGAGGCATTGGGGATCGAGAACGAAGACAAGGGTTACTTCTTCGACTGGCTGATCCTCGACATGATTCCGGGCTTTGACTACGTTGCAAGCCGCGGGGACGAACCGGCGCAATGGCAACTCTGCGATCCGGCCCGCCCCACGACCATCGTGCCCGGTGGCCCCGGTCCCGTTCCCGGAGGCCCCGCGCGGCGGCGGTGGGAGTTCATGGTCCTTCCCGGCGAGTCTGCGCATGAGATGCAAAAGCCGGAGCGCGCTTGGGAGCTGCTGGCCCCTTGGGGCCTCACGCCCGAGAATTCCGAATTTGAACGCAGCGCCGTCTACCGCTTTCAGGCCCGCTGGGCCAAGCAGTGGAACAAAGGCCGCTGTCTGATCGGGGGCGATGCCGCCCATCTCATGCCGCCCTTCGCGGGCGAGGGGATGTGCGCAGGCATCCGCGACGCGGTGGCTATGGCCTGGCGGCTGAACGGCATCCTGGACGGGACCTTTGGGCTTGGCGTGCTGGACAGCTACACGACCGAGCGCATCGAACATGCCAAGCATTACATCAACTTCAGCCAGGAACTCGGCCAGATCATCTGCATCGCGGATGAGGCGGTTGCCCGGGACCGGGATGCCCGCATGATCGCCGACCTTGCGGCGCGTAGGGGCGCCCCGGTGCCGTCAGACATCTGTCAACTGGGACGGGGGGCATGGTGCGTTGAAAGCCCACACGCGGGTGAGCTTTCGGTTCAGGGGATCGTTGAGATCGCGGGCAGGCGTGGGCGCTTCGATCAGGTCGTCGGGCAAGGCTGGGTCCTGCTTGGGCGCGCACAGGACCCGATCTCCAGCCTGACGCCCGAACAGCGGGACCAGTTCGCACAGATTGGCGGGATCGCCGTTCGTCTGGGGAATGGTGCCGGGCAGGTGCGTGATGTCGAAGGGACCATCGGGCGCTGGCTTGATCGGATCGCGGCGGAGTTCGTGCTGATCCGACCGGATTTCTATGTGGCCCTCGCCGCGGCGACACCGGAGATCTTGCAGGCCCGTTTCGCAAGGATCATCTGGGAACTCCACCTTTCGCAGCCTGCGCCGCTGGCGGCGGAGTAGGGCAGTCCGGGCGTCGCGCATCCGGCTGGCGCTTTGTGATGCCCTGCAAGTTACATAACCCAAAGGCATATTGCTCGGATCTCATGCGATCAAAACTGCCTTTTCGGCATCGTAGCATGGCGCAATCGGAACTGGTGTGACCCGGCAGGAGGGCCGGGTCGCATGGCGGGGAGCCGGGCATGGCATCCGGCCCCTACTGGACGATGAAATCACAGGGAGGAAGAAAATGATCACCCGTCGCAGACTGCTCAAATCCGGCGCTGCCTTGGCGGCGGCCTCGGCATCGGGGCTGGCCTTGCCCGCTTACGCGCAGGCAAAGAAACTGAAGATCGGCTATGTCAGCCCGCAGACCGGCCCGCTTTCGGCCTTTTCCGCCGCTGACAGCTTCATGGTGGAGAAATTCCTCGCTGCCGCGCCCGGGCTTGGCCTCGATGTCGAGGTGGTGGTGAAGGACAGCCAGTCCAACCCGAACCGGGCAGCGGAGGTGGCGAAGGAGCTGATCAGCCGCGACGAAGTGAACCTGATCCTCGTGGCTTCGACGCCAGAAACGACTAACCCGGTCTGTTCCATCGCCGAACAGGAAGAGATCCCCGTCATCTCCACTGTCGCACCCTGGCAGCCGTGGTTCATCGGTCAGCAGGGCAACCCCGGCGATCCGGGAAGCTGGCAGGAATTCGATTATGTCTATCACTTCTTCTGGGGGCTGGAGGATAACATCGCCACCTTCATGAACATGTGGGGCATGGCGTCGACGAACAAGAAGGTGGGCGCGCTGTGGCCGAATGACGGGGACGGCAACGCCTGGGCCTCGCCCGATGTGGGGATGCCGCCCGCGCTGGCCGCCGCGGGGTATGAACTGACCGATCCGGGGCGGTACCAGAACCTGACCGACGATTTCAGCGCCCAGATCAACGCCTTCAAGCAGGCCGGGTGCGAGATCATGACGGGCATCCCGATCCCGCCCGACTTCACCACCTTCTGGACGCAGGCCAAGCAGCAAGGGTTCAACCCAAAACTTGTGTCGGTCGCGAAGGCGCTTCTGTTCCCCGAAAGCGTCGCGGCGCTTGGCGAACTGGGTCACAACCTGACGGCAGAGGTCTGGTGGTCGCCGAGCCACCCGTTCAAATCCTCGATCACCGGAGAAAGCGCGGCCGAGATGGCCGCGGCCTTCGAGGCTGCGGCGCAGCGGCAATGGACAATGCCCGTTGGCTTCGTGCATGCGCTGTTCGAAGTCGCGGCCGATGCCATCGCCCGTACCGATGATCCGACCGATGGCGACGCTTTGGCCGAGGCGATTGCATCCACGAACCTCGATACCGTGGTGGGAAAGGTCCAGTGGGGCCGCGACAACGTGCCGGAATTCGCGCGCAAGAACATCTCCAAGACGCCGCTGGTCGGTGGCCAGTGGCGGCGCAAGGAGGATGGCAGCTTCGATCTGGTGATCGTCGAGAATGCGGGTGCCCCGGAAATCCCGCTTGGTGGCACGCTGGAAACCCTGTCGTAAGGCCAACCGGCCCCGGTGTGCGCGCGCCGGGGCCTCCCTCGGGAGTCCCATCTCATGCCCATCCTGTCGCTTCGCTCGGTGTCGAAATCCTTCGGTGCGCTCAAGGTTACTGACGAGGTCAGCTTCGATCTGGAACCGGACGAGGCGCTTGGCATCATCGGGCCGAATGGGGCGGGCAAGTCGACGCTGTTCAACCTCATAACCGGGAACATCGCGCCGGATCAGGGGCGCATCCTGCTGGACGGTCGCGACGTCACGAGTGAGGCGCCGATGCAGCGCGTGATGTCCGGGATCGGGCGGTCCTTCCAGATCCCGCAGCCCTTCGGGAACCTGTCCGTCTACGAGAACCTCCTTGTCGCCGCGCGTTTCGGCGGCGGTGTTTCCGCCGCCGAGGCCCCAGATCACTGCATGGCGATCCTGGACCGGACGGGGCTTGGCACCGTAGCGGAAAGCCCTGCGGGCGGATTGCCCCTTTTGCAGCGAAAGCGCCTTGAACTGGCCCGTGCCATGGCAACGAAGCCCCGCGTGATCCTTCTGGACGAAATCGCGGGCGGACTTACCGAGGCGGAATGTGTCGAACTCGTCGCCACGATCCGCGCGATCCATGCCGAGGGCACGGCGATCATCTGGATCGAACATGTCCTGCACGCCCTGAATTCGGTGGTGGAACGGCTTATGGTCCTGAACTTCGGGCGCATGCTGATGATCGGCGCGCCCGATGCGGTCATGGCTTCGCCCGAGGTGAAGGAAATCTATCTGGGGATCGAGGCATGACCGCCCTGCTGCAGATTGCGGGCCTGACGGCCCATTACGGCGATTTTCAGGCCCTCTTCGGCGTTGACCTGACGCTGGAAGAGGGGCGCACCGTCGCCATCATCGGGGCGAATGGCGCAGGCAAGACCACGCTGATGCGGGCGATCACGGGCGTTGCCAAGGTGACCGCCGGTTCCGTGCTGCTGGCGGGTGAGGATGTGACGCGCGCCGCAGCCCCCGACATCCTGATGCGCGGCATCGCGATGGTGCCCGAGGGGCGCAGGCTGTTTCCGTCGCTGACGGTCGAGGAGAACCTGCTGATCGGCGCGCATGCCCGCAGCGGGAACGGCTATTGGACGCTGGAGAAGGTGCAAAGGCTTTTCCCCATCCTGAAGGAACGCGCCCGCAGTCCGGGGACGGCCCTTTCGGGAGGGCAGCAGCAGATGGTGGCCATCGGTCGTGCCCTGATGTCGAACCCGCGGGTCCTGCTTTGTGACGAGCTTTCCCTTGGTCTTGCCCCGGTTGTCATCAAGGAGATCTACGCGGCCTTCCCTCAGATCAAGGAAAGCGGCACCTCGATCATCGTGGTGGAACAGGACATCGGGCAGGCGCTGCGCGTGGCCGATCACGTCCATTGCATGATGGAGGGGCGCATCACCCTGTCAGGCCGCCCCGCCGACCTGTCGCGAGAGGCGATACATGACGCCTATTTCGGAGTGAGCCACGCATGATCCTTGTCGATACCCTTGCGCAGGGTCTGCTTCTGGGTGGGCTTTACGCGCTCTTCGCGGCGGGGCTGAGCCTTGTCTTCGGGATCATGCGGTTGGTCAATCTGGCGCATGGTGACCTGATCATCCTCGGCGCCTACCTGATCCTGACCATCACCAGTGCGACGGGGCTGCATCCCTTTGTCGCCGTCTTCCTTGCCGCACCGGTCATGTTCGCGCTGGGCTGGTTGCTGCAGACCCATCTGCTGAACCGTGTTCTTGGCACCGATATCCTGCCGCCGCTTCTGGTGACCTTCGGTCTTTCGGTTGTGATCCAGAACGCGCTGCTGGAAGGGTTCACCGCCGACAGCCAGAAACTGACGGCGGGTCCGATAGAGGCGCAGGCTATGCATATCGGCCCGGTGACGCTGGGTGTCATGCCGGTCCTCACCTTCGCTTCGGCAGTGGCGGTGATCTTCGTGCTGAACCAGATCTTCTACCGCACGGCACTTGGTCGCGCCTTCCGCGCCACCTCGGATGACGCGGTTACCGCGCAACTGATGGGCATCCGCCCGCAACGCGTCTTTGCCATGGCAACGGGGCTTGCCCTCGTGGTGGCGACGATTGCGGCGCTCTACCTTGGCACGCGGGCAAATTTCGATCCCTCCATCGGACCGGCGCGGCTGCTTTATGCCTTCGAGGCGGTGATCATCGGCGGCCTTGGCAGCCTGTGGGGCACGCTGGCGGGGGGCATCGTCATCGGCGTGGCGCAGGCCGTGGGGGCGTCGATCAATCCGGAATGGCAGATCCTTTCGGGGCATATCGCCTTCGTCATCGTCCTGCTGCTGCGTCCGCGCGGCCTGTTTCCCCGCGCGAATGACTGAGGTGCAAAGATGACGCTTTCCCGCAATTCCGGTCTCGCCGCAGCCTTCTTGGTGCTTGCCGTCCTTTATGCGTTGCCCGCCATCGCCCCCCGCGCCATCGTGCAAGACCTTTTCGGCATCCTGACCCTTCTGGTCCTTGCCATGAACTGGAACATGCTGGCCGGGTTTGCGGGCCTTGTCTCCGTAGGCCAGCAGGCATTCGTGGGCATCGGGGCCTATGCGATGTTCGCGGCGATAATACTGGTAGGGCTCGACCCGCTGGTCGGTGTCTTGATCGGCGGGGTTGCCGCGGCGGTTTTCGCCATTCCCATGGCCTTCTTCGCCTTCCGCCTGAACGGGGCCTATTTCGCAATCGGGACATGGGTCGTGGCCGATATCGCCCGGCTGGCCATCAGCCAGTGGAAGGCGCTGGGTGGCGGCACGGGAACCTCGCTTCCCAAGGGCACTGCGCGTGACATGCTGGGCGTGGAGCAGATCAAGGAACTGCTTGACGTCTCCAGCGCTGCGGCGGCGGATGCGCTGACCTATTGGCTGATGCTGTCGCTTGCCGTGGCGATGCTGGTGGCAAGCTATGTTTTCCTGCGGTCGCGCATGGGGCTTGGCCTTCAGGCCATCCGCGACAACGAGAATGCGGCCCGCTCCGTCGGCGTCGATCCGGTGCGGCTCAAGGCGGCGGTGTTCCTGCTGACCGCCTTCGGCACGGGCCTTTGCGGTGCCATCGCCTTCATCCAGATCACCCGCGTCACGCCTGATGCCGCTTTCTCGGTCATCGACTGGACGGCCTTCGTAATCTTCATCACCGTCATCGGCGGCATCGGCACGCTGCCCGGCCCCATCGTCGGCGTTATTGTGTTCTACGCCCTGCAACGCCTACTGGCGGATTACGGCACCGTCTATCTTATCGTGCTCGGCCTGATCGGCATCGCCGTGATGATCTTCGCGCGCCGCGGCCTCTGGGGCCTGTTCACCGACCGGACGGGGATCGAACTGCTGCCCCTGCGCCACCGACCGCCCCGCGCTGCCACCACACCCACATCCCGCCGCCCCGCCTGAGGCCGCCTGCAAGGACAAATATCATGATGCACTATTTCACAGAGGAACGTTCGGTCGAAACGGTCAATGCCCGCATGGGCAAGGACAGCGATCCGCGTCTGGCCGAGGTGATGGCCTGCCTCGTAAAGCACCTGCATGCCTTCGCCAAGGAATGCCACCTGACTCAGGCGGAATGGGAGATCGGCATCGATTTCCTGACGCGGACGGGCCAGATCTGTTCGGGAGAGCGGCAGGAATTCATCCTCCTGTCGGATGTGCTGGGATTTTCCATGCTGGTCGATGCGATCAACAACCGCCGTCCGGAAGGGGCGACCGAGAATACGGTCTTCGGTCCCTTCCATGTGGAGGATGCCCCGATCCGGACGATGGGCGAGAATATCTCGCTGGACGGAAAGGGAGAGCCCTGCCTCTTCGAGGGCAAGGTGATCGACCTCCACGGCAATCCCGTGGAAGGTGCCTGCGTCGATGTCTGGTCGGACAATGCCGATGGCTTCTATGACGTTCAGCAACCGGGCATCCAGCCGAAATGGAACAATCGGGGGAGGTTCTTCACGGGCAAGGACGGGGCCTATGCCTTCCGGGGCATCAAGCCGACCTCCTATCCGATCCCCGATGACGGCCCGGTGGGGAAGATGCTGGCCAAACTCGGCCGTCACCCCTATCGGCCCGCGCATATGCATTTCCTCGTCACCGCACCGGGCTTCCAGCGTCTGGTGACGCATACCTTCGTGGGTGATGACACCTATCTGGACAGCGACGCGGTCTTCGGCGTGAAGAAGACGCTCATCGCGCCGTTCGAGCGGCTGGAGGGGGCAGAAACCCTCTGGCGGTCGCCTTTCGATTTCGTCCTGACCCCTGCATGAGGGCGGGGCCATGCCGAATGTGAAGATCTATGTCGATGACACGATCTACCCGCAGAAGCGCGACCGTCTGGTCGCGACCCTTGCGCCCTTGCGCGATCTGCTGTGCAGGGAATTCGCGGTCGATGTTCCGGCATGCCAATTCGCGCTGATGCCCGTGGCCGCGATGCCGGACCTGCCGCGCGTCAATGTCGAGATGGCGATCCTGCCCCGCCCCGAACGCACGCGCGAGCGCATACTTTCGGTAGGACGCCAGATGCGCGAGATCCTTGAAGAGGCCAGCGGAACCCGTGTCGCCATCCGTGTCACGGCGCTGGATCCCGAAACCTATGTCGCGATGAAATGATGCCCGCTGCGCCGCCCCCCGGCGCGACGGGCAGAGGAGGACTGAATGGACAAGACGCTTCCCGACCTTGCCTCGGCGGTGGCCGCGATCGAGGACGGCATGACGGTGATGATCGGCGGCTTCGGCGGCTCTGGTGCGCCCATCGAACTGATCCACGCGCTGATCGACCGTTTCATGGCCACCGGCCACCCGCGCGACCTGACGGTGGTGAACAACAATGCGGGCAATGGCCATGTCGGCCTTGCCGCGCTGATCGAGGTTGGAATGGTGCGGAAACTGATCTGCTCATTCCCGCGATCTGCCGATCCCGTGGTGTTCACTGAAATGTATCTGGCGGGAAAGATCGAGCTTGAACTGGTGCCGCAGGGCACGCTGGCGGAACGCATTCGGGCAGGCGGGGCAGGGATACCGGCCTTCTACACCCCAACCAGCTATGGCACCGACCTTGCCAGGGGCAAGCCGGTCGAGGTGTTCGAAGGTCGGCCCTATGTGCAGGAACGCTGGTTGAAGGCCGATGTCGCGCTGGTGAAGGCGCATGTCGGTGACCGGCTGGGGAACCTGACCTACCGGATGGCTGCGCGGAACTTCAACCCGCTGATGTGCATGGCGGCGGCCCGCACCATAGTGCAGGTCAGCCGGATCGTGGAGCCCGGAGGGATCGACCCCGAAGCGGTCGTCACCCCCGGCATCTTCGTGCAGGGTCTGGTCGAGGTGCCGGACCCCGCGCAGGAAGAGGCGCTGAACCGCGCCAATGCACGCTATCCGGAGGTTGCGGAATGACCGCGAAACTGACCCCCACCCAGATCGCATGGCGCGCGGCGCAGGACATAGCCGATGGGGCCTATGTGAACCTCGGCATCGGTTTTCCCGAGATGGTGGCAAGGTTCCAGCCGCCCGGGAGGCAGGCGATCTTCCATACCGAGAATGGCATCCTCGGCTTTGGCGAGGCCCCAGCGCCGGGGCAGGAGGATTGGGACCTGATCAACGCGGGCAAGAAGGCGGTGACGATCAAGCCGGGAACGGCCTTCTTCCACCATGCCGACAGCTTCGCCATGGTACGGGGCGGGCATCTGGATGTGGCGATCCTTGGCGCCTATGAGGTGGCCGAGACCGGCGATCTGGCGAACTGGTCGACCGGGCCCAAGGGCGTGCCTGCGGTGGGCGGGGCCATGGACCTTGTCCATGGGGCCAAGCGCGTGGCGGTGATCACCGACCATGTCACCAAGGAGGGCAGGCCCAAGCTGGTGCAGCGCTGCACCCTGCCATTGACGGGCGTGGGCTGCGTGACGCGGGTCTATTCCAGCCTTGCCGTGATCGATATCGAAGCCGGGCATTTCGTCCTGCGCGAAAAGCTTCCATCGCTTTCGGTGGCCGAGCTGCAATCCCTCACCGGGGCAGAGTTGCACCTGCCCGCATCCGTGGCCGATCTGATCGTGCCGGAGCTTTGACATGACGCCCGTCTACATTTGCGACTATATCCGCACTCCCATCGGCCGCTTCGGTGGCGCTCTCTCCTCCGTCCGTGCCGACGACCTTGGCGCGATGCCGCTGCGCGCGCTGATGGCGCGCAATGGCGGGGTGGATTGGGAGGCTGTCGACGATGTGATCTTCGGCTGCGCCAATCAGGCGGGCGAGGACAACCGCAACGTCGCCCGCATGTCGGCGCTGCTGGCGGGGCTGCCTGTGGGTGTCACGGGGACGACGATCAACCGTCTGTGCGGGTCCGGCATGGATGCGGTGCTGACCGCCGCCCGCACCATAGCGGCGGGCGAGGCCGATCTGATGATCGCAGGAGGGTTAGAGAGCATGTCCCGCGCGCCCTTTGTCATGCCCAAGGCCGAAAGCGCCTTTTCCCGCCATGCCGAGATCTACGACACCACCATCGGCTGGCGCTTCGTGAACCCTGCGATGCAGGCGGCCTATGGAACGGATTCCATGCCGCAGACCGGGCAGAACGTGGCCGATGAACATAGCATCACGCGCGAGGCGCAGGATGCCATGGCTCTGGCCTCGCAGGCCAAGGCGGCAGCGGCACAGGCGAACGGGCGGCTGGCGCGCGAGATTGTCCCCGTCTCGATCCCGCAACGGAAGGGCGATCCTGTCATCATGGCGCAGGACGAACATCCCCGCGCCACGACGATGGAGGCGCTGGCGAAACTGCGGCCTCTCTTTCCAAACGGATCGGTCACGGCAGGCAATGCATCGGGCGTGAATGACGGGGCGGCGGCGCTGATCCTCGCGTCGGAGGCGGGCATGAAGCGGCATGGGCTGCGGCCCATCGCCCGCGTCCTTGGCGGGGCCACGGCGGGCGTGCCGCCGCGTGTCATGGGCATCGGCCCGGCACCTGCCAGCCAGAAACTGATGGCGCGTCTGGGCCTGTCGCAGGCCGATTTCGACGTGATCGAGTTGAACGAGGCCTTCGCCGCGCAAGGCATCGCCACGCTGCGCCTTCTGGGCATCGCCGATGACGACCCGCGCGTGAACCGCAATGGCGGGGCCATCGCGCTTGGCCATCCGCTTGGCATGTCGGGGGCGCGCATCACTGGGACGGCGGCGCTGGAACTGGATCTGACGGGCGGGCGGCGGTCGCTTTCCACCATGTGCATCGGGGTGGGGCAGGGCATCGCCGTGGCACTTGAACGCGTCTGATCAGCCCCGGCGGCGGGTGACCTGTCCCTCGTGCTGGATGCGGGCCTCCAACTGCCGGAACTCGTCCTGAAGGAACAGGGCAAAGGGCCGCAGCGCGGGCGGAGGGCTGGCGTCATCATAGGTCAGCATCCCCAGCTGCCTGTCGGGATGTTCGATCTTCAGGCTCAGTGCCTCCAGCCCCGCCGTGCGGCGTGACAGGAAAACGACGGAGTAGGGCAGCACCGTGAGCGAATCCGACCGCGCCAGAACACTGATGATGGAGGCGAGCGTGCCACCCGAGAAGCTGACGCGGAAGTCCTCTTTTCCGATGGATTTCAAGGCCCTCTGCAGGTCGCGATAGAGCGGGCTGTCGGGCGGCGGGGCGATCCATGGATAGGGTTCTATATCGGCCAGCGTGATGGCCCCCCGCCGCATCAGGGGATGCCCCGCCCGGCAGGCAATGACGTTCCTCCCCGGCAGAAGCGGGATGAAGGTCATGTCGGAGGGGGCCATGCTGGGATGCAGCGGCACGATGGCCATGTCGAGTGCGCCGTTGCGCAGGTTCGTGGTCAACTGGTCCAGATAGCCATAGCTCTGGGCGATCTGCACCTCGGGTTGCCGGGTCTGGAAATCGGCGATGAAGGTGGAGACAACCCCATCCATGAAGATTGGCGTTCCCGCGATCCTCAGCCGTCCGGCATGGCCCTTGCGGTAGTTCTGCACCAGACGGCTGGCCTCGCCGTTCATGGCATGGATGCGGGCGCCGATCCTTGCAAGGTTCTCGCCCAGTTCGGTGGGCCGCAGCGGCCGCTTGCCGGGTTCGAAGAGCGGGGCCCCGATGCGATCTTCCAGCAGCGCCATGGTGCGCGACACCGAGGGCTGCGATTTGCCAAGCGCTTCTGCCCCTTCGGTCAGGCCGCCCTTCTCGACGATCATGGCAAGGATTTCGAGATGTTCGCTGTCCAATTTCATAACGAAAAGCAATATTATACCGGCGTGATGCGATCAATATCCTGATGCGTTCTGGCTAGTCTTCACCTGCAAGAGGGGAAGGGGCCGCATGTCGGTGTTTCAGGAAGAATTCGCCGCCACCAGCGCGGCCATGCGCGTGCGCTTTGGGGCCGGGGTCCGCCATGCCGTCGGCGAGGAGATGGAGCGGCTGGGTCTGGGGCGGGCCTTGATCCTGACCACGCCGCAGCAGGCGGTGACGGGTGCGGAATTCGCCGAAAGGCTGGGCGCCCGCGCGGTGGGGGTCTTTTCCGGGGCCGCCATGCACACGCCGGTTGCGGTCAGCGAGGAGGCGACGGCCAAGGCATTGGAATTGCAAGCCGATTGCGTTGTCGCCGTGGGCGGCGGGTCGACCACGGGCCTTGCCAAGGCCATCGCCCTGCGCACCGACCTGCCGCAGATCGTCGTGCCCACGACCTATGCCGGGTCGGAGGCCACGGGTATCCTTGGTCAGACGGAAGGCGGGCGCAAGACGACCATCACCACACCCAAGGTGCAGCCCGAGGTGATCCTCTACGATGCCGAACTGGTCCGCAGCCTGCCTGTTGGGATGACGGTGACAAGCGCGCTGAATGCCATGGCCCATGCGGCGGAGGGGCTTTATGCGCAGAACCGTTCGCCCATCTCCACCCTCATGGCGCTGGAGGGGATGAAGGCCTTTCGCGATGCGCTGCCCCGGGTTCTGGACGATCCCGACGATCTGCAGGCAAGGGGAGAAACCCTTTACGGCGCATGGCTTTGCGGGACGGTGTTGGGACAGGTCGGCATGGCGCTGCATCACAAGCTTTGCCATACGCTGGGGGGCAGTTTCGACCTGCCCCACGCCGAGACCCATGCGGTGATCCTGCCCCATGCCATCGCCTATAACGAGGGGGCTGCGGCCGATCTGCTGGCCCCGGTGGCCGAGATGTTCGGCGGCCCGTCCCCCGGCGCGGCGCTGCACCGCTTTGCGGTGGCGATGAAGGCACCGCTCGCGTTGCGTGATCTGGGAATGGCGGAGGCCGATCTGGACCGGGCCGCCGAGATCGCGACGCAGAACCCCTACTGGAACCCGCGCCCCGTGGAGAAGGGGGCCTTGCGACGATTGCTGCAGGCCGCTTGGGCCGGCGACGCACCCGTCGTGTGACCGAAATATCGAGGGAGGATAAGGACATGGCAGACATCACCACCGAGGTTCTGATCATCGGGACGGGCCCATCCGGCTCGGCGGCGGCGGCGCTTTTGTCGACCTATGGCATCCAGAACATGGCGATCAACCGCTATCGCTGGCTGGCCAATACGCCGCGCGCGCATATCACCAACCAGCGCGCGATGGAGGTTTTGCGCGACCTGGGCCGGGATGTGGAGGACGAGGCCTATATGTTCGCGACCCATCAGGATCTGATGGGCGAGAACATCTTCTGCGAAAGCCTTGCGGGAGAGGAAATCGGGCGGATGAAGTCGTGGGGCAACCATCCCCTGAGCCGCGCGGAACATCTGATGTCGTCTCCGACCAAGATGAACGACTTGCCGCAAACCTTTATGGAACCTCTGCTTTTCAAGACGGCCTGTTCGCGTGGGACGCAGGCGCGGATGTCGACGGAATATGTCAGCCACGTGCAGGATGCCGAGGGCGTGACCACGACCTGTCGCGACAGACTGACGGGAAAGGAGTTCACGGTCCGGTCGAAATACCTGATCGGGGCGGATGGGGGGAAATCGCTGGTGGCGGAACATGCCGGTCTTCCCTTCGAGGGGAAGATGGGCGTGGGCGGTTCGATGAACATCCTGTTCCGGGCCGACCTGTCCAAATACGTGGCCCATCGGCCGTCTGTCCTGTACTGGGTGATGCAGCCCGGCGCGGATGTGGGCGGCATCGGCATGGGTCTGGTGCGGATGGTAAGGCCTTGGAATGAATGGCTTATCGTTTGGGGCTATGACATCAATGGGCCCGAGCCGGAGGTGACGCCGGACTTCGCCACCGGGGTTGCGCGGCAGTTGGTGGGCGATCCCGATCTGGAGATCGAGCTGCTGTCGGCCAGTGTCTGGACGGTCAACAACCGCTATGCGACGCGGACTTCGAATGGGCGGGTGTTCTGCATGGGGGATGCGATCCATCGGCATCCGCCGTCGAACGGGTTGGGGTCGAACACCTCGATTCAGGATGCGTTCAATCTGGCGTGGAAACTGGCCCTTGTTCTGAAGGGGCAGGCGGGGGAGCGGCTCTTGGAGAGCTATGATGCCGAGCGGGCGCCGATTGCCAAGCAGATCGTGACGCGGGCGAACCAGTCCATCGCGGAATTCGGACCGATCTTCGAGGCGCTGGGCATGGGCGAGGGGGTCGATCCCGTGCAGATGCAGAAGAACCTGACGGCGCGGACCGGGGGGACGGATGCGGCAGAGCGGCAGCGCGAGGCGATCCGGAAGGCCATCGCCTTCAAGAAATACGAGTTCGACGCGCATGGCGTGGAGATGAACCAGCGCTATCGTTCGGGCGCCGTGGTGACCGACGGGCAGATCGAACCCGCCTTCGCGCTGGACGCGGATTTGCATTACCAGCCAACGACTTGGCCCGGGGCGCGGCTGCCGCATGCATGGGTTTACCGGCATGGGACGGGGGCCGAAATCTCCACCCTAGACCTGTGTGGGCATGGGCGGTTTACCCTGCTGACGGGCCTTGGCGGCGAGCCTTGGGTCGCGGCGGCGGAGGCGGTGGGGAAGGAGTTGGGGATGGAGATCGTGACCCATGTCATCGGGCCACGGCAGCCGCATGAGGACCATAGCGGTGACTGGGCGCGGGCGAGCGAGATCCGTGACAGCGGGTGTCTGCTGGTGCGGCCGGATCACCATGTCGCGTGGCGGGCGGAGGTGCTGGCGGCATCGCCAAAGGCGGAATTGGGCCGGGTGATGCGGCAAATTCTGGCGCGTTGAGACGGTTTTCCGGATGAGGGGAAAGGGGGCGCGGGCGCTGGGCCGCGCCCCCTTTTTGCTGCGGGAAAACCGGGGGTTGGGCGAAAACGGGTGTACCGAAACCCGTGCCGTATTCTGTGCCGTAAACTGTCAGCACGCGGCGGACTGCGAGGCAGGGTTTCGTTAGGGAAGGGTGAAGAAAATGCCCAACCCCTAACGCATGATGAAGGGGTCGGGGATCGGATCGTCGGAGGTGCGCAGCCAGACGGTTTTCGTGGTGGTGTAGTCCAATGCCGCCGCGAGGCCCCCTTCGCGGCCATGGCCGGAAAGGCCGTGGCCACCGAAGGGGGCGATGGGCGAGACGGCGCGGTAGGTGTTGACCCAGACGACGCCCGCCCGGATGCCCCTGATCATGCGATGCGCGCGGGTCAGAGAGCGCGTAAATACCCCGGAGGCGAGGCCATAGGCCGTGTCATTGGCTTTTTCCAGCGCCTCTTCTTCGGTGTCGAAGGTGGTGACGGCGAGGACGGGGCCGAAGAATTCGTCCGAGAGCGCGGGGGCATCGGGCGCGTCGGAGCAATCGAGGATGGTGGGCGGGAAGAAGAAGCCGGGGCCGGGGAGGGCGGTGCCGCCGGTGACGATCTTTGCGCCGCGCGCGAGGGAGGTGGCGATGGTGGCCGCGATATGGTCGCGCTGGCGGGCGGTGCAGAGGGGGCCAACCTCGGTTGTCATGTCATCGGGAGCATTGACGCGGATCGCCTCGGCCTTGGTCTTGAGCTTGGCAAGGAAGGCGTCCTTGACGCCCGCCTGCACCAGAAGGCGCGATCCCGCGACGCAGGATTGGCCGGTGGCGGCGAAGATGCCCGAGACCTGCGCATTGGCGGCGCTGTCCAGATCGGCATCGTCGAAGACGATGAAGGGGGATTTGCCGCCCAGTTCCAGCGAGGTGGAGGCGAGATTTTCGGCGGAGTTGCGCACCACGGCGCGGGCCGTGCCGGGGCCGCCGGTGAAGGCGATATGGGCGACCTTGGGGTGTGTCGTGAGGATGTGGCCGCAGTCGGGGCCGAAGCCCGTGAGGATGTTCACCACGCCGGGGGGGAAGCCTGCGGCATGGATGAGGCGGGCGAAGTGCAGGAGGGGGGCGGGGCCGTCCTCTGACGCCTTCAGCACCACGGTGCAGCCTGCGGCGAGCGCGGGCCCCAGCTTCACGGCGGAGAGGAAGAGTTGCGAGTTCCACGGCACGATGGCCGCGACCACGCCCACGGGTTCGCGTCGGGTCCAGACCTCCATGTCGGGTTTGTCGATGGGGAGGTGCGCGCCTTCGATCTTGTCCGCAAGGCCTGCGTAATAGCGGTAGTATTCCGCGACATAGGCGATCTGGGCGGTGGTTTCGCGGATGATTTTCCCTGTGTCGCGGGTTTCGAGGCGGGCGAGATCGGGGGCGGCTTCGGCCACGAGATCGGCCAGTTTCAGGAGGAGTTTGCCGCGCTGGCTGGCTGTCATCTTCGGCCATGGGCCGGAGGTGAAGGCGCGGTGGGCGGCCTGAACGGCGGCATCCACCTCGGCGGCGCGGGCCTCGGGCATGTCGGCCCATGGGGTGCCGGTGGCGGGGTCGAGGCTGGGGAAGCGGGCGGCTCCGTCATGGAAGGCGCCGTCGATATAGAGTTGGAAACGGTCCATCGGGTCCCCCTTGGCGGCAGGTCAGGCGAAGGCGGGCATCACGTCCTGAATGAAACGGATGAGGCTGGCGCGCTTGCGTTCGAAGCTTTGGCCGCTGTCGATCCAGAGCGAGAATTCGTCATAGCCGAGCGCCTTGATGCGGTGGAGTTTGTCGATGACTTCGGATGCGTCGCCAATGAGGAGATTGTCGCGCATGACCTGCGGCGAATAGAAGGGGTGGGCGGCGATTTCGGCGTCGGTCAGGGGTTCGATGAGGCCCTGCTTTATGGGCCGCTTGTTCAGGAACCATGCGCCGAAATAGTTGTAGAAGCGGTTGAGTTCATCGGCGGCAAGATCGGCATCGGCGCGGTCGGTGGCGACATAGCCGTGTTGCAGGACCATGATCTTGGGGCGCGGCGTTGCCGGGAATTTCGCGCAGGCGTCGTTGAAGCGCTGCATCAGGCTTTCGATTTCCGCGAAGGGGTTGTGGAGCGGCGTGCATTGCACGTTGCAGCCCTGCGAGACGGCGAATTCATGGCTGTTCGGATCGCGCGCCGCCACCCAGATGGGGGGATGCGGCTGTTGCAGGGGTTGCGGGGCCGAGGTGGTGGCGGGGAATTGCCAGTATTGCCCGTCGAGCGCGTAATCGCCCTGCCAGAGCCCCTTGATCGCGGGGATGAGTTCGCGCATCCGCCCGCCCGCGTTCCATGCGTCCAGCCCCGGCAGGAGGCGTTCGTATTCAAAGCTGTAGGCCCCGCGCGCGATGCCGAGGTCAAGGCGTCCATCGGTGATGATGTCGGTCATCGCGGCCTCGCCCGCCAGCCGGATCGGGTGCCAGAAGGGGGCGATGACGGTGCCCGTGCCAAGGCGGACATGTTTGGTGCGGCGCGCGATGTCGATCAGGTTGAGGAAGGGGTTCGGGGCGATGGTGAAGGACATGCCGTGATGTTCGCCCGTCCAGATCGCGTGCATCCCGCCTTCGTCGGCGATGTGGCAGAGGTCCAGCATCTCTTTGTACAGGCGGGTTTCGGGATCGGTGGGGCTGACACGCTCCATATGCACGAAGAGCGAGAATTTCATCGGGATGTCCTTCCGACCAGCGCGACCTGGCCTTTGTTCTGGTTGCCGAAATAGATGCCGTAATTGCCCATGCGCGATTCCTCGGCCAGACGGTCCAGCATGGTGCGCAGGGCCTGATCGGTGACTTCGGCGAAGCTGTCGGGGGCGAGGTCGACGAAGGCGCCGCGCGCGGGGGTGCCGGTGGTGGCGGGGCAGCGGAAGGCGATGTGCTGCTGGGCGCGGGCCACGTCTTCGTAGACGGAGTAGAGGGGGCCGGGTTCGGCGGTGAGGCCGGAGGCGGCGATGAGGGCGGTGAGGGCGGCGGTGGTGCCGTCGCGGCCGACGCGGGCGGTGGGCAGGGTGAGGCCGCCGAAGCCGTCGTCGACGAGGAGGACCTGCCCTTGCCGTTCGAGGATGGCGGAGACGATGATATCGGGGCCGGTGGGAAGGGTGGCTTGGGTCGCGACGGGGGTGAAATAGGTGCCGCGATAGTAGCCGAGGCCCGGGGCGGTGGTGGCGTTGAAGGCCTCGATCCGGCCGATGAGGATGGTGTGGTCGCCTGCCTCGACGATCTGGTGGGGGGTGCAGTCGAACCATGCGGCGACGTCGGGCAGGAGGGGGGCGCCATGCGGGCCGGGCTGCCAGTCGATCCCGGCGAAGCGGTCGGGGACGGGGCGGGCGAAGGTGGAGGAGATGTGTTTCTGCCCTTCGGACAGGATGTTGACGGCAAAGCCCGTGGCAGTGGTGAAGGCCGCGTGATTGGCCGAGTTGCGGGCGATCTGCACCAAGAGGAGGGGCGGGTCGAGCGAGACGGAGGAAAAGCTGTTCGCGGTGAAGCCCAAGGGTTTGCCGGCGGCGTCGCGGGTGGTGACGACGGTGACGCCGGTCATGAAGGTGCCGAAGGCATCGCGCAGGGCGCGGCGGGGATCGGGGGCGGCAACCGGGGCGGAGGTCATGCGCGCAATCCTTCGGTTTCGGCCATGAGCGGGGTTCCCAGCCAGTCGCGCAGCGCCTGTGTCACGCGGTCGGGGGCGGTGAGGTTGACCATGTGGCGGTGGCCCTCGATCACCACGGCGCGGCCTCGGGGCGCCGTGGCGGCCATGAGGCGGGTCATTTCGGGGGTGGAGTTGGGGTCGCCATCGCCGGTGAGGACGAGGGCGGGGCAGGTGATGGCCTCCCAGCGGTCGGCATAGACATCGTCGCCGGTGGCGAAGGCGCGGTAGGCGGCGGCATAGCCTGCCGGGTCCACCTCGTGCAGCCAGCGGGCGACCTGCGCGCGGGGGGTGGCATCGGCAGGGCCGCGGGTGAACCAGCGGTCGAGCGGGGCCTCGGCGTCGAAGGTGCCTTGGGCCATCGCCTCGGCCCGGGCGGTGACGGCGGCGCGGGCCTCGGGCGTGCGGCGGTGGACGGCATTCAGCACGGCGACGCGGCGGATGAGTTCGGGGTAGTCGGCGGCAAGGCCCGTGGCGATGAGCGCGCCCATGGAATGGCCCGCGACATTCACCGCGCCTGCATTGAGGGCGAGGATCACGCGGGCGGCCCATGAGACGTAATCGGGCAGGGTCGCGCCGGGGGGGAGGGGGGTGGACGTGCCATGGCCCGGCATGTCGACGGCGAAGACGCGGTGGGTGGCGGCCAGCGCGGCGATCTGGGGGGCCCAGGCGCGGGCGTTGAGGCCGACGCCGTGGATCAGGAGGAGCGGTTCGCCCGCGCGGTCCTTCGGGCCCACCTCGATGAGGCCCGCGGTTTGCCCGTCAGACAGCCGCAGGGTTTTCGACATCATGGCCCAGATCCTTCAGATCCTGATAGCGGTCGCCGATGCGGTGATGCGGGCGGCCACCGA
The DNA here is from genome assembly GCF_051132405.1 of Tabrizicola sp. M-4. Taxonomy (GTDB): domain Bacteria; phylum Pseudomonadota; class Alphaproteobacteria; order Rhodobacterales; family Rhodobacteraceae; genus Paragemmobacter. The sequence goes on from NZ_CP128606.1 coordinate 1,400,256, forward strand.
TGGAGGCACCGAGTGCGACCACGATCTCATCCGCGGCGGGGGCGTCGGGGATGGCGAAGTGGACGGTCAGGTAATGCGAGCGGCGGCCTTCGTCGTTCTTGTCCATCAGCGGGATCATCACGGGCGTGTTGGCCCCGCCGCGGATATTGGTGAAGGCGAGATAGGTCTTGGCCCCCACGGCCTGCCGGTAATGGTTGCCGAAGCGCAGGGTGTGGATCAGGGCGGAGGCATGTTCCACCTCGCCGTCCAGCCCCACGATCGCGGCCTTGCCATAGCCTTCGACCATGTCCCCGCCGCCTGCGGCATCAAGGATCATGCCGGTGAGCAGGGCGCCCAGTTCGGGGGCGATGGCATGGATCGCGGGTTTCAGGTCCTCGACGAAGCCCATCCCGGCCCAAGGGTTCTTCACCACCGCCGCCGCGCCGATCAGTTTGAGCGGGCGGGGGGCGCTGCGGCCGCCCTCGATCAGCGTGGTTTCGACATGGAGCAGCGTCTTGCGGATCTGGGCGGGCATCGGGGACCTCTGGCTTTCGGTGGATTGTATGTTGGTATACCATAAGATGAAATGTCAATGAGTCGTTGCCGGGCGGGATGGAAAGGGGCTAGGGTCGGGGGATGGAACAGCTTTCGCAGGATGAGTTGCGCATCGACCGCCCGCCGCAGACCCTGCGGGGGATGGCGCTGGAGCGGATGCGGGCGGCGATCATCGCGGGGCGTTTTGCTGGCGGGGCGCGGCTGGTGGAGCGGACGCTCTGCGACCAGTTGGGGGTGAGCCGGTCGGTGGTGCGCGAGGTGATCCGCGTACTGGAGGCGGAGGGGTTGGTGGAGAGCCTGCCCAACCGGGGGCCGGTGGTGGCGCGGATGGATTGGGCGCTGGCGCGGCAGGTCTATGACATCAGGCGGCAACTGGAGGGCAGCGCGGCGGAGGCCTGTGCGGCTGTGGCCGATGCGGGCGTGGATGCGGCGCTGGCCGCCGCGCTGGCCGATATCCGGGCAGGGGATGAGGCGCGGCTTTTCGCGGCGACGACGCGGTTCTACGAGGTGATCTTCCGCGCGGCTGGGCACGAGGTCGCTTGGGAGATCGTGCAACGCCTGAACGGGCGGATCAGCCGGTTGCGGGCGCTGACGCTGGCGGCGGCGGATCGGGAGGTGCCGGGGCCGGAGCGGATGGCGCGGATCGCGGCGGCGATTGCGGCGCGGGATGGCGCGGCGGCGCGGCTGGCGGTGGAGGCGCATCTGGACGAGGCGGCGCGGCTGGCACGGCGGGCGCTGGAGGGGGGATGATGGCGGCCTATTGGATTGCCCATGTCACGGTGACGGATGCGGAACGCTATGCCGGGTATCAGGCGCTGGCGCCTGCGGCCTTTGCGCGGTTCGGGGCGCGGTTCCTTGCGCGGGGGGGCGAGGCGGAGGTTCTGGAAGGGCCCGAACATGCGCGGCATGTGGTGATCGAGTTTCCCGATCTGGCGGCGGCGCGGGCCTGTTATGACAGCGCGGAGTATCGTGCCGCGCGGGCGGCGCGGGAAGGGGCTGCGGATGTGGCGGTGGTGATCGTCGCGGGGCTGTGACGGGGGCCTGCGAATTTTCTGCGAAAATTCGGTTGGGGCGGGGGTGGCGAATTTTCTGCGAAAATTCGGGCACCTGCGGTGCTGCGCGGGACGCGCAGCGGGGGAATTTTCGCAGAAAATTCGTCCCTGCTGCGGGTGGGATCAGTGGCTGGCGACCGGGTCTTCGACCGGTTTCGCAAGCTCCTTGCGCGAGATCAGCGTATAGAAGGCGGGCACGACGAAGAGGGTGAAGATCGTCCCCACGACGATGCCCGAGAAGATCACGAGACCCACCGAATAGCGCGCGGCCGCCCCCGCGCCATCGGCGATGATCAGCGGGATCACCCCCAGCGCCATGGCGGCGGTGGTCATCAGGATCGGGCGCAGGCGGACCTTGGCGGAGGCGACGATCCCCTCGCGCGCGGAAAGGCCGCGCTCGCGCCGGAGCTGGTTGGCGAATTCCACCAGAAGGATGCCGTGTTTGGTGATCAGCCCGATCAGGGTGATCAGCCCCACCTGCGTGTAGATGTTCAGCGTGCCGAGGCCGAGGTTCAGGGGCACGATGGCCCCGAAGATCGACAGGGGCACCGACATCATGATGATGAAGGGATCGCGGAAGCTTTCGAATTGCGCGGCAAGGACGAGATAGATCACCACCACGGCCAGACCGAAGGCGAGGAGGATGGTGTTGCCCTCGGTCACTTCCAGCCGGGATTGGCCGGAATAGTCGATGAAGAAGCCGTCGGGCATGGCCTTCTCCGCCTCGTCCACCAGAACCTGCAGGGCGTCGCCGGTGGAGACGCCGGGGATGGGCAGGGCGGAAAGGGTGGTGGAGTTCAACTGGTTGAACTGTTCGATGGCCGAAGGGGCGACCTTGGTATCCACCGTCACCACGGCGGAGAGGGGGACCATCTGGCCTGTGGTGGAGCGGATGTAGAAATCCGTCAGACGTTCGGGGTTGTTCCGGTATTCCTCGGGCACCTGCATGATCACGTCATAGCTGTTGCTGTCGCGGTCGAATTGCGCGACGGCCCCGCCGCCGACGAGGAGGCCCAGCGTGGTGCCGATGTCGCGGGCGGGCAGGTTGAGGGCGGCGGCGCGGTCGCGGTCGATGCGCAGGACGACCTGCGAGGAATTGTAGGAGAGCGAGTTCTGCACCACGATGAAGCGGCCGGAGGCCATGGCGGCGGCGCGCACTTCCTCGGCCACTTCGAAGATGCGGTCGGAGGGGCCTGTCGATTGCAGCACGAGGCTGACGGGCAGGCCGCCGCCCGCGCCGGGTAGGGAGGGGGGCGCGAAGACGAAGGCCTGCACGCCCGCGATGGCGCCGAGGCGGCCCTGCAGATCGGCCTGGATTTCGGCCTGGCTGCGGTCGCGTTCCGACCAGTCCTTGAAGGCCCAGAGCGCGATGCCGGAATTGGTGGCCCCGCCGAAGCCCACGACCGAGAAATTGGCCGAAAGTTCGGGCAGGTCCTTGGTCAGGTCGCGCATCTGGTCGATATAGGTGCGGGTGTATTCCGAGGTGGCGTAGGGGGGGGCGTTGACGAAGGAGAAAAGGGCGCCGCTGTCTTCCTCGGGGGCGAGTTCGGTGGAGGTCTTGGTGAAGAGATAGCCGGTGAGGGCGGTGAGGACGATCACCATCATCAGGGTGACGGGGCGGTAGTCGAGCGAGGAGGCGACGCGGCGTTCATACCAGCCCGCGAGGCGGTCGAAGCCGCGGTCGACGGCGATCTGGAAGCGGGAATGGCCGCCCTTCTGCAGGAGGCGGGCGGACATCATCGGGGTGATCGTGACGGCCACGATGCCCGAGATGATGACCGCGCCTGCCAGCGTGACGGCGAATTCGCGGAAGAGCGCGCCGGTGAGCCCGCCGGTGAAGGCGAGGGGGGCGAAGACGGCGGCGAGGGTGATCGTCATGGCGACGACGGGGCCGAAGATTTCCTTCATGCCGATGAAGGCGGCCTGGATCGGGCGGAAGCCCTCTTCGATATGGCGGTGGATGTTTTCCACCACCACGATGGCGTCATCGACGACGAGGCCGATGGCGAGGACCATGGCGAGAAGCGACAGCAGGTTGATGGAATAGCCTGCGAGGTAGAGGATGAACAGCACGCCCAGCAGCGAGAGCGGGATCGTCACCACCGGCATCAGGACCGAGCGGAAGGAGCCGAGGAAGAGCAGGATGATCAGGATGACGATGGCCACGGCCTCGGCGATGGTCTTGAAGACCTCGGTGATCGAGGCGCTGATCTGTTCGGTGGCGTCATACATCAGGGTGAGCGTCATGCCCTGCGGCAGGCTGGACTGGATCAGCGGCAGTTCGGCCAGAACGGCGGCGGACATGTCGAGCGGGTTGGCACCGGGCGTGGGGAAGACGCCGATGAAGGTGCCGGGTTCGCCGTTGAAGTTCACGATCGTGTCGGTGGAGGCGGCGGCGAGTTCGACGCGGGCCACGTCGCCCAAGCGGACGACATCGTCCCCTTCGCCCGTGATGGGGAGGGCGGCGAAGGCCTCGGGCGTTTGCAGGGTGGTTTCCATCGTGATGGAATAGGAGGTGAGGTCGCCTTGCGTGCGGCCGGGGGCGGCGAGGAAGTTGGAGGCGTTGATCGCGCCCAGCACCTCGGCCGCGGTGAGGCCGCGACCGGCGAGGCGGATCGGGTCGATCCAGACGCGCATGGCATAGGTCTGGCCGCCCAGCACCTGAATCTCGGCCACGCCGGGGATGGTGGACATCCGGGGGCGGATCACGCGTTCGATGTATTCGGTGATCTGTTCCGACGTCATGTTGGGGTTCTGCATCGCCAGATACATGGTGGCGAAGGTCATCCCCGTGCCCTTGACGATGGTCGGATCCTCGGCCTCGGAGGGGAGGCGGGAACGGACCTGCTGGACCTTGGACATGACCTCGGTCAGGGCGATGTCGGGATTGGCGCCCAGACGCATGTTCACCGTGACGGTGGAGGCGGAGGGGCGCGAGGTGGAGGTGATGTAATCCACGTTCTCGGTCGTCGCCACGGCGGCGGCGATGGGGGCGGTGATGAAGCCTTGGATCAGGTCTGGCGAGGCACCGGGATAGACGGTGGTCACGGTGATGACCGTTTCCTCCACCTCGGGATATTCGCGGATCTGGAGGTTGAAGAAGCCCTGCAGGCCGAGAAGCAGGATGAGGAAGCCCAGAACGGTGGAGAGGACCGGGCGCTTGATGAAGATATCCGAGGGGCTCATTCGCCGGCCCCTTCGGTTGCGGCGGCACCCAGCGCGGGGCCGGTGGCGGCGGCGGCGGGGTTCACGCTGTTGTCGACGGTGGCGGGTTGGCCGTTGGACAGGCGGTTCTGGCCCGCGGTCACGACCTGATCGCCGGGGGCGACGCCCGAGACGATTTCCACAACGCCGCCCGAGCGGCGGCCGGGTTGGACGAAGACCTGCTGCACCTGAAGCTGTTCGGCATTCTCTTCCGACGGGCGGACCACATAGACGTAATCGCCGTAGAGGCTGGTGGAGAGGGCGGTCTGCGGCAGGGCGATGACGCCTTCCTCGGCGGGAAGGGCCACGCTGATGCGGACGAACTGGCCGGGGGTCAGCCCGCCCTGCGGCGCGGCGACCGACCCGCGCAGCGCCACGAGGCGGGTGGCGGGATCGACGCGGGGGTCGATGCCGGTGATGGCCCCGGTGAAGGCCTGATCGTTGCCTTCGATGCGGACTTCGAGCGATTGGCCGATGGCGAGTTTGGGCAGGTCCTGTTCGGGCAGCGAGAAATCGACCCGCATCGTCGAGAGGTCCTGCAGGGTGGCGATGATCGTGCCGGGGGCGACATACTGGCCGATTTCCACCCGCGAGAGGCCGATGGTGCCCGCGAAGGGGGCGGTGACCTGACGCTGGTCCAGAACGGCCTGCGCGCGGGCGAGCTGCGCCTCGGCGGCCTGTGCGGCGGCCTGCGTCTGATCGAGCGAGGCGGAGGTGGCCACGCCGCGATTGGTGAGGCCCTGCGCGCGGGCGAGGTTGCCGCGTTCCAGTTCGGCCTGCGTGCGCGCGGCCTCGACATCGGCGCGTTGCACCACGTCATCCAGCCGCATCAGGAGCGCGCCTGCGGCGACCTGCGTGTTGGGCTGGAACAGGATCTCTTTCACCACGCCCGCGGATTCGACGGTGAGATCGACGCCTTGGGCGGCGTTCAGCGTGCCGATCGCCTCGATCACCGGGGTCCAAGTGACGGGCTGCGCCTCAATCGTGGAGACGGTGGCGGGCTGCTGCGGCATGTTGGCGAAGATCTGCGCGATCATGTTGTCGCGGAAGAAGTTGAACCAGACGAGGCCGCCCCCGACGAGGCCGAGCAGGACAATGGCGATGAGGAAGCGTTTGACCATGGGAGGCGGGCCTTTTCGGAAAAGGTCTGGGTGCTGGCGAAAATTTGCTGCGCCTTGAATTCACCTTGGAGGAGGGAGAGTCAAGGAAAGGGGATGCACAGAGACGTGTGCGCGGGGCTTTGGCAGGGAAAAAGGGGGCCTTGTCGCATGGAAGGGCAGTTGAATGCGCGGGTTGCATCTGCCACAGGCAAAGGGTGGATGCGAAACGGGAAGGCGGGCGCGGGGCATGGCTGGATCAGTGAGGATCGTGCCGGAACTGGCGGTGAGGGACGTTGCCGCGGCGGCAGGGATGCTGCGGACGGTGTTCGGCTTTGCCGGTGCGGGGGACCTGCTGAAACTGGGTGATCAGGCGGTGGCGCTGGTGCGGGCCGATGGGGTGCCGGGGCAGGGCGGGATCGACCATCTGGCGCTTGCTGTGGCGGATGTGGATGCGGCCTTGGCGGGGTATCTGGCGCGCGGGGCGCGGCTGGAGGCCACGACGCCGGAAGGCCCGCGCGAGATCGCGGAATTCTGGGAGGGGGGCGTGCGGTACGTCTTCCTAGAGGGGCCGGAGGGGGCGCGGATCGAGCTTTGCGCACGGCTGGCGGGTGAGGTGCGGACGGGGTTACCGGGGCATGACCATCTGGGCATTCCCTGCACCGATCTGGCGGCGACGGAGGGGTTCTTCCTTGGCCTTGGGCTGCGCCCCGTGGCGGGGGTGGACCTGACGCGGGAGGACGGGGTGACGCGGGTGCGGTTCCTTGCGCTGGGGTCCAGCGTGGTGGAACTGTACGAGCCGCCCGCCCTGCGCGGGGTGGTGCCTCCCTTCTCGACCGAAGGGCTGTGGCGCGGGCTTCGGCTGGAGGGGACGGCCTTGCCCAAGGGGGCGCGGGTCGGGCCGGACGGGCTGCGGGTGACGGTGGTCTGAGGCGGGATCACCCGCGCAGGCGGGCGACGCGTTCGGGCATCCTGTCCCAATGATCGAAGCTTGCGGCATGGGGCAGGTCGGCAAGGGGCGTGCTGCGGTAGCCTTCGGTGAAGAGCAGCAGGGGCACGCCCGCGCGGCGGGCGGTTTCGGCATCGACCTCGCTGTCGCCCACGAAGAGGACGGGACCGCCGCCCGTTGCCGCGATGGCATGGTGCAGGGGCGCGGGGTCGGGTTTGCGCAGGGGAAGGGTATCGCCGCCCACGATCACGGGGAAGCGGTGGGTCCAGCCCAGATGGCGCAGGAGCGCGCGGGTCGGGCCTTCGGGTTTGTTGGTGCAGAGGGCGAGCGGCAGGTCGAGCGCGTCGAGCGCGGATTCCACCCCGTCATAGGGGCGGGTGAGGCCCTGCGGATCATCCTCGTAGCGGGCGGTGAAGCGGGCGCAGAGGTCGGCGTGGCGGGCGGGATCGTCGGGCAGGTCCAGCGCGCGCATGACGCGGGTGATGAGGGTAGGGACGCCGCCGCCGATGAAGCCGCGCACGGTGGCGAAGGGGAGGTCGGGCAGACCCTCTTCGGCCAGCAGGCGGGCGACGCCTGCATGGATGTCGGGGGCGCTGTCCACCAGCGTGCCGTCGAGGTCGAAGATGAGGGCGGATAGCATCAGCGCCCCGTGAGCCAGTTGCCGAATTTCGCGAGGCGCGAGGGCGGTCCGAGGCGGGCGGTCTCGCGCCGGTCGGCCATGCCATAGAGGCCATACATGCCATGCACGCCCAGCCAGCGCAGGGGTTCGGGTTCCCATTTGCGGACGCGGCGGTTGACCCAGGGCAGGCGGGTCAGGTCGGTCTGCCGGCCCAGCGTGAGGTCGGCCAGCGTGCGGCCCGAGAGGTTGGAGGTGGAGACGCCGACGCCGACATAGCCGCCCGCCCAGCCGATGCGGGTGGCGGGGTCGAGGCCCGCCGTGGCGCACCAGTCGCGCGGCACGCCGATGACGCCGCACCAGGCATGGTCGATGCGGTAGGGCTTCGTTGCCGGGAAATGGGTGTGCAGGATGTTTGTCAGGCGGCGGATGGTTTCGGGATCGGGGATGCCCGATGTGTCGATGGCCGAGCCGAAGCGGTAGGGCACGCCGCGCGCGCCCACGGTGATGCGGCCCTCGCGCGTGCGTTGGCAATAGCAATAGGCATTGGCGAAATCGCCAAGGATTTCATGGCCCTGCCAGCCGATCTGCGCCCAGACCTCGGGCGGGAGGGGCTCGGTCGCGATCTGGGCGGAGTTGAGCGGGAGCCATTCCCGTTTCAGCCCCGGCAGGGTGGCGGTGAAGCCTTCGGTGCAGCGCAGGATGGTATTGGCGGTGACGGTGCCGCGCGCGGTGGTGACGCGGCCGGGGGCGAGGGCGGTGACCTCGGTTTCCTCGTGGATCGTGACGCCCATCGCTTCGACCACCTGCGCGAGGCCGCGGACGAGTTTGGCGGGCTGGATGCGGGCGACGCCTTCCACCACCATGGCGCCGAGGACGCCGGGGATGTTGACGCGGCTGGCGGTCTGGCCCGCGCCGATCATGTGGACGCGATGCTCGCCCCAGTGGCGGCGGTGGGCGGTTTCGGCCTCGCAGCGGGCAAGCTGGGCGGGGGTGGTGGCGACCATGAGTTCGTCGGTGCGCAGGATGTCGGCCTTGATGCCTTCGGCATCGGCGACGCGGATGATTTCATCCACGGTGCCGTTCATCGCCTGCACCATGGCGCGGACGGCGGCCTCGTCCGAGGTGGCGAGGTAGCGGTCGTGATTCCAGGCGAAGCCACCGGTCAGCCAGCCGCCATTGCGGCCGGAGGCGCCGAAGCCCGCGAAGGTCTTTTCGCAGATCACGATGCGCAGGGAGGGATCAGCCTTCTTCAGGTAATAGGCCGACCAGAGGCCGGTATAGCCCGCGCCGATGATGCAGACATCGGCGGTGGTGTCGCCGGGCAGGGGCGCGCGCCGGGTTTGCGGCAGGCCGATATCGGCATACCAGAAGGAGACGTCGCCGATGCGGGCGGGCTGGGTCATGGGGGCCTCAGAGATACCAGTCATATTCGCGGGGCAGGACATCGGCCATGAAGGCCTCGAATTCCGCCCGCTTGATGGTGGCATAGGCGGCGGGGTAGCGGGGGCCGAGATATTCGGCCATGAGCGTGGAGGCTTCCAGACGGTCGAGCGCGGTCCAGAGTTTCAGGGGCATGGCGGGGTCGGCCTCTTCGCCTGCGTTCCCGGTGGAGGGGGGCGTGGGCATCAGGCGGTTGGCCAGCCCGTGATGGAGGCCCGCGAGGATGGCGGCCATGACGAGATAGGGGTTCGCCTCGGCCCCGGCGATGCGGTGTTCGATCCGCCGCGCGGCCCCGCCGCCTGCCGGGATGCGGAAGCTGACGGAGCGGTTGTTGGTCCCCCATGAGGTGTTGACAGGGACGAACTGGTTGGGGGCGAAGCGGCGATAGGCGTTCAGGTTGGGCGCGAAGATCGCCATGGCGTCATGCGTCGTCGCCTGAAGGCCCGCGATGGCGTGGCCAAGCATCGCATCGCCCGTGGGCAGGCGGTCATCGAAGATGTTGCGGCCTTCCGCGTCAAGGAGGCTGAGATGGATGTGCAGGCCCGAGCCGGACTGATCGGCGAAGGGTTTCGACATGAAGGTCGCGTCCAGCCCGTGGCGGTTCGCCACGCCCTTGACGATGCGGCGCAACATCAGGGCGTGGTCGGCGGCCTGCACCGGATCGGGGAGGTGGCCGAGATTCACCTCGAATTGCGCGCCGCCATATTCCGCGGTGGCGGCCCCGGCGGGGACGCCTTGGGCGATGCAGGCGGCGTCGATCTCGGCGAGGATGTCCGCCCATTCGTCCAGCTTGTCGAAGGCCAGCACGCGCGGTGCCTCTGGCGCGCGGCCGGACCGGGCGGGGCGGGCGGGGGAGATGCGGCCAGCCGCGTCGCGGGCGGGATCGACGAGGTAGAATTCAAGCTCGCAGGCGGTAACGGGGGTCAGGCCCAGATCGGCGAAACGGGCGACGACAGAGGCAAGGATGCTGCGCGGGTCGAACCACCATTGCGCCAGCCCTTCCGGGGGTGCGGGGGCGATAAGGACCTGCGCGGTGTCTTGCAGCCATGGCACCGGGGCCAGCGTGCCGGGGATGGGATATGAGGTGGCATCGGGGTCGCCGTCGGAAAAGCCGATGCCTTCGACATCCCAACAGGCCCCCAAGGCATCGAGCGTGGTGATGCCCGCGCAGAAGGCCACGCCTGAGGACCAGACCTTGGCGGCATCGCGGATCGGGTAACGTTTGCCGATGGCGGTGCCGCAGAGATCGAACATCACGGCATCCAGAAAGCGGGTGCCGGGATGGGCGGCGAGATAGGCGTCAAGCTCGGGGATATGGGGCGCATGTGTCATGCGTCGGAGCCTAGCCAAGGCGCGGCGCTTGTCATCCCCGAAAGACGGCTTCCCGGCCGGGGGATGCGAAAATTCTTCGTACGAAGAATTTTCGTGCCCGGCAGGGGGGGCGGGGGCCTGCGGCCCCCGGGGAAAATTCTTCGGACGAAGAATTTTCGTCCCCCGCGGCGGGGCGTCAGAAGAAGGCCTGAATGCCGGTGATCGCGCGGCCGAGGATCAGGGCGTGGATGTCATGCGTGCCCTCGTAGGTGTTGACCGTCTCGAGGTTCACCATGTGGCGCATGATCTGGAAATCCTCCTGGATCCCGTTGCCGCCATGCATGTCGCGGGCCCAGCGGGCCGCGTCCAGCGCCTTGCCGCAATTGTTGCGCTTGATGATCGAGATCATCTCGGGCGCGGCATTCGCCTCGTCCATCAGGCGGCCGACGCGCAGGCTGGCCTGCAGGCCGAGCGAGATTTCGGTCATCATGTTGGCGAGTTTCAACTGGAAGAGTTGCGTGCCGGCGATGGGCTTGCCGAACTGCTTGCGGTCGAGGCCGTATTGGCGGGCGGCCTGCATGCAGAATTCCGCCGCCCCCATCACACCCCATGAAATGCCATAGCGGGCGCGGTTGAGGCAGCCGAAGGGGCCTTTCAGGCCTTCGACATTGGGAAGCAGGGCGTCTTCGCCCACTTCCACATCCTTCATCACGATTTCACCCGTGATCGAGGCGCGGAGCGAGAGCTTGCCGCCCACCTTCGGCGCCGACAGGCCCTTCATGCCCTTGTCCAGCACGAAGCCCTTGATCTTGCCGCCATGCGCCTCGGATTTCGCCCAGACGACAAACACATCGGCGATGGGGGCGTTGGAGATCCACATCTTCGCGCCGTTCAGCACATAGCCGTTCGCCGTCTTCTTCGCGACGGTCTTCATGCCTGCCGGATCGGAGCCCGCATCAGGTTCGGTAAGCCCGAAGCAGCCGATCCATTCGCCGGAGGCGAGTTTGGGCAGGTATTTCGCCCGCTGCGCCTCGGTTCCGTAGGCGTAGATCGGGTACATCACCAGCGAGCTTTGCACCGACATCATCGAACGATAGCCGCTGTCCACCCGCTCCACCTCGCGCGCCACGAGGCCGTAGGCGACGTAGGAGGCGCCCAGCCCGCCATATTCCTCGGGGATGGTGACGCCCAGAAGGCCCATCTCGCCCATCTCGCGGAAGATCGACGGATCGGTGGTTTCCTCGCGATAGGCCGCTGTGACGCGGGGTTGCAGCTTTTCCTGCGCATAGGCGCGGGCGGCATCGCGCAGCATGCGCTCTTCTTCCGTCAACTGGTCGTTGAGGCGGAAGGGGTCTTCCCAGTCGAAGCGGGCAAGATCGGGGGCGTCCTTGGCTTTCAATTTGGGGGCGTCGAGGCTCATGTCGGTTCCTCCGGGTCAGGGGGCCAGTGTGCCATCGGCGCGCGAGTCGCGCATCAGGCGTGTTGTTGCCTGTATGCCGGGGGATTTTGTGATATAATAGCGAAATATACTGCAAAGATGTTGAGGTTTCTGCAAATGATCCTGTCGCGTCGTCATCTTCCATCGCTGTCCGGCCTGATGGCGCTGGAAGCGGTGGAGCGGTTGGGCACGGCCACGGCGGCGGCGCGGGAACTGGCGCTGACGCCGGGGGCGGTGAGCCGTGCCCTGCAGGAGGTGGAGGGGCAGTTGGGCGTGACGCTGCTGATCCGCGACCGGCAGCGGCTGCGGCTGACGCCTGCGGCGCGGGAATATGTGGCCGAGGCGCGGCGGGCGTTGGGCCTTCTGTCGCAGGCGGGGCTGCGGCTGCGGGCGGGGGGCGGGGGGGAGAGCCTGACGCTGGCCATCCTGCCCGCCTTCGGGATGCATTGGCTGGCGCCGCGCCTGCGCGGGTTCCGGGCGCGGGAACCGGGCATCGCGCTGACGCTTGCCACGCGGTTGCGGCCTTTCGACATGGAGGCGGAGGGGTTCGATGCGGCGATCCATTACGGGCGGGCCGATTGGCCGGGGGCGGAGCATCTGCTGCTGATGGAGGAGGAGGTGCTGCCGGTCTGCGCGCCGGGGGCCTTTGCCCTGCCGCTGGCGGGGCCTGCGGCGGTGCTGGACCTGCCGCTTCTGCAGATCGAAAGCCGGACGGGGGATTGGGGGCGGTGGTTCGCGGGGCAGGGGATGGCGGGGTTGCGGCCGGGGGGGATGCTGTTCGACCAGTTCGCCACGATGCATCAGGCGGCGGTGCATGGTCTTGGCGTGGCGCTGTTGCCGACCTTCCTGATCGCGGAGGATCTGGCGGCGGGGCGGCTGGTGCCGGTCTGGGGCGGGCCGGTCAGGGCGGCGGGGAGCTATTGGCTGGTCTGGCCGAAGGGCGTGCCGCCGCGTCCGGCGATGGCGGCCTTCCGCGGCTGGATCGGGGGGGAGGTGGCGGGCGGGCGCTGAGTCGGGCCCCGAGTCGGGCGCTGAGTCGGGCTGCGTCTTCAGACCTTGGTCCGACATTTCATCGGACCATTTCCACGACAAGGCCGGACCCACGGCCTTTGTCGGGGGCCGTGCTTCCCCGGATGCTGGACCCATAATCGGCGGCAGGTGCGCCCTGCCGGACCGTCATGTTTCAGCACAGGGACAACTGCCATGGTCACGCTCAACCTGAACGACCTCGCCCATATTCTGGACCAGATCCGCATTGCAGAAGAACATAACCGCCTGATCGAGGGCGGGATGGATGCGCGCGCGGCGCTTGAGTCGCTGCTTGCCAGCCCCTTGGTGCCCGATGGGCTGCGGACGGTGACCGGCGCGTTGAACAACTATCAGGTCGGGCTGACGCAGAGCGGCGCGTCGGACAATCTGATGAACCGGCTGCTGGACCCGGTCTGGATCGCGGCGCAGGCCAACCCGCGTACGGGTGCGCCGACGACTTATGCGCAGGCGTCCGGGTCGGTCTATGACGCGCGGCCGCGGACGATCTCGAATCTCGTGGCGGATCAGACGCTGGGGAACATCGCGGCCATCTCGGCGGCGCTGTCCATCGCCGGGGTGACGGGGGCGGAGAACATCGCGCTGTCGCAGCAGATCCATGCCGCCTATCGCGCGGCGCAGGAAAGCACGGGCGATCTGACGGGGCTGCCGTCGCGGGCCGTGCTGGAGGCGGCGCTGGCGGCAGAGCAGGCGGAACTGACGACGGCCAATGCGGCGGTGACGACCGCCGGGGCGGCGCTGGTTGCGGCCAATGGGCAGGTGACAGCGGCGCAGACCGCGCTTGCCACGGCAGAGGCGGCATTGGCCGCCCTTTCATCGGATGTGGTCGCGGCAGAGGCAGCACTTGCCGCGGCGACCGCGGCGCTTTCGCTGGCCCAGCAGGCCGATGCGGATGCGACCGCCGCGGCGGCCAGCGCGGCAGCAGCGCTGGCCGTCGCAGAGGGGGATCTGGCGGCGGCGGAGACCGCGCTGGGCGGCGCACAGTCCGCCCGTGACGCGGCGGCCTCGCTGGCTGCCACGACCGAAGCGGCCCGGATCGAGGCGCAGGCCGAATTCGATGCGGCCTATGCGGCGGAGCGGGCGGCGAATGTGCAGTTGCTGATCGAACTGGGGGACGGCGATTCCTCGGACAATCAGGCGGCGCTGGATGCCTATAACGCGGCCTTCGCAGTGCTGACGGCGGCGACGGCGGCGCTGGATGCGGCGAATGCGGCCGATACTTCGGCCGATGCGGCGCTGGTCGCGGCGGAGGCGGCGCTGGTCGCGGCGCAGGCCACGCGCAATACGGCGCTGGTCGCGCGCGACGCGGCGGCGGCGGCGGATGCAACGGCCTCGGCCAATGCCGACAGCGCGGCGGCCACCCTTGCGGAGGCCGAAACCGATGTCACCGATGCGCAGGCCGCACTGGATGCGGCCAATGCCGCCGTGGCGGGCGATCTGGGGGCTGCCGAGCAGGCGGTGGCCGATGCCGAAGCCGCGCGCGACCTTGCGCTGGAGGCGCAGGCCGATGCGCAGGCGGCGCTGACCGCCGCGCAGGCGGAGGCCGCGGCGGAGGCCGCCGATGTGGCCGCCGCGCAGGCCGCGCTGCTGCCCTATGATCAGGCCGCGCTGGCAGATGCGGCGGTGCAGCGGCTGCTGACCGATAACGGGATCGAGATGGACGGCGTGAACGTCTTCCTCGGGAACGTGGCGGCCGATCTGGGCGATACCGCGCCCTACAACAGCTTCTTCACCATCTTCGGGCAGTTCTTCGACCACGGTCTGGACCTGACGCAGAAGGGGGGGAACGGGTCGGTCTACATTCCGTTGCAGCCGGATGATCCGCTTTACGTGCCGGGCAGCCCGACGAATTTCATGGTGCTGACACGGGCGACGAACCAGGCGGGGCCGGATGGCGTGCTGGGCACCGCCGATGACATCCGCGAGAATGCGAACGAGACGACGCCGTGGATCGACCTGAACCAGGTCTATACCTCGAACCCGTCGCATCAGGTCTTCCTGCGGGAATATGCGATGCATGAGGGGCGCCCCGTCGCCACGGGCCGCATGCTGGAAAGCGCGACGGGCGGGCCGCCGACATGGGCCGACATCAAGGCGCAGGCGCGCACGATGCTGGGCATCGAGCTTTCCGATCTGAACGTGCATTCCGTGCCTGCGGTGCTGACCGATCTTTACGGCCGTTTCGTTGCCGATGAGGCGACCGGGATGCCGCGCTTCGTTCTGGCCGGGGGCGGCACGGTGACGGGCAGCGTGAGTGCGCCGGTGGATGCGCTGACGCTGGCCTCGGCGGGGCGGGCCTTCCTGAACGACATCGCCCATGACGCGACGCCGGGTGCGGTGGACCTGAACCCGACCGATGGCGTGACGACGCTGGAACTGAAGACGGCCGATACCGACACGCTGACCGCGAACCGGCAGGAGGTGAACGAATTCGGCATCGCCTCGACCTATGACAACGAATTGCTGGACCGGCATTTCATCGTGGGCGATGGGCGCGGGAACGAGAACATCGCCCTGACCGCCGTGCATACGATCTTCCACGGCGAGCATAACCGCCAGATCGAGGCGGTGATGGAGACGCTGATCACCTCGGGCGATCTGGCGATGCTGAACGAATTCCTGCTGGAGCCGGTCACGGCGATGCCCGCCTCGGTGGATGATGTGGTGTGGAACGGCGAGCGGCTGTTCCAGACGGCCCGCTTCTCGACCGAGATGGTCTATCAGCATCTGGTCTTCGAGGAATTCGTGCGCGCCGTCGCGCCGCAGATCGACCCCTTCGTCTTCTCGCATTCGGTGGAAATCCCGGTGGGGATCAGCCAGGAATTCGCGCAGGTCGTCTATCGTTTCGGCCATTCCATGCTGAACGAGACGGTGGACATGCTGGGTCTGCTGGATGCCTCGGGCGCGCTGGGCGAGACGGGGGTGCCGGGGCTGACGACGGTGGAGCTGTTCGACGCCTTCCTGAACCCGGTGATGTTCGATGCGCAGGGGGGCGATGCCCATGCGGCGGCGGGTGCCATCCTGCGCGGGATGACGCGCCAGCATGGCAACGAGATCGACGAATTCCTGACCGACGCGCTGCGCAACAACCTTGTGGGGCTGCCGCTTGACCTTGCCGCGCTGAACATGGCGCGGGCGCGGGATGTGGGCATCCCGTCGCTGAACGAGGCGCGGCGGCAGTTCTTCGAGCAGACGCAGAACAGCTATGTCCGGCCCTATGAAAGCTGGACCGACTTTGCGGCGAACATCAAGCATCCGCTGTCGATCATCAATTTCGTCGCGGCCTATGGCACGCATCCCACGATCCTTGCCGAGACCACGATCGAGGGCAAGCGCGACGCGGCGACGGCGCTTGTGCTTGGCGGGGCGGGGGCGCCGGCGGACCGGCTGGCCTTCCTGAACGCGACGGGGGCATGGGCGGGCGGTTCGCTGGGCGGTCTGAACAATGTCGATTTCTGGATCGGCGGTCTGGCCGAGGCGAAGATGGCCTTCGGCGGGATGCTGGGATCGACCTTCACCTTCGTCTTCGAGGCGCAGATGGAGATGCTGCAGAACGGCGACCGGTTCTATTACCTGAGCCGGACGCAGGGCATGAACCTGCTGACGCAACTGGAAGGCGACAGCTTCGCCGACCTGATCCAGCGGAACACGGATGGCGAGGAACTGGGCCTGAACATCAACGGGTCGGCCTTCCAGACGGCGGCCTGGGTGCTGGAGATCGACCAGTCGCGGCAGTGGAACGCAGGAATCGGCAGCGCCGATCCGACGCGGGATGCGGATGTGCTGACCTCGATGCTGGGCAGCACGAGCCTTGTGGAGCGGGGGGCCAACTACATCCGTTATCTGGGCGGCGAGCATGTCGTCCTTGGCGGCACGGCGGGCGATGACACGATCATCGGCGGTGACGGCGATGACGGGCTGTGGGGCCATGGCGGCAATGACGACATCGAAGGCGGCTATGGGGTGGACCACATCCATGGCGGCGCGGGCAATGACGTCATCACCGACCGCGGCACCGACATCGGCGACATGGATGTGATCAAGGGCGAAGGCGGGGATGACGTCATCAATGGCGGCATGGGCCTTGACCTGATCTTCGGCGGCGACGGGCGCGATGTGCTGGCGGGCGGCGACGAGGCGAAGGACATCTTCGGCGGGATGGGCGACGACTTCATCCGCGCGCCGTCGGGTGGCGGCGTCCTGATGGGGAACGAGGGCAACGACTGGATGGAAGGCCGGGGGAACATGGTGACCCTGACCGGCGACAATTCGGAACTGTTCTTCAACAGCCGCATCATCGGCCATGACGTGATGATCGCGGGCGAGAACGACACCGATTTCGACGCGGAATCCGGCGATGACATCATGATCCAGGGCATCGGGATCAACCGCAACAACGGGATGGCCGGGTTCGACTGGGTGTCCTACAAGAACAACAACTATCCCGTCGAGGCCGACATGAACGTCGGCATCTTCCAGAACCAGCAGGCCAATATCCTGCGTGACCGCTTCGATCTTGTCGAAGGCCTGTCAGGCTGGAATGGCAATGACCGGTTGACGGGGCGCGAGGTGACGACCGGGTCCTATGACGAATTCGGCAACGCGGCGCAGGTTTCGCCCAATTCGCCGATCCAGTCCTATTCCAACGCGCTTCTGGAGCAGAACATCGACAGGATCGCCGGTCTGCGGGACCTCGTCTCGCATCTGGCGACCTTCGATGTCGTGCAGCCCGTGACCGGCGAGCGGCTGGTGGCGCGGATGGATACATCGGGCGGGGCCGACATCCTGCTGGGTGGCGCGGGCAGCGACACGATCCGCGGGATGGCGGGAGACGACATCATCGACGGCGACCGCTGGCTGAACGTGCGGCTGGCCGTGACGGTGCCGGGGATGCCTGCGGGCACGGCGGACAGCCTTGCCGGGCAGGTGCGCGATGCCGCGACCGGGGCGCTGATGTTCGGCGGGATGACGCTGGAACAGGCGCTGTTCGCGCGGGTGGTGACGCCCGCCCAGCTTTCGGTGGTGCGCGAGATCGTGAGCGGTGGTCAGGCCGGCGATGTGGATGTGGCGCAGTACTGGGACGTGCGGGAGAACTATACGATCACGCGCAACGCGGATGGCAGCTATACCGTGACGCATGACGAGGCGAGCGAGAGCCTGATCGACCCGGTGACGGGTATTGACCGCGCCATCGATCCGGGCACGGGCCGCGGGCTGTCGCTGGAAGGGACGGACCGGCTGCGCAACATCGAGGCGCTGCGTTTCGCCGATCAGGAGGTCTTCCTCGTGAACCGCCCGGCGACGGGGGCACCGGTGATCAGCGACACGTCTCCGACCGAGGGACAGGCGATCACCGCAGACATCGCGGGCATCGCTGATCCGAACGGAATCACCGCGGGCAGCTTTGCCTATCAGTGGCAACGCTCGGCGGATGGTGGCGCCACATGGGTGAACATCACCGGCGCGACGGCACCAAGCTTTACCCCGGCGCAGGCGCAGGTGGGGCAGGTGTTGCGGGTGCAGGTGCAGTTCACCGATGCGCTGGGAACGGTGGAGACCGTCGCCTCGGCTGCCACCACGGTGGTGGGCGATCTGCAGGACGGAAACCTGCTTGGCAACACGTTGAACGGCACGGCAGGGGACGATATCCTGAACGGGCAGGGCGGCGCGGATGTGCTGAACGGGCAGGCGGGCAATGACACGCTGACCGGCGGCACGGGCAATGACGTGCTCAACGGTGGCGCGGGCGATGATGTGCTGACCGGCGGCACAGGCAATGACACGGTGACTGGTGGCGCAGGGGACGACGTGGTCGTCTGGGGTGTCGCGGACCCGTTCCTGTTCTTCCCCGCCGTCTCCGACGGGCGCGACATCGTGAATGGCGGGGCCAATGGTGCGGGTGGCGACACTTTCGTCGTCAACGGCAACAACCAGGCCGAGACCTACCGCATCTATGCGCGGTCGAATTTCGCGACGCTGAACCCGACCGTTGCTTTGGCCGCAGCGACCGAGATCGTCATCACCCGCAACGGCACGAACGGTGCCAGCGTGATCGCGGAACTGGCGGGGATCGAGGAGATCATCGTCAATACCGGGCCCGGCACGGATACCGTCATCCCGATCGGCAGCTTTGCGGGCACCAGCCTGCGGGTGAACACGATCCGGGTGAACGGGTCGGAGGGCGATGACACGGTCGATCTTTCGGAACTGGCGTCGGAGCATCGGATCGTGTTCCGCACCGGGGGCGGCAACGACATGGTGGTGGGCAACCTGCGCCCGCAGGACGTGATCGAGGTGCCTGCGGGCAACGATCCCGCCAGCTATACCGCGACCGACAATGGCAATGGCACGGTGACCATGTCCAATGGCAGCCATTCCGTCACCTTCACGGGAACCATGGAATCGCTGCCGACGCTGGCCGAGGCCAGCGCGGAAGATGAGCATGGCAGCGGCCCGACCGATGGTGGCGGCGACACGCCGCCCGTCGATGTGGACGGCCCGGATGAGGGCGGCGCCGAAGACGGTGATGGGTCGGAGGAGGAAGCCGATGGCGAAGGAGATGCCGACGGCGACGAGACCGAAGCCGAGGATGACGAAGCCGAGGATGACGAGGCCGAAGGGAACGACTGCGACGACGACCATGCCCCCGGCACGGGCGGCGGCACGGTGCCTGCGGCTCCGGCGGCGGAAGGCAAGGTGGTGATGCCCGGATCGGGCAATGCCACGGTCCTTGGCGGTGCGGGGGCGGATGTCCTGGTCGGCGGTGCGACAGCCGATGCCCTTATGGGCAAGGCGGGGGACGACATCCTGCTGGGCCATGAGGGCGATGATGTCCTGACCGGAGGAGAGGGCGCTGACGTCCTCGCCGGTGGTCTGGGCCGCGATGTGCTCATGGGTGAGGACGGGGAGGACGTCTTCACCTTCGAAACCGACGACGGCGCCGACATGATCTTCGGCGGCGAGGGCAGCGACACGATCGACCTGTCAGCGATCCTTGGCGGTGCGACCATCGACCTTGGCGCGGCGACGGCGATCGGGACGGTGCGCATCGGCACGGCGACCGACAGCCTCGTCGGGATCGAGAACGTCATCGGCAGCCAAGGCGCGGATGTCATCAAGGCCTCGCTGGCGGTGAACGTGATGACGGGGGGCGACGGGGCGGATGTCTTCGTCTTCACCTCGGCGGGCGCGGCGGATGGCGATGTCATCACCGACTTCCAGCCGGGTGACCGGATCGACCTGTCGGGCATCGACGCGCGGGTGGGGCTGACGGGCAATCAGTCCTTCACGCTGGCCGAGCAGGGCACCACGGCGGCGGGCAACCTCGTGATCCGCGAGGTGGCCACGGCGGATGGGGTGGACACGATCATCGAAGGCTTCACCGACGGGGACGATCAGGCCGATTTCAGCCTGACGCTGCGCGGGGCGCATAACCTCGACGGGTCGTCCTTCAACCTGTGACGCGAAACGGACCCCGGCCAAGGATGCCTTGGCCGGGGTCTTCCTCCCGGTTCCCCGTCAGACCTCGTTGGACCTTGGTCCTATGGTTTGCGGGACCCTGTTCCGTGACGGGCAGGGGGCGCGGCGGGTAGCCTTGTCCTCGAACCGGATGACCGGACGGAACGCATAGCTGGCAGAGGCGATCATGGCACAGCAGACATCATCCCCCGATCCCCTGGCCCTGCGGAAGGCGCGCGAGCTTTTGAATGCCGATCTGCGGCGGTTCGGCTGGGCGCTCTTCGCGATTTCCGGCATCATCAGCGTGCTGGCGCTGACCGGGTCCTTCTACATGCTGCAGGTCTATGACCGGGCGCTGACCTCCGGCTCGGTCCAGACGCTGGTGTTCCTGTCGGTCCTCGCGCTGGCGCTTTATCTGGTGCAGGGCGGGTTCGACACGATCCGCAGTCAGGTTCTGGTGCGGATCGGGGCGCGGCTGGACCGCCGCCTTGCGCCCCTGTCGCATCGCGTTGCCATCGACATGCCACGCTATGGCTTTTCCCCCGCCGAGGCGCTGGAACGCAGCCGGAGCGTGGACACGCTGCGCAACTTCCTTGGGTCGCAGGCGCCGGGTGCAATCTTCGATCTGCCCTTCGTGCCGATCTTCCTGATCTTCGTCTATTTCCTGCATCCGATCCTTGGCGCGGTGACGCTGGGCGGGCTGGTCGTGCTGGCGCTGCTGACGGTGCTGGCCGAGGTGAAGTCGCGCGACCTTGCAAAAGCGGCGCAGCGGGCGCTGGTGCTGCGCAACACCATTTCGGAGAGCAACACGCGCAATTCCGAGGTGCTGATCGCGATGGGGGTCACGGGCCGCGCGGTGGAACGCTTTGCCGAGGCCAATCACGAACATCTGGCGCTGAACACCAAGGCATCCGACATCACCGGGACGATGGCCGCGATGTCGCGGGTGCTGCGGATGCTGCTGCAATCGGGGCTGCTGGGCCTTGGGGCCTATCTGACGATCAAGGGCGAGCTGTCGGCGGGGGCCATCATCGCGGTCTCGGTCGCCTCGGGGCGGGCGCTGGCACCCATCGACCAGATCATCGCCAACTGGAAGGGCATCGCGCAGGCGCGGCAGGCCTGGGGCCAGTTGCGCGACACGCTGGTGGCCTTGGCGGCAGAGCGCAAGCCCGTCTCGCTGCCCGCGCCGCGCCAGTCGCTGCGGGTGGAGAATCTGACTGTCGCCTCGCCCGCCAATGGCCGCGTGCTGCTGTCGGAAGTCTCGTTCGAATTGCAGGCGGGGCAGGCGCTGGCCATCATCGGGCCGTCGGGCGGGGGCAAGTCAACGCTGATCCGGGCGCTGGCCGGGGTCTGGCCGGTGCTGCGCGGAACCGTGCGCTATGACGACGTGGACCTTGCGCAATGGGACCCGGCGCGGCTGGGCGAAATCATCGGCTATCTGCCGCAGGAGGTGGCGCTGCTGGCCGGGACGGTGCGCGACAATATCAGCCGCTTCGATCCCAACCGCGACAGCGACGGCATCTTCAAGGCGGCGACTGCGGCGAATGTCCACAAGATGATCAGCCAGCTTCCCGATGGCTACGACACCGAGGTGGGCGCGCTGGGCACGGCGCTTTCGGCGGGGCAGCGGCAGCGGATCGGGCTTGCCCGCGCGCTGTATCAGGACCCGTTCGTTGTGCTGCTGGATGAACCCAATGCCTCGCTGGATGCCGCCGGGGAACGGGCGCTGAACGATACGATCAAGGCGATCCGGGCACGTGGCGGCATCGCGGTGGTGGTGGCGCATCGGCCCAGCGTTCTGGCGGCGGTGGACATGGTGGCGGCGATCCATGCCGGGCGTCTGGCGGCCTTTGGCACCAAGGAAGAGGTGCTGGGCAATCGTGACGGCAAGGTAGCCGCGCCGGTGACGGTGGCGGGCGGCGATCAGGTTTCGCTGGAGGACATGGCCCCCGTGCAGGCGGCGGGCTGAGGGGAGGCGGCGATGGAAATCCAGACCAGACATCGGAAATCCGCAGAGGCGAACCGTCCCAAGGGGCGCGCCCTGCTGGCACTGGCGGAACGGCGCGAGGCCCCGGTGGCGGCGCTCTTGGCCGCGCTGATGGTGGGGATGGCGGCATGGGTCAAATCGGCTTTCGGCAGCGCGGCGACGCCGCCCGAGGCGGCACCCGCCGAGATGCCGGAGGCTGACGATCAGGGGATCGTGACCACGGTCCTGCGGGATGCGGCGGCGCCTGCCCCGGTCGAAGCCGCCACGGCGATGGAGGAGGCGGCGGCGCCCGTGGCCGAAGAGGCCGAGGCGGTGCAGGACCTTGGCCGGATCGGGCGTGGCCCCGGCATGCTGGACCTGTCGCGCTTTTTCGAGATGGAGGAGCCGACGCTGGACCTGCCTCCGCAGGCGGGTGGCGGTGTGGGGGGCGATGCACCGGCGGTGCAGGTTTCCGGCATGGGACCCATGGGCGGAATGACGCGCGCTGGCGGGGCGGCGGGCGGCGGGTCTGCCGGGTCGTCGGGTCCGGTGGCCGAGGGTGGCGGGACGGGCGGCGCCTCCGGTGAGGGTGGCGCGGGAACCCCGGCCCCCGGCGCGGAGTTCGCGGGCATCGGCTTCGAGGCGCTGTTTGCGCAACTGGCCGAGGTGGCGCGACCCTTCCACGCCGCGACCGTGCGCGACATCGGCCAGCTTGCCATCGGCGACTGGATCAGCGCGCATGAATTGCAGCGCCTGCGCGGGCCTGACAACCGTCCCGACCCGGAAGCGGCCTTCATGGCGCGCGAGGATCGCACATATCAGCTCTTGTCGAATGACGAGACGCGGGAGGCGTTTCTGGACCGGCATTTCCCCTCGCAGGCATCGGACCGGGGCGAGGCCATGGCGGCGGCCCGGCTGGACGACACGGATACGGACGGGGCGGGCAGCGGGCCGCAGGCGAGCCATGCGACGGACGGATTGATCTGAAGACTGCGTGACGGGATGCCGCGCGCGGCGTGGCCCCGAAGTGATCTGGAGTGAGATACATGACGATGACCAGCCCATTCGAGCCGAACCGCGCCGGCGACCGCGCGCTCTTCTCGCTGCGCGGGCGGTTTCTTGCGGCGGCGGCGCTTTCGGCGCTGCTGTTCGGGGGGATCGGGTTCTGGGCGGCGACGGCGCGGCTTGACTCGGTCGTGATCGGGTCGGGGTCGGTGCTGGTGCGGTCGGACGTGCAGAGCGTGCAGCATCTGGAGGGTGGCACTCTGGCCGCGATCCTTGTCGCACGGGGTGAACGCGTGGAGGCGGGGCAGCCCGTGCTGCGGCTGGACACGTTCGAGATCGACGCCCGCATCGCGATGCTGGAGTCGCAACTGATGGAGGCCGAGGCGCGGGCGGCGCGGCTGGCGGCGGAACGGGACGGCACGGAGATGGCCGATCCTGCCGGGGCGGGTGACGCGGCGTTCCGGCGCATCGTGGAAGGCGAGCGGCGTCTGATGGAGGAGGCGCGGCTGGCGCGCGAGGCGCAGTTGCAGGCGCTGGCGCTGCAGGCCGAGCAACTGCAATTCGACAGCGAGGGCATGACCATGCGCCGTGCCGCGCTGGTGGAGGAACTGGCGCTGGTGGAGGCGCAGCATGGGCGGTTCGAGACGCTGCTGAAGGGCGGGGCGGTGGAGAAGACGCGGCTGGACGAGATCCTGCGCGACATGACGCGTATGCGCGGCGAGATGGGGCAGATCGATGCCAACCTGTCGCGCAACGAGACGCGGCAGACCGAGATCGCGCTGGAGCGTGACCGCCTGCTGGCCAAGGCGCAGGCGGATGCGCATCGCGAATTGCGCACGCTGGAGCCGCAGATCACCGATCTGCGCCAGCAGCTTGCCACCAGCCGCGAGAAGCGCGGGCGGATGGAATTGCGCGCGCCCGTCGCGGGTGTGGTGAACGAGGTGAACGTGGCCACGCTGGGCGAGGTGATCGCGCCGGGCAAGACGCTGGTGAGCATCGTGCCCTCGGCGGAGGACATGGTGATAGAATTCCGCATCGCCACGACAGATATCGACGCGATCGAACCGGGGCAGGCGGCGCGTCTGCGCTTTTCGGCCTTCAACATGCGGGTGACGCCGGAAATCGACGCGGTGGTGGAAACCATCGCCGCCGCCGCCGTCACCGATCCGGCCACGGGCATGGCCTATTACACGGCGCGCGCGCGCCCCGTGGGCGACATGTCCGCGCTGGGCGAGCGGGGGCTGGTGCCGGGGATGCCGGTCGAGGTCTTCGTGCCGACCGCGGAACGGGTGGCGATTTCCTACATCGTGCAACCGGTGATGGACCAGATGCAGCGCGCGATGCGCGAAGAATAGCAGGCCCGCGGCCAAGGCATGCGGCAGGGTCTTTTCCGGAGGGCGGGTTCATGTTCATAATAATGAAAATTCTGCCATGAAGCGCGGATATGGGGCCGGCACCACTGGGCCGGGACTGGGAGGGATCGATGATCGTTCGGCTGGCCTGTGCCGTGCTGTCCGGCTGCTGCGGGGCATCGCCGAGATGACGCAGATCGGGCGCTTTTTCCGCACCATCGGGCTGACCGGGCAATTCCTGCTGCTGGCGGCGGTGCTGTTCGCGGTGTTGGCCTTCGCCACCGGGCGATTGCAGAACCACATCATCGCCGGCCGCATGATCGAGGGATCGCTGGAAATCGAGCAGGCGCTTGCGCGCGGGGTCCTTCTGTCGGTGCTGGGGGAGGAGCCGATCCGGGGCTACATGCCCGTTGCGATGCAGCATCGTGTGCATGAGGCGGTGACGACGCAGATCGACCCGGACTATATCGATCAGGTCAAGATCTGGGCGCTGGACGGGGCGCTGGTCTACAATTCGCGCGGGCCGATCGACCCCGACGGCGTGCTGGAAGCCGCAGCCATCCGCGCCGTGCATGGCGAGACGGTGATCGAGCGGGCCGATGACTCGACGCCGGAAAACCTGTGGGACGGCAATTTGGGTTCGGTCGTCTATGAGGTCTACATCCCGCTGGTGAACCGCGAGGGGCAGGTCATCGCCGTGGGCGAGATCTATTGCAGCGTGGAACTTCTGATGGCGCGCATCTCGCGGATGCTGGAAGACACCGATGCGGTGCGGCTTGCCTCGCTGGCCATCTGGATCGTGGGGCTGGCGGTGCTGGTGGCCTTTGCCCAGAGGCGGATCAGCGCGCAGGAGGTGGCGATTTCCGAAAGCCTGCGCCGGTCAGATGCGCTGGCCGAGGCGAACCGGCAACTGTTCCGGGAATCCGAGGAGTTGCGCAGGCAGGCCGCGCAGATTTCCGAGGCGGTGCTGAACCGGATCGGGGCCGATCTGCATGACGGGCCGATCCAGTTGCTGAGCATCGCCGCCCTCTATCGCAGCCAGTTGATCCATGCCGAGGCCGATCAACCCCTTGCCCGCAAGGCGAGCGAGTTGCTGGATGCCGCCCTTGCCGAGCTGCGCCAGATTTCCACCGGCCTCGTGATGCCCGCGCTGGAGGAACTTGATCTGGAAGAGACGCTGCAGCTTGCGGTGCAGAACTTCCGCACCGAATGCGGGACGGAGGTGGCGGTGGACATCCCGCCGATCAACCTCGATCCGGATGACGAGTTGCGCGTGGCGGTCTATCGCATCGTGAGCGAGGCGTTGCACAATGCCCGCAACCATGCCGAGGGGAAGGGCGTTGCGGTCACGGCCAGCGATGCCGATGGGCTGGTGCGGATCGTCGTGTCCGACAAGGGACCGGGCACCTGCACGGCCTCGAAGATGGGCGAGGAGCCGGGGCGGTCGGTGGGGCATGTGTCGCTCGGACTTGCGGGCATGCGCAACCGGGCGCGCAGCGTGGGGGCCGACCTGACGATCAATTCGCGCCCCGGACGCGGCACCGAGGTCGTCCTGCTGCTGGACAAGAGGCAGATGCGGGATCAGCAGATGAAGCGCGCGTTTGGGCTTGCGGTCGAGGGGCAAGGCAGGGCCGCGGGTCAGGCGGGGCTAGGCGTCGAGGCGTGATGGCGGCGAGGCCCTTGGGGGCCCCTGTGGACCCCGTGCTTCGGCAATGCGAAAGGGGCGCGGTGGTGGAACCGCGCCCCTTTCGCATCAGCAACCCGTTCAGTGGCGCAGCGGCGTGCCGTTCAGGCGCTGCACTTCCAGCACCACCTCGACGCGGTTGCGCGCGTTGAACTTCTGCATGATCTGCGTCATGTAATGCTTCACCGTCTTGTCGGACAGGTTCAGCTTGTTGGCGATTTCCTTGTTCGACGCCCCGTTCAGCAATTCGCGGACCACCTGATCCTCGCGCGAATTCAGCGCGACCGAGGCGCGTTCCGCCTTGCGCTGCTCGGCCATCCGCATCTCGCGGATCACCTTGGTGGCCATGGAGGAGGAGACGTATTCCTTCCCCGCCGCCACCTCTTCCAGCGCGTAGAACAGGTCGCCGCCCGAGCTTCCCTTCAGCACATAGCCCGTCGCCCCGGCAGCAAGAAGCTGCATGCAGGTCTCGACGCTTGCGCTGGCGGTGAAGACGAGGACGCGCACCGAGGGGCGTTCCGCGCGGATCTGGCGGATCGCCTCGATCATGTTTCCCGGCAGGTTCAGGTCGGCCACGAGGATGTCGCAGTCATGGTCCCGGACAAGGCGGAGGGCAGCATCCGCCGTGGTTCCCGTGGCCACGATGTTGTAGTTCTTCTGTGACCTCAGAATGTCCACCAGACCGGCGAGCACGATCGGATGGTCGTCGATCAGAACGAGATTCAGCATGGATCTCCCAATTGGCAGCATCTGACCGGCAGGGCCGGCCTCCCCCCTAGTTCCCCCGTTGTTAATCTACCCTAACTGTTGGGGTCGTCTAAACGAAAGTTTGGGAAAAACCGTCTTTCGGCCATAAAAAGGCCCCAATTTCGGGTGCTTCCGGAAACGGACATGCCGTTGATTCAGCGACTGTTTCCGGGGCTGTCACGGATTGCGGCAAAATGCCAGCGCGGCCTGCGTCGCGGGAGTGGTCCTGCGGTGCGCGCGTCGCGGTCTTTCGCGCGAAATGGGAGCGCGATGCGGGGTGCACAACCGTGGATTATCATTTCCGCAAAAATGATTCGCCCGGCATCGGCTTTGCCGGGGCGGGGCGTCCAGTGACAATGTCGCGGTTCCGGGTGCTGTGGCGGATTGCTGCCGGTGCGGCGGCGCAGGGCGTGGCCGGCTATCCGTCAGCGGGCGAAGCGCGCCCGGAAGCGGGCGAGTTCGTTCGGCATCGGCGGGCGGCCCGTATAGATTTCCACATAGTTCGGGATGCGGGTCAGGCGGGTTTCCAGCGTCTCTTCGGCCTGCATGGAGATATAGCCGATCTGGACGAGGTAGATGGTGCGCGCGCGCACATCCGCATCCAGCGCGCTGTGACCCCAGCGTCCCAGCATGGCGGTGAGTGCCTGCAGGCGGCGGGTATCTGCATCGGCGATGCGGGCAAGGATCGCCGCATCCTTCAGCCCCCAGCCGCGCATAGCGAATTCCATCCGGGCATCGAAAGTCTCGGCCCGCAGGAAACAGCCGATAACGTTGAGCATCGCCTCGGTTTCCGTTTCGGCATAGTCGGTGGTGGCGGCGACGAGGGGGGTAGTGGTGCGGGCCTCCCACATCTCGGCCAGGGCCTGAAGCAGCGCCTCGCGGTCCTTGAAGAACCAGTAGAAGCTGGTGCGCGACAGTTTCAGACGTTCGGCCAGCGGCATGATCTTCACCGCGTCCACGCCTTCGGTGGCCAGCGCGGCATAGGCGGCCTCCAGCCAGCCCTCGCGCGATCCGCGCCATCCGGTTTCGGTCTTTTCCGCCTGATCCATGTGCCCGACCCTAGGGGCAAGGGGGGCGGCGCGCAAGGAAATGTTCTTGGGTGGCGATTAACTTGACACAAGTGAACATTATGCGCCACAGTCGCGGAAACGACAGGAGGCCCCGATGTCCAACGATCCGCTGCTGCAGCCCTACAAGTTGAAGCACCTGACCCTGCGCAACCGCATCATGATCACAAGCCACGAACCGGCATACCCCGAGGACGGGATGCCCAAGGGGCGCTATCGGGCCTATCACGTGGAGCGTGCCA
The DNA here is from genome assembly GCF_051132405.1 of Tabrizicola sp. M-4. Classification (GTDB taxonomy): domain Bacteria; phylum Pseudomonadota; class Alphaproteobacteria; order Rhodobacterales; family Rhodobacteraceae; genus Paragemmobacter. Next base: position 1,428,468 of record NZ_CP128606.1, read on the forward strand.
AGGCGGGCGTGGCGCTGACGATGACGGCGGGCTCCGCCTCTGTCGCGCGGGACAGCCCGCCGGTGTTCAACAACATCCTTGCCTGGAAGGATGAGGTCGTCGGCTGGATGAAGCAGATGGTGGACGAATGCCACGACCACGGCGCGGCGGTGATGATCCAGTTGACCCACCTTGGCCGCCGGACGCGCTGGGACAAGGGCGACTGGTTGCCCGTGGTGTCGCCCAGCCATGAGCGCGAGCCGTCGCACCGGGCGTTTCCGAAGAAGATGGAAGACTGGGACATCGCGCGGATCATCGAGGATTACGCCGATGCGGCGGAGCGGATGAAGGCCGCAGGCGTGGACGGGGTGGAGCTTGAAGCCTATGGCCACCTGATCGACCAGTTCTGGTCGCCCCTGACCAACACGCTGGACGCGCCCTATGGCGGTGATCTGGACAACCGCCTGCGCTTTGGTTTCGACGTCCTGCGGGCGATCCGCGCCCGGGTGGGGGACGATTTCATCCTTGGCCTGCGTTACACCGGCGACGAGATGGTGGAAGGCGGTTTCACCAAGGCCGAAGGGATGGAGCTTTCGCACCGGCTGAAGAACAGCGGGCTGGTGGATTACCTGAACGTGATCCGCGGCCATATCGAAACCGATGCCGCGCTGACGGATGTGATCCCCGTGCAGGGGATGAAGAACGCCCCCCACCTCGATTTCGCGGGCGAAATCCGCGCGGCGACGGGCTTCCCCACTTTCCACGCGGCCAAAATCCCGGACGTGGCCACCGCGCGCCATGCCATCGCTTCGGGCAAGCTGGACATGGTCGGCATGACCCGCGCGCATATGGCCGACCCCCATATCGTGCGCAAGATCATCGAAAAGCGCGAAGACGACATCCGCCCCTGCGTTGGCGCGAACTATTGCCTTGACCGCATCTATCAGGGCGGGCTGGCCTTCTGCCTGCACAACCCCGCCACGGGGCGCGAGGAGACGATGCCCCACCTGATCCCCGCAGCCGCCGCGAAACGGCGCATCACCATCGTCGGCGCAGGGCCTGCGGGGGTGGAGGCGGCGCGTGTTGCCGCAGAGCGCGGGCATGAGGTGACGGTTTTTGAGGCCGCCGACCAGCCGGGCGGCCAGATCCGCCTGACCGCGCAGGACGAGCGGCGGCGCGAGATGACCTCCATCATCGCGTGGCGCATGGCGCAATGCGAGAAGAAGGGGGTGAAGTTCCATTTCAACACCTTTGCCGATGCCGATGCCGTTCTGGCGACCGACCCCGACGAGGTGATCATCGCGACCGGCGGCCTGCCGCATGTCGAGGTGCTGAAGGCCGGGAACGACCTTGTCCATTCTGCATGGGATATCCTGTCGGGCGATGTGAAGCCCGGCTCGAACGTCCTGATCTTCGATGATGCGGGGGATCATGCGGCCTTGCAGGCGGCGGACCTGATTTCCGCGACCGGTGCGGCGGTAGAGATCGTGACGCCCGACCGCAGTTTCTCGCCCGAAGTCATGGCGATGAACCTCGTTCCCTATATGCGCAACCTGCAGAAGCGGAACACGACCTTTACCGTGACATGGCGGCTGATGTCCGTGGCGCGCGAGGGGAACCAGTTGCGGGCGGTGCTGGGCAGCGATTACGGCGATGTCACGCGGGAACGTCTGGTCGATCAGGTGATCGTCAATCAGGGCACGCGGCCGCTGGACGATCTCTATTTCGACCTGAAGCCCCAGTCGCGGAACCTTGGCGAGGTGGATTACGAGGCGCTGTCCACGGGCGGGGCGCAGGGGATTCTCCGCAATCCCGGTGGACGCTTCCGCGTCTTCCGCATCGGCGATGCGGTGGCGGCGCGGAACACCCATGCGGCGATCTATGACGCGCTGCGGCTGGTGAAGGATCTTTAGGGCAGGGTGCCGCCCCTTGCGGGGCGGCATCTCCGCAACCGCCTGTCAAAGGGCGATGCCGACGCTTCCCTGCGGGCGCGCGCAGCAGGCGAGGATCAGGCCCGCGGCGATTTCGTCATCCGAGATGCCGCCATTGTGGACCATGACCACCTCTCCACCGGTCTTTTGCACTTTGCAGGTGCCACAGAGGCCGAAGTTGCAGCTTGAGGGGATGTTGAGCCCCGCGCGCTTTGCCACGGCGAGGACGGTTTCGGTGCCGTCGCAGGCCACCGTCTTGCCCGATCCTTCAAAGACGATCTCCGACGCGGCGGCGGGGGCGGCGGTTTCGACGGGGATTTCCTCCAGCACAGGGGCGGCGAAGCTTTCCTCGTGGTAGCGGGCCATGTCATAGCCGAGGGAGGCCAGCATTTCCCGCACCGAGCGCATGAAGGGTTCGGGACCGCAGCAGAACACCTCGCGGTCGAGGTAGTCGGGGGCCATGAGGCCGAGCATGATCTGCGATAGGCGGCCACGGAAGCCGGACCAGACCTCGAACGGATCGACCTCTTCGACGGTGAAGCGCAGTTGCAGGCCGGGGACGCGGGCGGCGAATTGTTCGAGGCGGCGCTTGAAGATGATATCGGCGGGTTTGCGGGCGGCGTGGACGAAGGCGATGTCGGGCATCTCGCCGGAATCCCATGCCCACATCGTCATCGACATCATGGGGGTGATGCCCGATCCTGCCGAGATGAAGAGGTATTTCTTCGCCGGATGGCGCAGGAAGGTGAACTGACCAGCAGGCCCGTGCGCCTTGATCCGCATGCCGGGTTTGAGGTGGTCGAGCATCCAGCGCGTGCCGATCGACCCCGGCTGCGCCTTGACCGTGATCGAAATGGACAGCGGGCGCGAGGGAGAGGACGAGATCGTATAGGTCCGCGACAGCGGCCCGCCCGGGACGGGCAGGTCCAGCGTCAGGAACTGGCCCGGCTGGTAGTCGAACCAAGCGCCCGAAGGCGCGCGGAAGGCGATGGTCGCGGTATCCGCGGTTTCGGGGATGACCATTGCGACCTCCAGCTCCTCACGGTCGTCCCACGGGGCGGCGGTCCAGTTCTGGCGCGGCTTGCCCATGTGACTTACTCCGCCGCCAGCGCCTGCCCCTGCGGGGCGAGGCTGCGGGTCATGCTGCGCACATACCAGTCGACGAACTGGATCACGCCGCTTTCCTGTTTCACCGAATAGGGACCGGGTTCATAGGCGGGCGAGTTGATGCCGAACTGGTTTTCCTCGACCACGCGGCGGTCTTCGTCATTGGTGGCCTCCCACACCTCGGTCAGGCGGGTGAGGTCGTAGTCGCGGCCTTCGACGGCGTCCTTGTGGACGAGCCATGTGGTGGTGACTTCGGTTTCGGTCGGGCTGATGGGCAGGACGCGGAAGTTCAGCACATGGTCGGAGAGGAAGTGGTTCCATGTGTTCGGGTAGTGGAAGAACAGCAGCGATCCGGCATTTGCGAAGGGCATGCCGGGGATCAGCGGCGCGGCGGCCTTGCCATCCATCGTGTAGCTGACGGCATCGCCGACGAAGGGGATACGGACCAGCCGCCACTGTTCGTTGGCGTCGATGATGTAGCGCGACGGAAGGCCCGCCTCTTCGCAGCGGTTCACATGGGCGGCACCAGCGGGGGAGGAGAGGCTGTCATCGGCCCCCACGAGGTCGGGATCGTCGTTGAAGGTGCGGCAGAGCGACGGGTGCGAGCCGGCGCAGTGATAGCATTCGCGGTTGTTTTCCAGCACCAGCTTCCAGTTGCCGTTTTCCACGATGCGCGACTGGAAGGCGACCTTCAGGTCGTCCATGCGATGCGGCGCGGCATAGCGGTCGGCTGCGGCCTTCACGGCGGCGAAGTCGGGGGCTTCTTCCGCAAGGCAGACGAAGATCATTCCCGCCGCCTGCGCGCAATGCAGCCGCTTCAGCCCGTGTTTTGAGGCATCGAAGTCCGGCCCCATGTCGCGCGCCCAGAGCAGGCGGCCATCGGTTTCATAGGTCCACTGGTGGTAGGGGCAGACGAGCTTGACGGTGCTGCCGGTTGCCTTGGGGCAGAGGCGCTGGCCACGGTGGCGGCAGACATTGTGGAAGGCGCGGATCTCGCCATCCGCCCCGCGCACGATCACGACGGGATATTTGCCCAGTTGCAGTGTGACATAGGTCCCCGCCTTGGCCAGTTCCGCGACCGAGGCGGCGAAGATCCATTCGCGGTGCCAGATCAGGTCCAGATCGGCCTCGAACAGGGCGGGGTCGGTGTAGAAGGGGCGCGCCAGCGACATGCCCGAACGTTGCGCGGAAAGGAGGGAGAGGAGGTCGCCTTGGGCGGTCATTGTCGTTGGTCCCTGCATGCTGCCTGTGCCCCGCCTGCGCGGGGGATCGGCGTGAAGCTGCCTGCGGGACTGCTTTGCTTCAACGGCATTAATTCTCGACAAAACCATTAGTGGTGCTAATTCATCGGCGGTGAAATCATCGAAAGCGACCGAAGATGATCCCCCTCCGCCGCAGCCTGCCGACGCTCAATCTGCTGTCCACCTTCGAAAGCGCGGCGCGGCTGGGCAGTTTCACGCTGGCGGCTGCGGAACTTGGGGTGACGCAGGCGGCGGTCAGCCAGCAAATCAAGGCGCTGGAACAGGAATTGAACAAGCCGCTGTTCGTGCGGGCGCATCGGCGGGTGGTGCTGACGCCTGCGGGCGTGGCGCTGGCACAGGCGGTGGGCGGTGCCTTCTTCCGCATGTCCGAAATGATCGAGACCCTGCGCCAGCCCGAAGTGCCCGATACCGTGGCGATCGGCGTGACATTGGCCTTCAACCAGTTCTGGCTTATGCCAAGACTGCCCGATTTCCGGGCACGTTTTCCGCACGTCCGCCTTCGATTGGTCGCGGATGATACGCCGATGGACCTGCGGCAGGCGCGGCTGGACGTGGCAATCCGCTATGGCAAGCCACCCTTCGAGGATGCAGTCAGCCATGCCGAAAAGGCCGAACGCGCCTTTCCGGTGGCAAGCCCCCTTCTGCTGGACCGGCTGGGGATCAGGGCGGAAGAGGCCGATCTGCCCCATCTGCCGCTGATTGCCTCGGACATAGTGAACCCCGCTTGGATGCCGTGGCGGCAATGGGCCAAGGCGCTGCGCCTCGGGCCGGCGCTGGGTCGGGCGTCGGACATGAGCAGGCTGCGGTTCAACCACTATTCCGACACGGTTCAGGCCGCGCTGAACGGCGAGGGGGTGACGATGGGCTGGGATGTGCTGCTGGAGGATATCCTGCGCGAGGGGCGCCTTGTGCGGTTGGGGCAGGACAGCGTGGTCCCGGAGGAGCGCTATAACCTGATCACGCCGCTGGGGCGGGAACCGTCGCCCGCGACACGGGTCTTCCTCGACTGGATCGTCGAAAGACTGTCGATCGCGGCGGCATGACGGGGCGCAAGGGCCCGGGTGGCCCGAGCCAAGGGCGGCTGAGAAGCGCTGCGGCAAGGACAAGCCGCCGCAGGCGGAGGGAGATCGAGTAGGGCCGGAGGATTCCGCAGCGCATTGATTCCAATATGAAAAGCAGCGGATACCAACAAAAATACCAACAAAACCGTTGCATTTTTCCGGGTTCGTCGGGGTTTTGCGATACCAACAAGGTCCCTTCTTGTTGGTATCGCAAGGCATAGTTTCAGATCGAGACCAGCCGCACAAGGACCGTCGCCACCCCGGCCCCGGCAGCCTGCGCCACGGTTCCGAGTCGGGTGTTGCCGGATGCGGTTTCGGTCACCAGATCGGCAGACGAATCCCAATAGACGGGTTCCCCAAGGGTGAGGTTCTGCGCCCCGACCTTGGGCAGTTCCCAAACCCCCGTGACGGCAACGTCAACGGGTTCCCCGGCTGCGGCGCTGCCAAGGGCAACCCCGGCGATGCTACCAGCGATGACGACTCCACCGCTGGAAACGAGTTCCGGCGCGGGGATGGTCAGGTGTGAACCTGCGGAAACAAGATTTGTGGCCATGTCAGACCCCTTTGCTTGTGAGTGGATAAAGGATGGATTGCCGGGGGCGCGATGCCCCGGCAATCTCGGATTCAACTGCGGCAATAGCGCGGGCGAGTTCGGAGTCGCTCTTGTATTCCACCCGTTCCCCGTTGCTGTCTTGGACTGATCGAAGCCCGTTGAAGCGGGCGTCTTTCAAGCGGTCGCGCCATTCCTGAAGCTGGGCAAGCGTTGCCACTTAGGCCCCCGCTGCGCGATAGGCACCGCGCCAATCCAGCCAGCCCGTTCCGAAGTCCAGCCAGCCCCGGAATTGCATCCCCAGCGTGTTCCACGCCTCTTGCCGCTGGATTTGGACGCCCTGCGCGGCTGCAAGGTAGCCATATTGCAGGGAGGGCAGTTGCGCCGGATCGGCAATGACATACCACGTCGCCCCGGTCAGGCGCGGTTCCACCACCAGAGTCAGCCGGATCGGCTGCACATCATCCGTGGTCGGCGCGTAGATGGTCGCCAGCAGCTTTTCGGCAGCGGTTTCCAGATCGGGCGAGACCACCAGATACTTCGGCGTTGCCGCGATGATCGTCTTGCCGTCCAGCCCCTTCACCGTCCGCATATGCTTCCGCGCGGCGGACAGGGCAGTTTCAGACAGGGCAGACCCCGCACCCGAAACGCTGTTGCCCCGGCTCACGTCGAAAACGGGCGTCCCGTCGCTGAGATCCGGGTTGCCGGTCAGCATGGAAACCAGTTCTTCGGCTTCGGTCTGGGCAGCGGCCTGGCCCATGGCAGCGGTCATATCGCCCAGAAGGTTCAGATCGTCGTCAATCAGAAGCTTGCGACTTACGTTGATCATCCGACCGAAGGTTTCCAGTCGCATCACCTCACCGGACTCGGCGCGGCTGGTATGCTTGAATTCGCCTTGCTCGGTCATGGGTTCAAGACGGCCCATCTCGCCAATGCGAATGGAAGTGCTTTCCTTGAAGTTCGGAAGGGTCCGCTGCCGCGCCAGCGCCTTAAGGGGGCTTTCGGCAGCCTGATAGGCTTGCGCCGCCACCTTGCCCATGGCGTTGCTAACCACCAGCGGGAAGTCGGAAGTCGTCAGGGACCGCTGAAACAGATCATCGGCGCTGAGACCGCGAACGGACTCCCCGGAACGGGTCAGGCAGTCGGCTGCCAGATCACGCAGGCTCATGCCCACAAAATCACGACTTGCGGCCGGCAGTTCACCACCCACCATCCGGAAGGCCAGCGCATCAGCCGCGCGGGTCTGGATTTGTGCGGGATCGTCATTGGACGGCCCCACCTTGATCTTCGGCAACGCGGCGCTGCGCTTCTGCATTTCTTCGAATGCAGCCGCGCGGGCATCGGTCACGGTCGCGTCTCCGTCAATTTGGGCGTCTGCCCAATCGGCGGGAAGGTTGGCAGCGCGGGCAATCGCTCGGATCTCCGCGCGGGTCTGCGCCTTTTCTTCAACTTCTGTGGTCATTGGGATATCTCCGCTTCGGAAACGAGCGTCCCGGTCAGCTCCAATCGGGACCGCCGAAACCTCCATCATGTGCCATTCCTTTGCTGTTCGAATTCTTTGGCCATTCTCAGTGGAGTCAGCCCAGCGGGTCACGCGGTAGCCAATCGAGACCCCGCGAACCGTGCCTTCAATGATCCGGGCGACGATGGGCGCGGCGTCGGGTGCTTGGCTGAGACGGATCGTCACCACCAGCTTCCCCGCCTCCATCCCATGCCCGACCACGGTTCCAATCACGTCGCGGGCGGAGTCGGTTCTATGCCCGTCAAGCAATGGCGCACCGTCCACCCGCGACAGGTCCAGCCCAGCGGGGTCCAGGCGTTCCAGGTAAGCCCCCTTGGGGTCGCGCCGCACCACGTCCGCGAAGGTGGATGCCACCGCTTCAATGGTGCCTGCCTCAGCGTCATAGGTGGACGGGGTGAACGTCGCGGCAGCGCGGGTGAGGTCAAGCGGGCTTGCGGTCATCGTCGGAGTCCTTGGCTGTTTCCCATGGCGCGCGGGGAAGGGTGATCGGGGCATCGGAGTCAGCGAGTTGCCGCCGCCACCCATTCTTGAATTCTGTGGGTTTGAGGGGCTTCTTAGCCATTGGGGACGGTCCCCCCGCGTTCGGCCTGAAGTTCTTCCTCTAGGTCTTCGAAGACCCAGCCCCGTTCCGCCACGGCTTTCCGGCGCGAGGTCAACCCAGCTTCGATCTCTGCGACCGTCGCGTTAATGTCTTTCAGCGGGTCCACTTGCAGCGGTTTCGGAGGCAGCCAATCGGCCTGCAAATAGGCATCTGGGTTCGCTTCGAAGTCTGGGGCGTCCAGATCGCCCGACAGGATGCCATGCAGGATCACCGCGCGCCAAACGGGGGCCAAGAATTGCGGGACCAGCACGGTATATTGAACCTGTTCCATCCGCTGCCGGAACGGCAGGAGTCCAGCCCGCAAGCTGGAATAGTTCGCCCCGGTCAAGTCACCCGAAAGCATGTGATCCGGCAGCCCCAGGCCTGCCGCGAGTTGCCGAAGGTTCAACTTCAGGAATTCCGCGACTTGCTGGGCTTGCTGGGGCGAGTTGAATTTAATGTCGGTTCCGTTCGGCAGCCGGATCAAGGCCCCCGGTTCAAGGCTGGGGGTCTCGCCGTCATAGGGTTCCCCGGTCCCGTTCATGTCCACGATAAAGCCCGCATGCATCGCCGCGACCTGCGTGCCTTTTAATAGGGCGTCACAGAGGCGGTCGAAGTCGGACGCGGGCAGGATCACGGGGGCCAGCCAAGACACGCCACGCAACTGCCCCGGCGCGAGGGGCTTGAAGACGTGAAGCACGAATTCGGCGTCCGCGCGCACCGAAGGGGCGTTGGTCTGCCAAGCCTGTCCGGGGCGTTCGGGGATGATCCAGTAAGCAGCGCGACGGCCCGTCGCGTCTAGTTCAACCCCCGCAAAGATCGCCCGCCCGTCTGACAGTTCCGCAGTCTTGGACTCGTCCAAGAGTTCCGGGGGCAGGACGCGAAGGCGCGGCCCGTCTGCCGTCTCAATGATCATGGCGAGGGCTTCCCCTGCCTTCACCATGGAGTCGGCAACTGCCACTTGCAGCCCTGCGAAGTCGCTTCGGCCTTCCGCGTCCGCGCGGTTGCACCATTCCGCAAAGTAGCGGTTGAGGGCTTTCCGGGTAGCGGCGTCGGGATGTCTCGCTGAAGGCTGGATGCCAGCCCCCACAAGCGCCCCGGTCAGGTTTCCAACGGCATTATTCAACCATGGGTTGTTCTGAGCCAAGTAGTAGGCCCGCGACCGCAGCGCGGTGCCAGCGGCAGCGGTTTCAGGATTAATCCGGCCAAAGGTTCCCATGCCCCAGCCGCGACGGCCCCCGGCAGCGCCATCATAGCGGCGAGTTCGGGTGGATTCGGACTTTCCGAAGATGCGGCTGAGGTTAGGGAATTTCATTCAGTCCACCACATATGCCAGAACAGGAAGGATCAGATCGGATGCAGGGCAAAGCAGCGTCCCAAGGTGGGTTTCGCCGTTGTGCAGGTCCAACAGGCGAACCGCCCGCGCGGCGCGGCTGGAAGTTTCGTCGCCGTCTAGCCAATAGACGCTTGTCTTTATGTTCCGTTGCCCGTCGCGCCCTTGGGTGAAGTTCAGTTCCACCACCCAAGTCTCGCCTTCCTTCGCGCCCCGGATGATCGAGTGAAGGGCGGACGGATACACAATCGCGCCGTCTCCCTGCGCCCAGTTCGGATGCTTGCCAATAAAGGTGGGGGGCTGATTCAATGCGCTGTTGAACGTTGTGAGTTCTTCGCCGCTCAGACCGCAAGAACGGGCAGCGAGCAACAGACGCGCCCGCGCCACCTCTGCCTTGTCGTAGTCGGTCGGTGAGGTCGGACCCTTCCCCGGCAAGCCTTCCAGAAGCTTCAACAGAATGGGACCGCGCAAGATGCCTTGCAGGTCTTCCGGGGTGGTCTTCAAGTGAGGTGCCAGGATGGTGGCGATTTGGGCAAGGCGCATGGCGGGTCTCCTTTGTTGAGACCACCTCTAACGACTTGCACGATTCGGTTCAAGTATTGACACGATTCAGATCAAGGCGCTAGAACGGTCTCACTTCCCGCGTGGTGGTGGGAGGTCCCGTTAGGGGTAACGGGTGCTATGAGTGGGCGGGGGTAACTCCGGCAGAGTCCTACCTCCGCCCACTTCACCATAAAAAGGGGCGGGCAAATGAGCAGAGATCAACAGAAGGCGCTTCGCCGCTATGCCAAGGCCCTAGCCAAGCTGGGCGTTCCCTTCGAAGTTGCCGCAATCCTTATCGCAAACAAGATGCGGGATGACGGAATTCCGATCTCGCTGGAAAACCTTGACCGGGCGTTTTCACTTTAAGCGTGAAACTCAATTTACACGTTTCTTGCATTTGAATTGACCTGAAGTGATGCTTGATTCCATCGAAACAAGGAGTCGCATTATGCTGCAAGTCGAAGATCAGCCGATTTGGATTGGCGCTGCCATCGGTCAATTCCCCGCAGTCTATCCTGTCGTGTTTCAGCGTGAAAATGGATTTGAGCCGGGGCATATCTGCCAGCTAGACGGGAGTCGCTGGGTCTCAGAGGTGCCATATCGCTGCGCCACGTTGGCGGAAGCTATTGGCCGGTTTAGTGATTTGAAATCAGTATGCCCTAGCTGATGATCCGGATCGAAATACCGCCGTCTTTACCATCGAGTTGCTCCATGTTGAAAGGACTCGGTTTATCTCATGCGGTCCTCCCTCAAACTCTGGGCCTACCACAATATGCTCGATGCATTCAGGTTCAATTTCTACTTGGTAATATGGAACAATTCTAGATTGCCTTACAAAGAACTTCAGAAAATCTGCGGTTGTTGAAGACATCCCTTGCGTTATTCGAGTTTCATCTTCCAGAAGAAAGCTTCCATTCTTGATATCATAGCAGTTTTTAGAGAAACGTTCTATTGCTTGAAACAAGTTGAACAGTTCACTAGGAGATGATAGTCTTTCGCCACTACTGCCCCGCTCAACGTTTAAAAAGAAACTATCGTCAATCTTTTCGACTATCTCAAGAATCTCACTAGTATGCGCAGTCACTTCATCTTTGCCATATCGAACCGTTGAGATCTTTGTTGAATCTCCAATAGGTGACGATTTAACGCATTCGGCGAGCCGATCAACATTAAATCCAATTGCGACTCCCTGTCCACCATTCGCATATGCGCGCCATTGGCCAAGGTCATCTCCGTTAGAGGTCATGCAGAATCCAAAGTGCGGGTATAGGTCAATTATTTTTTCTAATTGATTTAGGATGATTGACTTGAGCGCTTCTGACTTTCTCATCGGCCCCAATTGCTCGGCTAAGCATTGCAGAATGAACTTTCCTTCTGCTCTGTCATTGCTTTTTGAGAGATCGCTAAATCTTATAGACTTGCTTTCGACTATCGAAAGGAATGTTTGGAGGGTGGTGTAGTGGTAAAGTATTCTCATTCTCACTCCATTCATGATCCGTCCAACCACTTGCTGCGAATAACCGAAGGTTTGGCCTTCGGCGCTGCCTGACTCGACAGTTCTTCCGCCCGCCTGTCAAGGTTCACCCCAATCAACTGCCGCGCCGCCCATGCATAGGCCGTGGCGTCTAGGGTCTCAGCCCGCTTCCCCTTGATCCTTTCGAACCGTGCTTGGGGAACGCCCCGCGCATACCTGACCACCTTCCGTTCGGAGGTGAGTTGCTCAAAGAAGACAGGTTCCAGGGCGTCACCGAAGCGAACGCCCATCCCGCGCGCTAGGCGGGCGAATAGGTGCGCTTTGACCGCATCCGACCCCACCAGCCATAGAAGCTGCCCTTTGGCCCCTGATTTCTGTAGGAACGGGCGGGAAAAGCCCCCAACCCCCTTGATTGCCACCACCCTCCGACCATAGCGCGGGCGGGTGAAGCTGTTGACGATCTCTGTATGACCCCCGTCGCCGCTGTCGATGCATGCAGCATCGATGCGGATTGCGCCGCCGTTGGGATGCTTCCACGTTTCCTTAAGCAGCGAGTCGAGATCCTGCCAGACCGCTTCCCCGTCGATCGGCCCCCAGAATACGCGGTGATCGAGTGCGAAGATATCGCTGCGCCCGTGTCCCATGATCACGCATTCTAGGCGGTCGTCCTGACAGTCCACGCCTGCCGTTAGGAACAGAACATCATCCGGCAGCGCGTCCAGGCTGAAGGGTTCCCTGCGCCCGAATAGTTCATGTTCGTCCAGTTCCTCCCCATCCGTCCGCCACGGTTCCCCTAGGACCAAGTTCGTAAAGGTCTGAAGAGTCTCAGGGCTTTTCTTGGCCTCTAACCACTCTGCCGCAAGCTTCCCCCAGCGGGCGTTGAAGTGCGGGCTGATCAGGGCATTGACCTTGAATCCCGCGTGGCCCTTCACCTCTGGGGCAGTTGCGCGCCAACGGCCGGCTGCAACCATCGCGGGCTTGTGCCGTTCTTCCACAATGCAACCGTTCTGAGGGCAGACCCAATGGGCGGTTTCTGGGTCGCCTTCGGTCCAATGAATATCCGCCCATTTGATTTCCGAGAACTCGCCGCAGGAAGGGCAGCGGCATTGATACACCCGTTTGTCGGATTTGTCGTAAAGGCGGGTTGCAGGTCCGAAGTCGAAGACGGGCGTTGACCCTGCCACGATCTTCCGGTCTCTGAAGGTCATTGTCCGCATGGTGGCGAGTTCTATCGGGTCGCCTTCCTGCGATACTTCGAAGCCGTCGATCTCATCCAAGATCAGGATTTTCGCGGTATGGCGGCGAAGGGATCGAGGGCTTTTCGCGGCTAGGAATTTCAGGCTGCCGCCCGGAAAGCGCCTATTCAGCATCGTTGACCGTCCCGTCTCATCGGCCTCATCTGTCAGAAGCCCGCGAAGGGTTGGCGATGCTTCAAAGACCTGTTCCAGGTCCACGGCATAGTCTCGGGCATCGTCCGCAGTCGGTTGGACGGCCAAGATTGGGGCAGGACTGTTGGCGACGTGACTTGCGATGATGCCAGACAGCAGCGCGGTATAGCCGATGCGGGCGGATTTCAGGACCGTTACCCGCTCGATATCTGGACTGTCCAGCGCATCGCAGATGCCCCGCTGATACGCCCAAAGCTTCATCCGCCCCGGCAGGGCGCTGGCATTCTGCGGAAGGAAGATACTGGCTTCAATCCAGTCTGCTAGGGGCAGATCAGCGGGCGGGCGAAGGGCCTGCATGGCGCGGCGACGAATGGCTTCAATCCCCATTGGCGAGTCCTTCCAAGGCTGCCTTGATCTCCGCTTCTATCGCGGCAACGTCATGGGCGCTGAGGTGGACAAGCTTCGATCCTACCCGCGACGGGACGGCCAGCATGGTGGACCGAACATCCCTCAGGACGTTGGCCCACTCCCTTTCAACTTCGGCAGCCCTGACCAGTTCGCCCCGCGCTGCCGCGTTGGATATTTCCAGCTTGTCCGCCTGTTCCCGTGCCAGGCGTAGCTTTTCAGCCTTCAGTTCATCGGTCTGCGGCCCGCCCTTGACCGCACCATCCCGCAGCCGCGCTAGGTAATTGTGCAGCGACTTCCGAACATCGAAGCGGCCCCGGCCCACCCGGACCATCACTCCATCGCGGGCGAGGTCATTCACCCTTGCGGATTGGATGCCTAGGAACATCGCCAGTTCCCCGCCCGTCATTACCTCAGGAATGCCGGATGGGGCAGGGGCAGGGGCAGGAAGTTCGCCTAGCAGTTCATCGATCTCAGGATAATGGATTACCATGCATCACCTATTTGGATTGATGATCGGAAAATTTCTGCAAAGCGGAATGAATCGGGGTCTGCGAACCCCGCGATGCACCCCAGCGGATAGGACCCAAGGGAAACGATCTTCGATCCAGACCCATCTTCGCGGTCACGGGCCAAGGGTCACTTGGCAGAACGTGACCCATCGGTGACCCATGTGACCCATGTGACCCATGTTTTCCTATATTACCCCCTGCGATACGCGGCCCCTGCGCATGCTGCCCTGATGCTGTGTAGTCTCTCCCAGCTAGTCTTTTGGTGGATTCATGGTTCACATGGGTCACATCGATGCTAAGGCATTGTAAAGGCGAGATAATCAACGTGACCCATCGGCTAATTTTATGGGTCACGCATGGGTCACATGGGTCACATTCGAAGGCGGTTGGGTTTATCGAAACGCATGATTGATCCTGAGCCATCATTGCCGCACCCATGTCTTGCCGTTTCGCTTGTGATCACGCGACCATCCCAGCAATCGAAGGATTGCCCCAACCTGCCTTGAGTTGCCGCTTGTCTGTTGGGCGGTTGGAATTCCAAGAAACTCCATCACCTCAGCAACCTTGATTTGGTTTCTCGGCTGCCGGTCCAATGTGTCGTCACCGTCAAGAAAGGCCCTAATCGGTTCTTCCCATGGATGTTCTTCGCGGGCCTGTTCTTGCTGGGTCGCCGCTGCCCGTTCCAGTTCCGGCGAAAGGTGCCACGGTTCGCCCGCATTGAATGCAGCCAAGGCTTCCGCGAAAAGCTGTTCCCGGTCGCGGGCTAGGGCGTCGGTCTCGATCTTCGCGCCACAGGTGACGGGCCAGAAGCGCCGCCCGCCCGTCGCGTCCTTAAGGAAGGCGGTTTCATTCGTGGTTCCGACAAAGACACATTGGCGCGCCACCACGTCTGCCCGTCGCGCGTATGGGGCGCGGATCTCATCTGTTGAACGGCTTAGGAACGCCTTCAGGTCTTCGGCTTCGGCCTTCCTTGAAGGGGCAAGTTCCGCCAGTTCCACCAGCCAATGCCCCCGCAGATATAGGCCAGCTTCCCCGCCGTCCCGAATTGAGGGCATGTTGTCGCCTGTCCAGATGCTGCCTAGCAACTGGCAGACCGTGGATTTGCCGATGCCCTGAGATCCTGCCAGCACCAACACATGGTCATGCTTGCAGCCCGGACGCATTACCCGCGCGACCATCGCCACAAGGAAGGCCCTGCCAACCGCGCGGCTGTAGTGCGTGGCCTCTGCCCCCAGATACTCAGTCAGCCACGAGTCCAGGCGCGGCTTCCCATCATGGCGCGGCAACTGTTGCAGCCAATCCCGGATAGGATGATAGCCGTTCAACTCTGCTACTGCCCGAACAGCGCCCGCAGTGAGTTCCGCGCCCACCGCATGCATTCCGGCCTGTTCAATGGCCACCCGGATCAGGCCAAGGTCGGCATCATTGATCGGGCCTGCCTGCCATTCGTCCCGCCCCGTCATTAGGTTCTTACGGATCGAAAAGCCCTTTTCCCGATTCACGCGGTCCAAGAATGCGATTGCGTTATTCAAGGTCGCTTTCGGCTCGCCGTTCTTCGCAAGCATGATCTTGAACTTGGGGGCCGGGATTGCAGGAAGATCGTCAAAGTCCTCTGGGCCATAAACTGGGGCAGGGGGGTTCCATCCGTAATTCATGGCAGTCTTGAATAGCGTGGCGACAGTAACGCCTTCACGCTTGAAACTCCGCCACTTGGCCCGATGCTCCTTTAGGCTAAACCTCTCGTCCTGCTTTGCCCAGTTGCACCAAGTTTGAAACCCAAGATCAGAACCGCCTGAAACGTTGTGAAGGGCTAGGCCAATCGAGATCCACTCTTGATAGTCGGATGCATCGTAAATCGCTGCTAGGGCGCTGTGGATTCTCGGCCAGTCGGGTTCCTCTGGCAGCGCAGCCGAAGACTTCCTTTCCTTTTGGGATATCTTCGCAGTCGGGCCGATACCCAGTTCAATAAGGTCAAGGTCAAGCGGGCGCACCCAGCGATAGGGGTTGCCCGTGTCTGGATGTATCGATGGGGGCAAGACCGCTTGCTTGCCAGTTCCGAACAACTCAATCTCCCAGCCATCGCCCTTGGCCAGCTTCTCAGACCGTAGGGGGGTGAGGCTGAAAAAGTAGAAGTGACGGCCGGCACCGCTGCCGCTCTCCACCTCCGGCAGTTCATCCAGGTTCGACACCAGCCGTCGCAACTCTGCCCATGCGGCCTCAGATGCCTCTGGCTTGCGAATGTCGAGATCAATCAGGTGGAGGTATCCGGCAGCCAGGTGCGACGGTTCGCCCAGTCGGACTCCAAGGTTCGCCCCGGTGTCATATTTCCGTTCAAGGTCGGATCGATTCGCCCGTGGCGCGGTTGACCACGCCTCCGCTACAGGGGCCTTGCTGCGAGGCTTTAGCCAATGCAGCGCGGCACCAGCTTCCACCAGACGAGAGTTAGTTGCATCCAACGGGAAGCATGTGGACGCATGTGGACGCACAATCTGGTATTGCGCTTCGAAATCATCACTGCTATTTTTAAGATGCTTCACGGCTTCACTCTCCAATTAGAAGGCTCGCGGGTTCCAGGTCGCGGGCCTTCTTGCTTCTATACTCCAATGCAGATTATACTCGCACCACTAATGCGAGTCTATCCGCAGGGATGAAGCTGGATTATGGTTAGCCTTTGACTTTATTATCTAGGAAGTCTGAATACCACTGCATCATGCGCCGCCGTTCTTCCAAATAAAGCGCCGCGTTGTATGCGCTGCGAACCTCATTTGCGGGAACATGGGCAAGCTGTCTTTCAATTGCATCCGCGCGCCAAAGGCCGGATTCATTTAAAATCGTTGATGCTGTTGAACGGAATCCATGAACAGATGCGCGCGAGTGATAGCCCATCCTGTATAGGCCATAAATTAGCGTGTTTTCAGAGATGGGTTTATGCCCAGATTGTCCCGGCAGCACCCATTTCAATCCGCAGGCTAATTCCTTTAACTCTTTAAACATGTCTTGGACTTGGGATGAAAGCGGGACGATGTGTTCCTTCCGCATTTTCATCTTTTCGGCTGGGATGCGCCATGTGTCGCCTTCAAATTCGTCCCACGTTGCCAGCCGAAGTTCGGATGACCGAACAAAAGTGTGAGCGATGATCCTGAGACCTAGCGCCGTGGCAGGGTCGCCGCTGTAGGCGTCCAGAGCGGCGAAATACTCCTTAAGCTGGCCTTCCTTCAGGGCTGCCCGATGCTTCTGCCGTGGCGGCGACTTCAAGGCCCCAGCGAGTGGCGCGGCGGGGTCGGAGGTGGCCCAGCCGTTGGCGACGGAAAAGCGGAAGATCGCGCTAAGTGTCTGCCGCAACCGCTTTGCCATCTCCAAGGCGTTCCGGTTCTCCACCTCTCTCAGCAGGGCCAATATCTCGGCGGGCGTGATCGAGGATACATCTTTGGTTCCGATGGTCGGGAAAATGTCGGCTTGTAGCCGCGCCCAGATGCGGTTCGCATAACCGCTAACCCACGTCGCTTCACGGGCATTGAACCACTCGCGCGCGGCGTCTTTGAACGGCTTCTGCGGGGCAGGGGTCGCGCCTTCTTTCAATGCGGGGTCAATGCCAGCCGCTAGCTTGTCCTTCAACTCAGCGGCCCGAAGGCGGGCGGTTGCGAGGGACACTTGGGGGTAAGCGCCGAATGCGGCTGTTCTCTGCTTGCCCTGCCACCGATAGTTCATGCGCCAAAGCTTAGAGCCTCCAGGTGTAACTTGCAGGAACAGGCCCCGCGCGTCGGATAGCTTTTGGACCTTCTCGGATGCCTTCGCTGCCCTGCATTGGGCGTCGGTAAGGGCCATGGCCTGCGTCTCCAAACTGTTGGTATCGAGACCATATACCAACAAACCATACCAACAAAAGCGAAGACCTATCTGGCCTCATGTGGACGCATGATGCGAAAGGACCCCCGCAGACCCCAGTATTTCAGGGGTTTACAGAGGTCTTTGGACGCATGTGGACGAATTTTGAGTAGGGCCGGAGGGACTCGAACCCCCAACCAAGGCGTTATGAGCGCCCGGCTCTAACCATTGAGCTACAGCCCCGTGGCCTTGGGGGTAAGGCTTCCGTCCCGGACGGTCAAGGGGCGCGTCAGGCGGCCTCGTCCGCGATCCGGCGCGCGACGATCCAGGCGGCGGGCAGACCGAGGGCAAATCCAAGCGCGGCCGCCACCAGAATGGGCTTCAGCGTGACCATGCCCATGGTCAGAACGGCGATGACCCCGACGCCGGCTAGGCTCGGCCCGATCAGGGAATAGAGCAGCATGAAGAGTCGCGACATGACATATCCTCCTTGGGCGCGCGTCGGTGCCTTATTGGTCGGAAATCGGCGGTCGCGCCTTGATCCGCGTCAAGCGGGCGGCATCCGCCGTTGCGGCGCGGGCGGGGCTGGTATATGCCCCGCGCCATTGGCGGGACAGCGGCGGAGCGGTGCGATGACGAAGGGCCTTACCTATGCGCAGGCAGGGGTGGATATCGACGCGGGCAACGCTCTGGTCGAACGGATCAAACCCGCCGCGAAACGGACCAACCGGCCCGGCACCGTTTCCGGCCTTGGTGGGTTCGGCGCCTTGTTCGACCTGAAGGCGGCGGGCTACAGCGACCCCATCCTCGTGGCGGCGACCGACGGGGTGGGCACGAAACTGCGCATCGCCATCGATACCGGGAATGTCGACACGATCGGCATCGACCTCGTTGCCATGTGCGTGAACGACCTTGTCTGTCAGGGGGCGGAGCCGCTACTCTTCCTTGACTATTTTGCCACCGGCAAGCTGGAGGTGGATCAGGCCGCGCGCATTATCGAAGGCATCGCGGCCGGCTGCGAGGCGTCGGGCTGTGCCCTGATCGGGGGCGAGACGGCGGAAATGCCGGGGATGTATCACAAAGGCGATTTCGACCTTGCCGGTTTCGCCGTGGGTGCGATGGAGCGCGGGGCGGACCTTCCGGCGGGCGTGCAGGCGGGTGACGTCCTGCTGGGCTTGGCCTCGAACGGGGTGCATTCCAACGGCTACAGCTTCGTGCGCAAGGTGGTGGAACTGTCGGGCCTGACATGGGATGCGCCCTCGCCCTTCTCTGACGGCGATCTGGGCGCGGCGCTGCTTGCGCCTACCCGCCTTTACGTCAAGCAAGCGCTGGCCGCGATCCGGGCGGGGGGGGTGCATGGGCTGGCCCATATCACCGGCGGCGGGCTGACCGAGAACCCGCCGCGCGTCCTGCCCGAAGGGCTGGCCTGCGAGATCGACCTTGGCACATGGACGCTGCCGCCCGTGTTCCGCTGGCTGGCGACGACCGCCAACATGGCCGAGGCGGAACTTCTGAAGACCTTCAATTGCGGCATCGGGATGATGCTGGTGGTGGCCGAAGACCGCGCCGAGGCGCTGGCCGCGCTGCTGGCAGAGGCGGGCGAGACGGTCACCCGCATGGGCCGCGTGGTGGAAGGGCAGGGGGTCGTCTACAAGGGCCGCTTGCTGTGACGAAACGGGTCGCCATCCTGATTTCCGGTGGCGGCTCCAACATGCTGGCGCTTTTGCGCGACATGGCGGCGGGGGGGCATCCGGCGCAGCCCGTGCTGGTGGCGTCGAACGATCCGGCGGCGGCGGGCCTCGTCAAGGCCGCGGCGGCGGGCGTCACGGTGGCGGCGGTCGACCACCGCCCCTTCAAGGGCGACCGCGCCGCCTTCGAGGCGGCGCTGCTGGAGCCCATCCTTGCGGCGGAACCCGATATCCTCTGCCTTGCCGGTTTCATGCGCGTCCTCACGCCTGCCTTCGTCGGGCGCTTCGCGGGGCGGATGCTGAACATCCACCCGTCGCTCCTGCCGCTCTATCCCGGCCTGCACACCCATCAACGCGCGCTGGATGCGGGTGATGCCGAGGCGGGCTGCACCGTGCATGAGGTGACGCCGGTGCTGGATGACGGGCCGATCCTTGGTCAGGCCCGGGTGCCTATCCTGCCCGGCGACACCGCCGAAACCCTTGCCGCGCGGGTGCTTGTGCAGGAGCACAGGCTTTACCCCGCCGTGTTGCGCCGCTTTGCCGGTGGGGACAGGAGCCCGCTCTACCTTTGATGCCGCGGACGAAGAATTTTCGTACGAAAATTCTTCGCCTCCGAAAAATCTTCGTACGAAGATTTTTCGCCCCCCGCGCCGGACGGCGCGCGGGGCGGCGGTCCGCTCTTCCAATTTGCGCCCCGGATGCCTATAGGGGCAGGGCGGGATGACCCCGTGCCCCCTTTTGGCAGGACGGAAGCCGATGCGAACGATTACGACGACAGACGACCTCGCCGCCTTCTGCGAAGCCGCCAAAGCCCAACCTTATGTCACCATCGACACGGAATTCCTGCGTGAGCGGACCTACTGGTCGAAGCTCTGCCTGATCCAGATGGCGCTGCCGGGAAAGGCCGGGGATGCCGTCCTCGTCGACCCGATCGAGGGCGAGGAGATGAGCCTCGAGCCGCTTTATGACCTCTTCCGCCACAAGGCGACGGTCAAGGTCTTCCATGCCGCGCGGCAGGATCTGGAAATCTTTTTCGTCGAGGGCAAGGTCTTTCCCGATCCGCTGTTCGACACGCAGATCGCCGCCATGGTCTGCGGCTTTGGCGAACAGGTGGGCTACGAGACTCTGGTAAAGAAGATCGCCAAGGAAAACCTCGACAAGACCTCGCGCTTCACCGATTGGTCGCGCCGTCCGCTTTCCGCCGCTCAGCAGGAATATGCGCTGGCTGATGTCACCCATCTGCGTGTGATCTATGAATGGCTGGCCGCCCAGCTTGCCAAGAACGGCCGCACGAAATGGGTGGAGGAGGAATTGGCCATCCTCACCGATCCGGCCACCTATACCGTCCTGCCCGACGAGGCCTGGCTGCGCGTGAAGACGCGCACCACCTCGGGGCGGTTCCTTGCCATCGTCAAGGAACTGGCGCGGTTCCGCGAGGATTACGCACAGCGGCAGAACGTGCCGCGTTCGCGCGTGATGAAGGATGACGCGCTGCTGGAACTGGCCTCCACCCGCCCCGCCACGATGGAGGAGTTGGGCCGCTCGCGACTGCTGCTGCGCGAGGGGCGCAAGCCCGAAATCGCCGAGGGCATCCTTGCCGCCGTGAAGGCCGGGATGGAGATGCGGTCCGAGGACATGCCCAAACCCGATTTCAGCCGCGATCAGTTGCAGGTCAATCCCGCGCTGGCCGATCTGCTGCGGGTTCTGCTGAAGGCCAAGGCGGAACAGCTTGGCGTGGCCCCGCGCCTGATCGCCTCGGCTGCCGATCTGGATGCCATCGCGGCGGGCGAACGGGAGGTCGAGGCGCTCCGCGGCTGGCGGTTCGAAGCCTTCGGCGAAGATGCGCTGCGCCTGTGCAAGGGAGAGATCGCGCTGTCGGCCAAGGGGAGCGAGGTGCGGGTGGTGCGTCTCTGACGCCGCCCACCCGCCTTGCAGGGCGCCTCAGCGCCGCGAGGAGAGCGCGTTGGTCGCGCCCTGCACGACGATCTCGGTCACCGGATCGAGCGCCACCGTGGACAGTGAGGCCGCAACCGTGATTTCGCGCGACCGGGGGGTGCCTGCCGGCGTTTCGATCAGCGGCGGGAAGACGCGGAAGTCATAGACCAGCACGCCATTTTCGTCGATCGGGCGGGGCACGAGTTCCGCTTCCCACCAGCCCTGGCTGGGCGGGATGCCCTTGGCGCGGACGATGGCGCCGGTGCTGTAGGGATCGACCGACAGGCTGACCACCTCGGCCACCAGAAGGCGCGGGTCCTGCGGAGCCTCGGGCGCGGCGGGGACGGCCTCGCGGCGGCGGGCGCGTCCGAACCAGTTGAACGGATTGAGCCGCGACTCGCGGATGCGGCCACAGCTTGCCACCACCATCACTGCACCCAGTCCCAGCAAAACCCTGCGTTGCATCCCAGTCCCCCGTTGTCTTGATCCTTGGGTAGCCCATGCCGCGCGGTTTGAAAAGCACCCGCTGCAGGGCAGGGAGGGCGGGCCTATCTGGGCAAGGCGGCGACGACCCGGTCCACCATCCCGGATGCCCCGGCCGCGTCGATGACCAGCAACCCCTCGATCAGGGCAAGCGTCCGCTCGGATCCGGCCAAGCCGTCCGGGTGGCGCCGGGTGATCCAGTCTCGGAAGATGTCAAAGATGGCAAGGCCAACCCCGTCGGGTATCCCCCCGGCGTGGCGCGACATGGACAGGATGTCGAACCACAGCCCCATGAAGGGGCGCACCTCCGGCGCGCGCATCAGCGCGATGACGGCGGCGATGAGGTCCGCCTCGCATGGCAGGACCTGCGCCGGAAGCGCCGCGTCCAGACCGGTCGCCATGCGCCGCGCCAGCCGTTCGAGGATGGCCGCGATCAGCGCGTCCTTGCTGCCGAAATGGTAGATCAGCATCCGGTCCGACGTGCCGACCGAGGCGGCAAGCGGCCTGAGGCTCGCCGCGGCCAGCCCATGTGCCAGCACATGGTCGGCAAGCCCCTCCAGCAGCGCATCCCGGTCCGGCTTTGGCCGTGGCATCCCCGATTTCCATGTTGTGAAGCGACTGCCACATGAATAATGTAGCAGTCGCTACGTTATTGCGACCTCTTCCCTACGGAGTATATCCATGTTGCAGATCCTGCCACCCCTCGCCTATCTCGCGGCTGCGGGTTTCATCCTGTGGGTCGCCGTCTCTCGCGGTCCGGCCCGCGCCCGGTGGCATGTCGGGGCGCTGGTGGCCCTTGGTCTTGGCTTTGCCGCCTTCTCCGCCCTGACCCTCTGGCGCGACGGGGTGATGACCTTCTGGACCAATCACAGCACCAACCTTGCGGGCAATCAGGTCTGGTTCGATCTTCTCATCGCCGTCGCGGTGGCCTTCGCGCTCATCGCCCCGCGGGCGCGCGCCGTGGGGATGCCACTTCTGCCTTGGGGGCTCGCGGTGATGACCACGGCCAGCATCGCGCTTCTGCCCATGCTGGCGCGCCTGCTCTGGCTGGAACGGAACGGACCGCGCAGGTGATGCGGCGGAGGGTGGACCTTTCGTCGCGAAGGCCCTAGGTCAGGGTCAGCGCAACGGAGGACCCGATGGCCACCCCCGCCTTTGAAGAGCTTGCCGAAACCTTCGACTTCCTCGACGACTGGGAAGATCGCTATCGCCATGTGATCGAACTGGGCAAGGCCTTTCCCCCGATGGACGAGGCCTTCAAGGTGCCCGCCACAAAGGTGCAAGGCTGCGCCAGTCAGGTTTGGCTTCAGCCTGTCATAAGCGAGGGCCGGTTCGACTTTCAGGGCGACAGCGACGCGATGATCGTGAAGGGGCTGATCGCGGTGCTGCACGCGCTTTATGCGGGTCTGCCCGTGGCGGAAGTCGCGAAGGTGGACGCCCCCGCCGAACTGGGCCGGTTGGGGCTGAACGAACATCTTTCCTCGCAGCGGTCGAACGGTCTGCGTGCCATGGTGGAACGCATCCGCAAGGTGGCCGCCGAAGCGGCCTAGCGCGGCTCCACCCGAACCTTCTCGGGATAGAAGGCCAGATGCCCCGCGATGGCCTCCGCCCCCGCGATGGGCAGCTCATAGGACCAGACGGCATCCTCCAGCCGCGCCTCGGGCGTGACGATGGTGAAATAGCGCGCCTCGCCCTTGAAGGGGCAGGTGGAATGGCGTTCCGACGGATCCAGCAGCGCCATGGCCACATCCTCGCGCGGGACATAGATCACCGGGGCCCGCGCCCCCTCCACCAGTTCCACCGCGCGCTCCGTCTCGCCGATGATGGCCCCGCTGGCCCGCACGATATAGCGGCCCGGAACGGGCCTGATTTCCAGTGTCACGCTCATCCTGTTCTCCCTTGCCGATCCGGCGAGGCTGAGCTTCGCACGGCCCTGCGGCAAGCGCCTCGTCCGAAGTCGGCGCCCTGCCGCCCGAAGCCGCCACGGATTTGGGCAGGTCTCCGCCCGCCCGCCCCTCAGACCGGGGCGCAGGCGGTCGTCAGCCAGTCCCGCGCCGGGGCGGAAAGGCGCGGCGAAAGCTTGGCAAGTACCTCGGCGTGATAGGCGTTCAGCCAGTCACGCTCATCCGGGCCAAGGCGGCCCGTCAGAATCAGGCGGCGGTCGAAGGGGGCAAAGGTCAGCGTTTCGAAGGAAAGCTGGTCGCGCATGTCGCCCATCTTCTCTGCCTCCCGCACCACGATCAGGTTTTCCAGCCGGATGCCGAAGGCGCCTTCGCGGTAATACCCCGGTTCATTCGACAGGATCATGCCGGGTTCCAGCGGCACCTCCGACACGCGGCTGATGCGCTGCGGCCCCTCATGCACCGACAGGAATGCCCCCACGCCATGCCCCGTGCCGTGGTCGAAATCCTGCCCCGCCACCCAAAGGTGAAAACGCGCCAGCGCGTCCAGATCGCGCCCCGCGATGCCGCGCGGCCAGCGCGCGCGGGAGATGGCGATGAGGCCCTGCAACACGCGGGTATAGCAGTCCCGCGCCTCTGCCCCCGGATCGCCCACGGCGACGGTACGGGTGATGTCGGTCGTCCCGTCCGCATATTGCGCGCCGGAATCCACCAGCAGCAATTCGTCCATCCGCACGGGACGGTTCGTCTCGCGCGTGACGCGGTAATGCATGATGGCCCCGTTCGGCCCCGCCCCGCAGATCGTGTCGAAGCTGATGTCATGCAGCACATTGGTCGCGCGGCGATAGCCCTCCAGCGCGGTGACCACGTCGATCTCGGTCAACCCGCCCTTGGGCGCCGCCCCGTCGAGCCAGCAGAGGAACTCCACCACCGCTGCCCCGTCGCGCAGATGCGCCTCGCGCATCCCTGCCACTTCGGCGGCGTTCTTTGCGGCCTTGGGCAGGCGGCAGGGATCGTCGCCCCATGCGACCGTCGCGCCACCCTCCTCGATGATCCGCGATACGGCCAGCGGCGCTGTCCCCCGATCCACGCGCACCACGCCCGCCAGCCCGCGCAACCCGGCCTCGAACCCCTCCACCGGATGCAGCCTGACGCCCGCATCCAGTGCCGCCCGCGCCGCCGCGCCCAGTTTCGCCGGATCGACAAAGACATCGACCGTCCCGTCATCGCGGAGGATGGCAAAGCCATGCAGGATGGGGTTTCTGGGAACATCAGCCCCGCGCAGGTTCAACAGCCAGCAGAGCGAATCCGGCAGGGTGATGACGGCGGCCGTCTGGCCTGCCTTGCGCAGCCCCTCCGCCAGCCTTGCGCGCCTGGACTCTGAACTCTCTCCCGCCAGCGTCACCGGATGGGGAAAAGCCGCGCCGAGCGGGGCAGGGGGCTGGTCCGGCCAGATGGCATCGACCGCATTCTCCACCGGCCGTAGCGTGACGCGCGAGCCCTTCAGCGCCTCTTCCAGCCGCGCCACCTCATCCGCCGTGTGCAGCCACGGATCGAAGCCCACGACGCCCTCCGCCAGATGTTCAACGATCCACGGTCCCGGCTTCACCTCCGGCCATGGCACCGGGGTGAAGGCGGCCAGATCGACCTGACCCTTCACCTGCACCCGGTAG
This sequence comes from Tabrizicola sp. M-4, assembly GCF_051132405.1. Lineage (GTDB taxonomy): Bacteria > Pseudomonadota > Alphaproteobacteria > Rhodobacterales > Rhodobacteraceae > Paragemmobacter. Next base: position 1,453,620 of record NZ_CP128606.1, read on the forward strand.
CGCCCGTCGATGAAGACCCCCGCCACATCGGGCAGCACGATGGCGAAACCCGCCGATCCGGTGAACCCCGTCAGCCATTGCAGCCGCTCGTCCCGCGCGGCGACATATTCCCCCTGATGCGCATCGGCGCGCGGCACGAGGAAACCGGCCAAGCCTTCGCCCCGCAGATGATCGCGCAGCCGCGCCAGACGCCCCGGTCCTGCGCTGGGATCGGAGGTCGTCTCAAAGCTCTGGAACATGGCCTTCATCCGTTCTTCAAATATCCTCGGGGGGTGAGCCGCCGCAGGCGGCGAGGGGGGCAGACAGCCCCCCTTTACCCGGCCCGCCGCAGGCCCGCCTTCGCCCGTTTCTTCGGGTCGACCTCGAACAGCCCCGCAAGCTGTTCCGTCATCGCGCCCGCCAACTGCTCCACATCCGTGATCGTCACGGCACGCTGGTAATAGCGCGTCACGTCATGGCCGATGCCGATGGCGATAAGTTCCACGTGCCGCCGCCGCTCCACCATCGCGATCACGTCGCGCAGGTGCTTTTCAAGGAAATTCGCGGGGTTCACCGACAGGGTGGAGTCATCCACCGGCGCGCCGTCCGAAATCACCATCAGGATCTTGCGCGCCTCGGGCCGCGCCAGCATCCGGCGGTGCGCCCATTCCAGCGCCTCGCCGTCGATGTTCTCTTTCAACAAACCTTCCTTCATCATCAGCCCAAGGTTCGGCCGCGCCCGCCGCCATGGCGCATCCGCCCCCTTGTAGATGATGTGCCGCAGATCGTTCAGACGTCCGGGTCCCTGCGGCCGCCCCTGCGCCAGCCACCGCTCGCGGCTTTGCCCGCCCTTCCACGCCCGCGTGGTGAAGCCGAGGATTTCGACCTTCACCGAACAGCGCTCCAGCGTCCGCGCCAGCACATCCGCACAGATGGCGGCAATCGAAATCGGACGTCCCCGCATCGACCCCGAATTGTCCAGAAGCAGCGTCACGCAGGTATCGCGGAATTCGGTGTCCTTCTCCTGCTTGAAGGACAAAGGCGTCGTCGGGTTCGCCACGACCCGCGCCAGACGGCCCGCATCCAGCGTCCCCTCTTCGAGGTCGAACAGCCAAGACCTGTTCTGCTGCGCCTGCAAGCGGCGCTGCAATTTGTTCGCCAGCCGCGACACGGCCCCCTTCAGCGGTTCCAACTGCTGGTCCAGATAGGCGCGCAGCCGCTCCAGCTCGGCCGCCTCGGCCAGTTCCTCGGCACGGATTTCCTCATCGAAATCCTGCGTGTAGACGGTGTAGTTCGGGTCGGCGTCGGAATAGGGGGCAGGGGGCGGCGGCTCCAAGGGGGCCTCGCCTTCCGGCAATTCCGCCTCGTCGCCCTGTTCCATGTCGGCGCTGTCCTCCATCGTGACCTGCGCCTGCGACTGGTCCTGCTGTTCCTCCTGGCTGCGCTCGGGGGAGGCTTCGGATTCGTCGCTCTCCTGCTCCTCCTCGCCCGCCGATTCCGGCGAGTCCTGATCCTCCTCGGCCTCGCCCTCCTGATCGTCGGGGTCGTCCTGATCGGGGTCGTCGCCCAGTTGATCGCCATAGCCGAGGTCCGAGATCACCTTTCGCGCCAGCCGCGCGAAGGCCGCCTGATCCTCCAGCACGTGGTCGATATTCTCCAGCGTGCCGCCCGCCTGCTCCTCGATGAAGCCGCGCCACAGGTCCATGACGTTCCCGGCACCCTTGGGCATGTCGCGCCCCGTCGCCAGATGGCGCACCAGATATCCCGCCGCCACCGACAAGGGCGCGTCCTGCATGGAGGTGATCTGAGAATATCCCTTCCGCTCCGCCTCATGCGCGATCTTGGCGTCGATGTTCACCGCCGTGCCGGGCATGGCGCGGGCGCCCACCGCCTCGCAGCGGGCGGTTTCCATCGCCTCGTAAATCTCGCGCGCCAGATTGCCCTGCGGCGCATAGCGCGCGGCGACGCCGTCGTCATGGAACTTGCGGCGCAGCGCGAAGGCATCCGCTGTGCCGCGCGCCAGCATCACCTCGTCCCGCGTCATGCGGCGGCTGACCTGCGGCAGGCGCACGCCCTCGCGGTTCATGCCCGGCGGGTCCACCGAATATTGCACGGTCATGTCCGGGTCGTCGGCCATGGTGCGCGTGGCCTCGGCCAGCGCCTTCTTGAAGGGATCGGCGGGGTTGTCTGTGGGCTTGTTCATCAGGTCACGCAAAGGGGGGCGCGCGGAAGGCAGCACCCGTCAGGGGCAGATTGGCACTTGGGGCGGGCAGGGGCAAGGGCGGGAACGCGCCCCGCAGGGCCAAATGCGCAAGAGGCCGCTTCGGTGCATGGGCGCACAGACCGCTTGCGCCGCCTGCGAATTGAACGCGGCCCGGCAACTGGCATCTATGGCGCACAGAATTCGCAACCCTCCTCAATGGAAACGGACACCGCCATGAGCAACCCGAAGATCGCCCTCATCATCGGCTCCACCCGCGCCACGCGCTTTGCCGACATCCCGGCCCAGTGGATGCTGGCACAGGCCAAAGCCCGCACCGACATGGACGTCGAACTGGTGGACCTGCGCGACTATGACCTGCCGCTCTTCAACGAAGTGGCGTCGAACGCATGGGCACCCTCGCAATCGGAAGCGGCGGTGAAATGGCAGAAGAAGATGGCCGAATTCGACGGCTACATCTTCGTCGTCGCCGAATACAACCGCTCCATCACCGGCGCGCTGAAGAACGCGCTGGATCAGGCCTATGTGGAATGGGCGCGCAAGCCGATGACCGCCATTGCCTATGGTTCGGTCGGCGGCACCCGCGCGCTGGAGCATCTGCGCAACATCGCGGTGGAGTTGCAGATGGTCCCCACCCGCAACGCCGTGCATCTGGGCATGGGCGATTTCTTCAAGGTCCATCCCGGCCTTGGCGGTTCGGGCAACATCGCGGATGTCGAGGCGAACCTGCTGCCCGCGGCGCAGGCCTCGCTGGACGATCTGGTTTGGTGGGCCAAGGCGACCAAGGCCGCCCGCGCCTGAACGATCCGGCATCTCCCTGTCGGGGAAGGGGTGGCCTTGCGCCACCCCTTTTCGTTTGCGGTCACGACGCCCCGATCCGCGCCGCCAGCTTGCCCAAGGTCTGCAGTCCCAGTTCCTCGGCGCCAAAGCCCTTGGCCTGCGCCCATTCCTCGGCGCTGTTGAACACCATCGTCAACGTGATCCGCGTGCCCTCCGGCACCTCCTCGAACAGGGCGGTGGCATCGGCATGTTTCGGCCCGTCCTCCCCCGCATGCAGCGCGTAATCGATCCGCGCCCCGGGGGTCACGCGCCCATAACGGTGATGGTTCGGCCAGACCGCGCCATCCGGCCCGATCATGTCGAACAGCCATTCACCCCCTTCACGCAGGTCGATCCGGGCGGTGCGGCAGGAAAAGCCCTCCGGCCCCCACCACTGCGGCAGGGAATCGGCGTTCCACCACGCCCCCCAGACCAACGCCACGGGCGCCGCGATCACGCGGGTGATGGTCATCGTGCGGTCGGACAGGTCCATCACTTCAACCCCTGCGCATAGGCCTCAAGCTGGCTTGCCACCGTGCCCCAGCCATCATGGAAGCCCATCTCGGCATGCTGCCGCGCCGTCTCGGCATTGCGGTGGCGCGCGATGGCCGTGTAGCGCGTCCTTCCCCCGCCGATATCCTCGAAGGTCAGGATCGCGGTCATGAAGGGCTCGGCGGCCGGTTTCCAGCCTTCGTAATAGGCATCGGTGAAGACCAGCCGCTCATTCGGCACCACTTCCAGATAGACGCCCTTGTTCTCCATGATATTGCCGTCGACGTCGAAGGTCGTGTTGCAGGCCCCGCCCACCCGCACATCCAGATGACAGGCGGTCACCCGATGCGGCTTTGGCACGAACCAGTGGATCAGATGTTCCGGCGTGGTCCAGCATTGGTAGATCACATCGCGCGGCGCGGCGAGATCGCGCTGCAGCACGAGGTCCAGCGCCGGGTCGAAATCGGGCAGGGTTTCGGGGGTCATCTCTCGCGCTCCTTCATCAGCCGCGTCACGTAATCATCCAGCCGGTCCAGCCGCGCCTCCCACAGCGCGCGCTGGGCACCCAGCCAATCCTGCATCGGCGCCAGCGCCTGCGGGACCATGGCGCAAGACCGCACCCGCCCATCCTTGGCCGTGGTGATCAGGCCCGCCTCCTCCAGCACTGCCAGATGGCGCATCACCGTGGGCAGCCGCAAACCCGTTGGCCCCGCAAGCTCCGACACCGGGGCAGGGCCCCGCGCCAGCCGTTCCAGCATCGCCCGCCGCGTCGGATCGGACAGCGCGTGGAACAGAAGCGAGAGGTCGATGTCATGCTTAGCCATATCGCTAACTATCACGCCGGACCCGAGTCGTGGAAGGAGAAACTTAGCCAAATGACGAATTGTTCTCATTTCCCGCCAAATCCGAAAGCTGATGTTCGGATTTCCACGCAAATCCGCGCCGCCCGCAGGTTGCGGCGGGCAGGGCGGTTTCGCTATGGTGTGCCATCGCATACCGAACGGCAGGAGCAGCGGATGGAACGGCAGGATCGCCATGGTTTGCAGGTGGATGCCCGCATGGTCGCCTTCATCGAGGGGCGGGCGCTGCCGGGCACGGGCATCGCGGCAGACAGCTTCTGGCAGGGCCTTGCCGATGCAGTGATGACGCTTGGCCCGGTGAACCGGACCTTGCTGGAAACCCGCGACCGGATGCAGGCGCAGATCGACGAATGGCACCGCGCCCGCAAGGGCCAACCGCATGACGCGGCGGCCTATACCGCCTTCCTGCGCGAGATCGGCTATCTGCTGCCCGAAGGCCCCGATTTCACCATCCGCACCACCGGGACCGATCCCGAGATCGCCTCCGTCCCCGGCCCGCAACTGGTGGTGCCGGTGATGAACGCACGCTATGCGCTCAACGCCGCCAATGCGCGCTGGGGCTCGCTCTACGATGCGCTCTACGGCACCGATGCGCTGGGCGATGCGCCGCAGGGCAAGGCCTATGATCCCGCCCGCGGGGCCCGCGTCATCGCCTGGGCCAAGGCCTTCCTCGACGACGTGGCCCCGCTTGCCAAGGGCAGCCATGCCGCCGTCACTCGCTATGCGGTGAAGGACGGCCAGCTTTCCCCCGCGCTGAAGACCCCCGCCCAATTCGCAGGCTACCGGGGCGAGGCCGCCAATCCCTCTGCCATCCTGCTGCGCAACAACGGCCTTCACCTTGTCCTGCGCATCGACCCCGGCCACCGCATCGGTGCCGACGATCCGGCGGGGCTTGCCGATATCCGCATGGAATCCGCCCTTTCCGCCATCATGGATTGCGAGGACAGCGTCGCGGCGGTGGATGCCGAGGACAAGGTTCTCGCCTATGGCAACTGGCTGGGCCTGATGAAGGGCGATCTTGTGGAGATGGTGCGGAAGGGCGACCAGACCATCGAACGCCGCCTGCGCGACGACTATGCCTTCATCGCCCCGGACGGCACGCCCCTCTCGCTCAAGGGCCGCGCGCTCATGCTGGTGCGCAATGTGGGGCATCTGATGACCAACCCCGCCATCCTCGACCCGCAGGGTCGCGAGGTGGGGGAAGGCATCATGGATGCCTTCGTCACCACGCTCTGCGCGCTGCACGACCTGCAAAAGACCCAAGGCCCGCGCAACTCGCTCCACGGCTCGGTCTATGTGGTGAAGCCCAAGATGCACGGGCCGGAAGAGGTGGCCTTCGCCTGTACGATCTTCGACCGGGTGGAGGAGACGCTGGGCCTGCCCCGCCATACCGTGAAACTCGGCATCATGGATGAGGAACGCCGCACCAGCGCCAACCTCAAGGAATGCATCCGCGCCGCGGCCGACCGCGTGGCCTTCATCAACACGGGCTTCCTCGACCGCACGGGGGACGAGATCCACACCTCGATGGAAGCAGGCCCGATGATCCGCAAGGGCGACATGAAGGGGGCGGCCTGGATCAAGAGCTATGAGGACCGCAATGTCGATATCGGCCTTGCCTGCGGCCTGAAGGGCCGCGCCCAGATCGGCAAGGGGATGTGGGCGATGCCCGATCTGATGGCCGCGATGCTGGAGGCCAAGATCGCCCATCCGAAGGCGGGCGCCACCTGCGCCTGGGTCCCGTCACCGACGGCGGCCACGCTGCATGCCACGCATTACCACCGCGTCGATGTCATGGCCGTGCAGGATGCCATCGCCAAGGGCGGCCCGCGCGGGCGGCTGGAGGATCTGCTGACCCTCCCCCTCGCCACAGGGCAGAACTGGTCCGATGCCGAAATCCGCGCCGAGGTGGAGAACAACGCGCAGGGCATCCTCGGCTATGTCGTGCGCTGGGTCGATCAGGGCGTCGGCTGCTCCAAGGTTCCCGACATCCATGACGTGGGCCTGATGGAGGATCGCGCCACCTGCCGCATCTCGGCGCAGGCGCTTGCCAACTGGCTGCATCACGGCGTGGTGACGGAGGCGCAGGTCATGGCCGCCTTCCGCAAGATGGCCGTCGTGGTGGACCGCCAGAACGCGGGCGATCCCGCCTACCGCCCGATGGCCCCCGGTTTCGACGGCATCGCCTTCAAGGCCGCCTGCGATCTGGTCTTCGACGGGCGCGCGCAGCCTTCGGGCTATACCGAACCCGTGCTGCACCGCCGGCGGCTGGAACTCAAGGCCCGCGCCCGCCTGCGCAGCATCTGACGGGTTCCAAGCGGAGCGCGCCTTCGCGCGCATTCCCTTTGCCTCGCCTGCGCGCTTGCGCGCTCCGGCTCGAAGGGGGGCTGCCGCCCCAGCCGTCCGTTCCGGCCGTCTCCCCCGCGGGTATTTGGCCCGGTACGAAGCGGCATGCCCTTCGTTTCGGAGGAAAATACCCCGGGGGTCTGGGGGGGACCCCCGGCCTGAGCCGGAGCGCGAAAGCGCGCAGGCGAGGCAAAAGGAATGCGCAGCCCCCTTGGGGGCAAGCTCAATTCAGCCGATGTCCAAGGCCAGCGCATGGATGCGCGTGTTCAGATCGCCCAAGGCCTTCTGCACTGCGCGGTGCCGTTCCACGCGACCCATCTGGGCAAAGGCCGCGGCGCGGATCTTCACGCGGAAATGGCTTTCTCCCGACCCGTCATCCCCGGCATGGCCCGCATGGCGGTGGCTGTCGTTCACCACCTCCAACTCGGTCGGCTGGAAGGCCTGCGTCAACCGCTGGGTGATTTCGTCGCTCACGGCCATTTTTCGCCGCCCCCTCTTCTCTCTGCTGCGAGAACCCCTAAACTCTCGCCTCCGAGTCGGAAAGGCCTGCTTCAGAATGACATCCCGCCCCCCCTTCGAATTCGATCTCCGCGTCTCTGCCGACAAGAAACGTCGCAAGACGGGACGGCGCGGCATGTCCGGGGCCTTCGAGACCTCGCAAAAGCAATGCGAATATCCGGGATGCAAGGAACAGGGGGCCTATCGCGCCCCCAAATCGCCCGACCACCTCGACGAGTATTTCTGGTTCTGCAAGGACCATGTCCGCGAGTACAACCTGAAGTGGAACTTCTTTCAGGGCACCACGGATGAGGAATTCCAGAAATTCCTCGAAAAGGATCGGGTCTGGGGCAGGGCGACCGAACCCTTCGGCAAGAAACCCGACGAAGGCCGGGCATGGGCACGCCTTGGCGTAGACGATCCGATGGCGATCCTTGGCGAAAAGGCCACGCTGAACCCCGCCAAGCCCACCGGAAATGCCACGCGCAAACTGCCGCCCACGGAACGCAAGGCGCTCGAGATACTCGATGCCCGCGACACCATGACCAAGGCGGAAATCCGCAAGCAGTACAAATCCTTGGTCAAGGATCTTCACCCCGACATGAACGGTGGCGACCGGTCGGACGAGGACCGCCTGCAAGAGGTGGTCTGGGCCTGGGACCAGATCAAGGACAGCCGCTATTTCCGCGACTGATCCCGCCCCTGCCGCATCGCCACGGCCTGCGTCGCGGCGATGCCTGCCACCGCCGCCCCCCAGGCCAGAGGCCAGCGCGGCAGCGCCGTCAGCAGCGCCAGCATCCCATCGGCGCGCCCGCCCGTGATCGGGAGCAGCAGCGGCACCAGCAGCCCCACCGCGATCAACAACCCACCCCCCGCCGCCGCCGCCCGCAGCCATCCTGCCGCGCCCGGCGCGCCGAAGAGCCCCGCCAGCAGCCAACCACCCAGCAGGGCAGGCAGCAGCGCCGCCGCGAAGGCGGGCGTGAACAGGGCCGATGCCTCGCTATCCGCGCCCAGTTCCGCCCGCGCGAGGGCCGCCGCGGTGAATATCGCAAGGAGGAGTGCGCGGATCAGTCGGTGTTTCTGTGTCATGGTGTCCTAGATAGAGGCCCGCCCTCCGCCTCGCCAGCCCCGCGCGGCCACACCGCGTGCCGATGTCGCTTGTGCGCGCCTCTCTGCCGCCCTTCCCCTTGCAGCCCCCCGCGATATGTTCCACACATCGGCAGGGCCCCGCTCGGGGGCGTGATGGACCTTATGGCGGACGGAATGCTGGACACTGTGATGAAACCCACCGAAGAAATCTCTGTCCGGGACGTGTTCGGCATCGACACCGACATGAAGGTCAAGGGCTTCGCCGACCGCACCGACCGCGTGCCGGAAATCGACCCCACCTACAAGTTCGACCCCGACACGACGCTCGCCATCCTCGCAGGCTTTGCCTACAACCGCCGCGTGATGATCCAAGGCTATCACGGCACCGGCAAATCCACCCATATCGAACAGGTGGCGGCGCGGCTGAACTGGCCCTGCGTGCGCGTCAACCTCGACAGCCATATCAGCCGGATCGACCTGATCGGCAAGGACGCGATCAAGCTGCGTGACGGCAAGCAGGTGACCGAATTCCACGAAGGCATCCTGCCCTGGGCGCTGCGCAATCCCGTTGCCATCGTCTTCGACGAATATGACGCGGGCCGCGCCGATGTGATGTTCGTCATCCAGCGCGTGCTGGAACATGACGGCAAGCTGACGCTTCTGGACCAGAACGAAATCATCACACCCCATCCGTCCTTCCGCCTGTTTGCCACGGCGAACACGGTGGGTCTGGGGGATACGACCGGCCTCTATCACGGCACGCAACAGATCAACCAGGCGCAGATGGACCGCTGGTCGCTCGTCGCCACGCTGAACTATCTGTCCCACGATGCCGAGGCCGCCATCGTGCTGGCCAAGAACCCCCATTACAACACAGAGAAAGGCCGCAAGACCATCAACCAGATGGTCACTGTCGCCGATCTCACCCGCACGGCCTTCATGAACGGGGACCTTTCGACCGTCATGTCGCCGCGCACTGTCATCAACTGGGCACAGAACGCGGAAATCTTCCGCAACGTGGGTTATGCCTTCCGCCTGTCCTTCCTGAACAAATGTGACGAGTTGGAACGCCAGACCGTCGCCGAATTCTACCAGCGCTGCTTCGGCGAGGAATTGCCGGAAAGCGCGGCCTCCATGGCGATGAAGTAATCCCCGGCAGACCGGGACCCGAAACGAAGGCCCTGCCCCCGCGGCAGGGCCTTTTCGCTTTGGATAACGGCAACGTGATCGGGATCGGGCCACCCTCAGGCGGCTTGCCCTGCGCGATCCCTAAAGGCCGGGTTTTCCCCTCCGTCTAATCTCCGAGTTAAAGATTCATCTTTTGGAGATCGCCCTTGCCCTTCCTTAGCCGACTGTCGCTCCGCATGCGGATGCTTGCCGTGCTGTTCACTGCCATGATTGCCGTGACGGCCACCCTTGTCGTCGTGGTCCTTTCCAGCAAGGAAAGGCAGCTGCGCGATTTCGCCGGGGAACGCGTGAATACCGCGATCTGGGCGCTGTCCCAGAACCTGCCTGTCCGGGCCAGCGGGTTCAGCGTCGGCACGCCTGTCGCGGGCCGCTACAACAGCCTGATCGTGGAGGATGCGCAGGTTGCCATCTCGGAGGAAGTGGTCGATTCCATCTACCAAGGCACCGGAGTCCAAGTCACCTATTTCCGGCTCGACCCCGCCACCCGGCAATTCGTCCGCGTGATGACAAGCGTCACCGCCCCCGATGGCACCCGCGCCGTGGGCTCGCCGCTCGATCCCACCGGTCCGGCCACGGCGGCGCTCTTGCGGGACGAGGTCTATGTCGGCGACGGCATGATCCTCGGCGAATTGCACCTGACCCGCTATGAACCGGCCTATGATGCCGCAGGCAACATCGTCGGGTCCGTGGGCGTGGGCAAATCCATCTCGGACATTGCGACGATGATGCGGGAGACCACGCTCTGGCTGGGTCTCGTCGCGCTGGGGCTGATGGTCGTTGCCGGGATCGTCTCCGTCTTCCTTATCAACCGCACCATGCGCCCGGTCCGCTCCATCGCCAACACGCTGACCCGCCTGAAAGAGCGCGACTATGCCGTCGAGATCCGCCCTGTCGCCACCCGCGACGAGGTGGGCGACCTGACCTCCGCCTGCATCAAGCTGCGCGACGACCTGCGCGAGGGGGACCGTCTGGCCCGCATCTCCGCCGCGCAGGCGGCCGAGCGCGAACAGCGCCGCGCCGAGATGGACCGCCTGATGGCGCAGCTCAGCCGGGGCGCGACCGAACAGGCCGCCGCTGCCGAGAAGGCCAGCGCCTCGATGGAAGAGATGCGCGCCAATATCCGCCAATCCGCCGACAACGCCGCCCAGACCGAACGCATCGCGCTGCAGGCGGCCCATGACGCGGCGGAAACCGGGGCCGTGGTGGGCGATGCGGTCAAGGCCATGGCGTTGATTGCGGAAAAGATCACCATCGTGCGCGAGATCGCGCGTCAGACCGACCTTCTGGCGCTGAACGCGGCGGTGGAGGCCGCGCGGGCTGGGCAGCACGGCCTTGGCTTCGCCGTCGTGGCCTCCGAGGTGCGCAAACTGGCCGAGCGCAGCCAGCAGGCCGCCATCGAGATCGGCGAACTGTCGGGCACCACGCTGGATGTCAGCGGCAAGGCGGGCGCGAAACTCGCGGCGCTTGTCCCGGCGATCCAGCAGACGGCGAACCTCGTGCAGGCCATCAGCGCCGCGTCCAGCGAGCAGAGCATCGGCATCGAACAGATCAACGAGGCGATCCGCGACCTCGACTCGGTGATCCAGCAGAACGCCACGGCGGCGGCGCAGGTCTCGACCGAGACGGAAGTCGCCGAAACCGAACTGCCCTACCTGCGCGCCGCCTGACGCAAGGCGGCAGGGCAGGGGGCGGGTCCGCCGCGGGCCGGATGTCGGGGCGCTTTCCGACGCCCGGCCCGCGGCACCCCCAGCCGCACTCAACCGGCGGTTAAACAAGCTGCGATCGGCGTCGTCCTAATGGTGAATCCTGTTTTCATCTATTCGGAGTGCCCGCATGAAGTTCCTCCCCCGCCTCTCCCTCAGGACCCGGCTTGTCGCTGTCCTCTTCACGGCGATGCTGATCGTCACCGCAGCCCTTCTTGCCGTCGCCCTGACCCAGAAGGAGCGCGATCTGCGCGCCTCGACTGCGGCGGTCGTCGATGCCGCCATTCTCGCCTTTTCCCGCGCTCTCCCGCACGAGGCGCAGGGCTTTGCCGCGGGCGAGGCCGCAAAGGGCCGCATCCATGCCATCACCGGCACGGGAGGCGCGGTGGTCATCCCCGAAGCCCCCGCCGATGCCGTCTTCGCAGGACTCGGCGTGCATGTGACCTATTTCACCTTCACCCCCGAAACGAAGGAGTTCATCCGCCTGATGACCAGCATCACCGCCGCGGATGGCAGCCGCGTGGTGGGCACTCCGCTGGATCCCAAGGGGCCGGTGCTGCCCGTTCTGCTGCGGGGTGAGGTCTTCACGGGTGACGCCACCATCCTGGGCGAACCCTATCTCACCCGCTATGAACCCGTCTTCGACGCCTCCGGCAATATCGTGGGTGCGGTCTTCGCGGGCAAGTCGCTGGTGCAGATCAATGCGCTCTTCATGGAAACCGCCACCCAGCTTGCGGTGATTTCCGCCGTGCTGATCCTCGTGGCCTCCCTCCTCTGCCTCTTCCTGATCCACCGCACCATGCGCCCGGTGCGCACCGTGGCCAGCATGCTCGGTCGCCTGAAAGAGCGCGACTATGCCGTCGAGATCCGCCCTGTCGCCACCCGCGACGAGGTGGGCGACCTGACCTCCGCCTGCATCAAGCTGCGTGACGACCTGCGCGAGGGGGACCGTCTGGCCCGCATCTCCGCCGCGCAGGCGGCCGAGCGCGAACAGCGCCGCGCCGAGATGGACCGCCTGATGGCGCAGCTCAGCCGGGGCGCGACGGAGCAGGCCGCCGCCGCCGAAAAAGCCAGCGCCTCGATGGAAGAGATGCGCGCCAATATCCGCCAATCCGCCGACAACGCCGCCCAGACCGAACGCATCGCGCTGCAGGCGGCCCATGACGCGGCGGAAACCGGGGCCGTGGTGGGCGATGCGGTCAAGGCCATGGCGTTGATTGCGGAAAAGATCACCATCGTGCGCGAGATCGCGCGTCAGACCGACCTTCTGGCGCTGAACGCGGCGGTGGAGGCCGCGCGGGCTGGGCAGCACGGCCTTGGCTTCGCGGTCGTGGCCTCCGAGGTGCGCAAACTGGCCGAGCGCAGCCAGGACGCGGCGACGGAGATCAGCGAACTTTCGGGCAGCACGCTGGATGTCAGCCAGAAGGCGGGCGCGCGGCTTGCGGCTCTTGTCCCGGCGATCCAGCAGACGGCCAATCTGGTGCAGGCCATCAGCGCGGCCTCCAGCGAACAGACGATCGGCATCGAACAGATCAACGAGGCGATCCGCGACCTCGACTCGGTGATCCAGCAGAACGCCACGGCGGCGGCGCAGGTCTCGACCGAGACGGAGGTCGCCGAAACCGAACCGCCCTACCTGCGCGCCGCCTGACGCAAGGCGGCAGGGCAGGGGGCGGGTCCGCCGCGGGCCGGATGTCGGGGCGCTTCCCGGCACCCGGCCCGCGGCACCTTCCGCTCCTCATCGGGGCATCCCGCCGCGCCGCCCTCCTCCGGGGCGGCGTCCTGTTTCGCGCCCCGGTCCGGTTGCCGCCGCAGCGCGGTTGTTAGAAAAAATGCGCAGCAGATGTATACTTCCCGTTACATCCGAATGCGCACCCCTCTCCGCCCCGCAATACCCTCCCAATTCCTAATATTCATTGGTGTTTCGACGTTCCTGCTTGGCGTCGTCACAATCGGAGGTAGGAATGACCTTGGAACGCAGCTCTGGTGAAACGGTATTCGAGGGTGTGGATGCGAAGGGCGCGTTACAGATCCTTTCGAACCCCATCATGCTCGCCGACGCCGATATGGTGATCCGCTTCGTCAACGAAGCCGCCTACGCCATGTTCGAAGAGATGGAGGCCTCGATCCAGGAGGATCTGCCCCATTTCCGCGCCCGCGACGTGATCGGAAAATCGATCGACGTCTTCCACAAGAACCCGATCTACCAGCGCCGCCTGATGTCGGGCCTGTCGAAACCGCATGATGGCAAGTTCACCATCGGTGGCCGCGACCTCGCCTTCCGCGCCACCCCGAAATTCGGCCCCGACGGGGCGATGCAATCGGTCTGGGTGGAATGGAAGGACATGACCGCCGCCGTCGAGGGCAAGCGCCAGATCGAATCCGTCATCGCCGAGATCCGCGACATGGCCATCGCCCATGCCGAAGGGCGCATCTCCGTCTTCACCGACCCTGCGAAGTACCGCCCCGATCTTGCCGATCTCGCCGGTCGCGTGAACGAGATGGTGCAGAACCACATCGCCACCAAGAAGAAGATCATCGCTTGCGCCGCGCAATATGCCGAGGGCAATTTCGACTTCCAGATGGAGCGCTTCAGCGGCGACCGGGCCTTCATCAACGAAGGCATGGACGCCATCCGCGACAATTTCCGCCGTGTGGTGGACGAGATCAAGGATCTTTCCGTCGCCATCGTCGAAGGGCGCCTCGACCGCGCCGTCGATGCCTCCGATTTCACCGGCGATTTCCGTCAGATCATCGACGCCTTCGCCGCGGCCTATTCAAGCCTGAACGCCACCTTCGCGACCATCTCGACGCAGGTCGAACAGATCGCCGAACTCGTTGGGCAGGTCTCGGAAAGCAGCCAGGACCTCGCGAAAAGCTCGCAGATCACCTCCGCCTCGGTCGATGAGGTGTCCTCCTCGGCCGAAGAGACCGACCTTCAGGTCAAGGCCAATGCCAGCGCCGCCGTCGGCGCGAGGGAACTGATCGTCTCCGCCTCGCGCGCCGCCGATGACGGGCAGCGCAAGATCGGTGACATGGTCACCGCCATGGCCGGCATCCGCACCTCCAGCGAGGATATCGCCAAGATCATCAAGGTCATCGACGAGATCGCCTTCCAGACCAACCTCCTCGCCCTCAATGCCGCCGTCGAGGCCGCGCGGGCGGGCCAGCATGGCCGCGGTTTTGCCGTCGTCGCGCAAGAGGTGCGCAACCTCGCCGGACGCTCCGCCCGCGCCGCGCGCGAGACGTCGGATCTGATCGAGGACGCCACCGTCAAGGTGCAGGACGGCGTCCGCATCTCCAGCGAGGCGAAATCCGCCTTCGGCGTCATCGCCAGCGATGTGAAGAAATCCGAGGATCTCGTCTCCTCCATCGCCACCGCCAGCGAGGAACAGTCGCGCGGCGTCGCGCAGATCAACGCCGCCATCGGCGAGGTGGCCCGCGCCGCCATGTCCACCTCCAGCCAGGCCGATCAGCTTGCCGCCTCGGCGGCCGAGATGCGCTCGGCCATCCAGTCGGTCAAATCCACCGTCGGCCGCTTCCGTCTGGCCGCGCCGAAAGATCCGGGTGCGTTGTCGCTGGACGGTCTGCCGCCCGATGTCTTCGCTCAGATACAGGAGATGATCGCCAGCCGGAAATCACCCTCCGCCGCGCCCCTGCGCGTGGCCTCCGCCAATCGCGACCGCCGTGGCTACGGAACCTTCTGATCGCGACGGAACACAGGCAGGAGGGCAGCGTCATGCGCTGCCTTCCGCGAAAGGGACAACATGCCCCGCCGCCTCGGGGCGGAGTTTTCATTTCGCCCACTTGATCGGCGGAAAAAATCAACCCATGCTGCAAACATGGGCGGTTTAAGAAAATATCTCCGCGCCACGGCGCTTCTCTGCGCGCTTGCCGCTGCGCCCGCGGCCCGCGCCGACAGCGACCTTCCCGACAATCCCCTGCATTTCTTCGCCACCTGCGCGGGCAGGCTTTCCGCCCTGATGGAACATCAATGGCTGGTCGACGGCCCCGCATCCGAGGCCACCAAGTCCCGCCGCGCCGCCCTGCTGGAGGTGGTGGAGGCGCTCACGCCACCCGATGCCGCGCCACGCGTCATGGCTTGGCGGATCGAGGCGAAGGCCGCCCATGCCACGCTGCTGGGCCAGTCCCGCCACGGCAGCCCCGCCGCCATGGCCCGCGCCGCCCGCCGCGCGCAGGCGCTGGAATCCGCCTGCACCGCCTATCTGTCCTGAGGCTTGCCCCGCCTCGCCTCACCCCGGCAGCGGTCAGAACAGAAACGCACCTCGTCCCATACCTTTTCCCATTTCTTCCGCCACGCGAAAGGCCGCCCGCATTGGGCGCAGGGCTTCTGGGGCAGGTCGCCCTTGCGGCGCATCTTCGCCATCAGAGATCAAGGCTCAACTGTCCCGAATCCGCGCGGCGGCGCGGGCGGGGGCTGCGGTCATTGACGAAACGCGGATCGGCGCGGCTGGCATGGCGCTCGATCACCTCGGCCATCTCCTGCGCATGGCCACGCTCCTTGCGCAGGCCCCAGCAGGCATCGCGCGCGGCGCGGGCGGCGGCGGCAATGTCGACGATGGGTTCCGGATACAGCCGCCCCAGCACGCCCCGTGCCCCCGGCCATTTCCACGGCTCCTGCAGGAAGGCATCGGGCACTCCGGCCAGTTCCGGCACCCAGCGCCGGGTGAAGGCCCCCGTCGGGTCCTGATCATGGCCCTGCTTCACGGGGTTGTAGATGCGGATCGTGTTGATCCCCGTCACCCCGGCCTGCATCTGCACCTGCGGCCAATGGATGCCGGGTTCGTAATCGGTGAAACGCCGCGCCAGCACCGCCCCAGTCGCCCGCCAGTCCAGCCAGAGGTGATAGGAGGCCACCGCCATCACCATGCTCCGCATCCGGAAATTCAGCCACCCGGTCGCCCGCAGATAGCGCATGCAGGCGTCAAGGAAGGGCATCCCCGTCTCGCCCGCCTGCCATGCGGCAAGGCGTGCGGCATCCGGCTCGCGCGGGCGCAGCGCATCCGCCGCGCGGTGCAGGGCGCGCAACTCGATCTGCGGCTCGCTCTCCAGCTTCTGGATGAAATGATCGCGCCACGCCATCCGGCTCTGGAAACTGGCAATCGCCCCCGGCCACCGCCCGACGGGGCGCTCCGCCGCCCGCGCCGCCGCCGCCTGCACCACCTCGCGCGAGGACAGCGCCCCCACC
Organism: Tabrizicola sp. M-4; assembly: GCF_051132405.1. Lineage (GTDB taxonomy): Bacteria > Pseudomonadota > Alphaproteobacteria > Rhodobacterales > Rhodobacteraceae > Paragemmobacter. The sequence goes on from NZ_CP128606.1 coordinate 1,470,024, forward strand.
GCCAGATGCGCCGACAGCCGCGAACAGACCCGCTCCCCTGACAGGGGCGAGGACATGCCCGCGCGATAACCCTCGCCCCGCTGGGCAAGGAAACTCTCCATCAGTTGCAGCCCGCGCCCGCGCCCCCCGGCCTGCCGGTGGGCGCAGGGGTCCTCCGCCAGACGCAGCGCGCGGGCCGAGGGGATCACCCCCGGCTCCACCCCCGCCACGCCCCTCAGCGCCGCGGGAGCGGCGACCTGAGGGGCGCCCGCGAAGCCGTCCCGCATCCGCGCCCAGCCATTGCGCGAGGCAAGCCTGCGCACCACGCCCTGCTGCGGCATTTCCTGCCAGTCGATCCCCGCGCCGCGCGCCCATGCCGCCACCCGGCGGTCGCGCGCATAGGTCCACAGGTTCCCCGTCTCCTCATGGCTCAGGATGCGGGCGATGTCGTGCTGGCGGCACAGCCGCTCCAGCACCGCCACCGCATCCCCCACGCGCAGCACCAGCGGCGCCCCCAGCGCCGCCAGCCCCTCGCGCAGATCGGCCAGCGCCTCGGCGGTAAAGGCCCATTGCCGGGCCGAGGTGTCGGGCAGTTGCCAATAGTCCGGCTCCAGGATGTAGAGCGGCAGCACCGCCCCCATCTCCGCCGCGCGCGACAGGGCAGGGTGGTCATGCAGGCGCAGATCGCGTTTGAACCAGACGAGAACATTCATGGAACATTTATCTAGCCACGGGCGCAGATTCGTAAAGCCCCCGTCTTCATCGCCATCCCGTCCCATCACGCCCGCCCATACGAAAGGATGTAGTGCCCCCTCTCGAAAGCAGTGCGACTACGAAAACCTTCGCATTCCGGCGACTATTCAGGTTACCTAATCCATGATTATCGCGGGGCAAGACCGCCCCCGTCATTTGGAAAACCCATGTCACAGGCATCAGAGCAGCATGCGAAGGGCGGTCCCCAGCCGCTCAAGTCATGGCTCTGGCGGTCCTATCTCCGCGCGGCGCTGGTGCCGCTTTTGCTCATCGAACTCACCTTCGTCGCGCTCTACTGGGGCACCAGCCGCGTGGTCTATGACCGCAGCGCCGCCGCCGTCACCGACATTTCCACCGCCGCGCTGGACGATGCCGCCGACCGCGAGGCCGAGGTCATCGCCCGCCGCCTCGAAACCATCGCGGGCCTGACCCGCGTCTATGCCGACGAATCCGCCCGCGCGCTGGCCGCGCCCGCGCCCGAACCCGGCCCGGCCGAGCTTGCGAATTACGCCACCTCGCCCGATGGCGTCTTCTATGCGCTGCAAGATACCGGTGGATCGGCGGTCTTCTATAGCGGTTTCGTGCCCGTCGGCCCCGCCGAACGGCAGAAGGTCTGGCGCAGCGCCCGTCTTGATCCGATCATGAAATCCATCAGGCAGGCCGATCCCCTGATCGCGCAACTCTACCTGAACACCCATGACAGCCTGAACCGCATCTATCCGTGGTTCGACGTACTGGCGATCTATCCCCCCCGGATGGATATCGCGAGCTACAATTTCTATTACGAGGCCGACGCCACCCATAACCCAGACCGCAAGGTCGTCTGGACCGACGCCTATGTCGATCCTGCGGGTTCGGGCTGGATGGTCTCGGCCATCGCGCCCGCCTATGCCATCGACCGCCCCGATTTCCTCGAAGGCGTGGTCGGCATCGACATCACGATCGACACCATCGTCGATCAGGTGCTGGACATCGAATTCAAGGGCGACGGTTACGCCATCCTCGTGGGCCGCGACGGCACCATCCTTGCGCTTCCCCCGGCGGGCGAGGCGGATCTGGGCGTCTCGGAACTGATCGACCACAGCTACGAAGAAGCGATCCTTCAGGACACGTTCAAACCCGACAGCTTCAACCTCTATCGCCGCGCCGAACTCTTCCCCATGGGCGAGGCGATCCAATCCGCCCCCTCGGGCCAGACCCGTGTCGATCTCGGCCGCCCGATGATCGCGTCATGGGCCACCATCGCCGGCCCGCAATGGAAACTCATCGTCCTGACCAGTGAGCAAAGCCTCCTCGCCGGTGCCACGACCCTGCGCGACGAGTTGACCTTCGTGTCATGGGCCATGCTGGCCATCCTCATCGTCTTCTATTTCGTCTTCTTCCTCTTCCTCTGGCGCCGCTCGCAGGACATGTCCGCCCGCGTGGCGCAACCCCTGGCCGAGATCGAGGGCAACATGAGCCGCATCTCCGAAGGCGGCACGGTCGCCCCCGGCCATGCCTATGCGGTGGCGGAATTGCAGACGGTGGGCGATTTCCTCGTCCAGATGGGCGACAGGCTGCAATCGGCCAACCGCGCCAAGGCCAATTTCCTGTCGGCCATGAGCCATGAATTCCGCACGCCCCTCAACGCGATCATCGGTTTCTCCGACCTTCTCGCCGCCAGCGAACGCCCGCTCGACCCCGATCAGCGCCAGCAGGTCGCGGCCATCTCGGCGGCGGGCTGGCGGATGCTGGAACTCGTCGACGGGGTCATCGAACTGGCCCGCATCGAAAAGGGGGAAACGGGCGGCAAACCGCAACCGCTCGACCCGCGGCCCGCCATCTTCAACGCCGTCGAAGAGGCCCGCGCCACCCTCAACGGCAGGCCCATCGCCCTGCGCTTCGACGACCGGACCGAAGTGCCCAAGGTCATCGGAGACCCGGAAATCATCCACAGGATCCTTGCGGAGCTTCTCTCCAACGCCGTGAAGTACAACCGCGACGGGGGCAGCGTCACCGTCTCCACCGCGCAGCATGGCAACCGGCTTGCCATCCATGTCCGCGATACCGGCATCGGCATCCCCGCCGACCGCCTGCAGCGCCTCTTCACGCCCTTCGACCGTCTCGGTCACGAAAACAGCATCATCGGCGGCACCGGAATCGGCCTGACCATCTGTCGCCGCCTTGCCGAACAGATCGGGGCTGACATCACCGTCGAAAGCCGCGAGGGCGCGGGCAGCACCTTCACCCTTCACCTCCCGCTGGCCTGACCGCCCGCACGCCTTGCCATCCCCGTCGGGCCTCCATAGCTTTCCTCCAAAGGAGAGCAGCCATGACCACCCAGCCCCGCGCCATCCACCTTGCCGATTACCAGCCCTTCACCCACCGGGTGGAGGATGTGGCGCTGACCTTCCGCCTTTCTCCCCGCGCGACCCGCGTGCAGGCCACCCTGCGCCTTTCGCCAAATCCCTCCCGCCCCGGCAGCAACGACCTGCGGCTGGATGGCGAGAACCTCCGCCTTCTCTCGCTCCGCCTGAACGGTCATCCGCTGGACGTCACCCCCGACGATACGGGCCTCACCATCCCCGCCGCCCTGCTTCCCGCCGCGCCCTTCACGCTCGAGTCAGAGGTGGAGATCGACCCCGAAGGCAACACCGCCCTCGAAGGGCTCTACATGTCGCGCGGCATGTATTGCACCCAGTGCGAGGCCGAGGGGTTCCGCAAGATCACCTTCTACCCCGACCGCCCCGACGTCATGGCCCCCTTCCGCGTGCGGATCGAAAGCGACCTGCCGGTCCTCCTGTCCAACGGCAACCCGGCGGGGCAGGGGGCGGGCTGGGCCGAATGGGTGGACCCATGGCCCAAACCCGCCTACCTCTTCGCCCTCGTCGCGGGCGATCTGGTGGCCCACAGCGCCGCCTTCACCACTGCTTCCGGCCGCCCCGTCGCCCTGAACATCTGGGTCCGCCCCGGCGATCAGGACCGCTGCGCCTATGCGATGGACAGCCTGATCCGCTCCATGCGCTGGGACGAAACCGCCTATGGCCGCGAATACGACCTCGACGTCTTCAACATCGTGGCCGTGGACGATTTCAACATGGGCGCGATGGAGAACAAGGGGCTGAACATCTTCAACTCCAAATTCGTCCTCGCCAGCCCCGAAACCGCGACCGATGACGACTTCGCGCGGATCGAGGCGATCATCGCCCACGAATATTTCCACAACTGGACCGGCAACCGCATCACCTGTCGCGACTGGTTCCAGCTTTGCCTCAAGGAAGGGTTGACCGTCTTCCGCGACCAGCAATTCAGCGGCGACATGCGCTCTCACGCGGTCAAGCGGATCGAGGATGTGCTGATGCTCCGCGCGCGGCAATTCCGCGAGGATGGCGGCCCGCTCGCCCATCCCGTCCGCCCCGACAGCTATGTAGAGATCAACAATTTCTACACCGCCACCATCTACGAAAAGGGCGCCGAGGTGATCGGCATGCTCAAGCGCCTCGTGGGTGATGACGGCTATGCCAAGGCGCTGGACCTCTATTTCACGCGCCATGACGGGGACGCCGCCACGATCGAGGATTGGCTGACGGTGTTTCAGGATGCGACGGGGCGCGACCTCACGCAGTTCAAGCGCTGGTATACCGAAGCCGGAACCCCCCGCGTCAAGGTATGGGAGGAATGGGACGGCGCGACCTATACCCTGACCTTCGAACAGGAGAACCCGCCAACCCCCGGCCAGCCGGACAAGGGCGCGAAGGTTATCCCCATCGCGCTGGGCCTCCTCAACCCAAACGGCGACGAGGTGCTGCCGACGACCGTCCTCGAACTGACCGAAGCCAAGCAATCCTTCCGCTTCCCCGCCGCCACCCGCCCCGTCCCGTCGATCCTGCGCGGCTTCTCCGCCCCCGTGGTGCTGGAGCGCGAGGTCAGCCCCGAGGAACGCGCCTTCCTCCTTGCCCACGACACCGACCCCTTCAACAAATGGGAGGCCGGGCGCGCGTTGGCCAAGGACCTGCTCGCCCGCATGGTCACCGATGGCGCATCCCCCGGCCCCGACTGGCTCGATGCCATCGCCCGCGTCACCTTCGACGAAACGCTCGACCCCGCCTTCCGCGCCCTTGCCCTGCGCCTGCCGGGCGAGGATGACATGGCCGCCACCCTCCATGCCGCAGGCATCACCCCCGATCCCGCCCGCATCTGGACCGAACGCCGCCGCATGGCCGATGCCTTGGCCCGCCGCCTTGCCCCCCGACTGCCCGCGCTGATCGACGCCTTGGCCGAACCCGGCCCCTTCACCCCCGACGCCCGCGCCGCAGGCCGCCGCGCCCTGCGTATCGCGGCGCTCAACCTTCTGACGCGGATCGACGGCGGCAAGGCCGCCACCGCCGCCTATCGCGCCGCCGACAACATGACCGAAGAGGTGGGCGCCCTCGTCGCGCTGCTGGAGGCAGGGCAGGGGCAAGAGGAACTCCGCCTCTTCGAATCCCGCTGGTCCAAGGACCGCAACGTCATGGACAAGTGGTTCGCCCTGCAGATCGCCCATGCCCATCCTGACCGCGCCGCCGAGGTGACCGAGGCGCTCACCCGCCACCCTGCCTTCGACTGGAAGAACCCCAACCGCTTCCGCGCGGTGATCGGCGCGCTTTCGGCCAATCATGCAGGCTTCCACCACGCCTCCGGCGCGGGCTACCGGCTGGTTGCCGACTGGCTATTGAAACTCGACCCCATCAATCCCCAAACGGCCGCCCGAATGTCCACCGCCTTCGAGACGTGGCCCCGCTACGATGGATCCCGCTGGGAGATGGTATTGGCCGAACTCTTCCGCATCGCCGAGACACCGGGCCTGAGCCGCGATCTGGCCGAGATGGTGAACCGCATGCGCGGCGAGTAGGGCGGGGTTCACCCCGCCAAACCGCACGAATGTAGGGCGGGGTTCACCCCGCCACCCGCCTCAACCTTGGCAGTAGGGCTGCGCCCGCGTCCATTCCGCCATGGCCGCCCGCTTGCTCGCATCGCGCAGCGGCATCCAGTCCCGCCCGATGCCGCGATTGCCGCCACCGGCCACCAGCCCGTCATTGGCCACGGCCTTCGCCATCATGAGCGTGGCGCATTCCAGGTTCTCCGACCCGTCCTTCAACTCGGCCACCGTATTGGCTTCGCATTGGTGATAGCTGGCCGAACGCGGCGAGATCTGCATCACGCCGATATAACGCCCGCCACCGCCCGAAGCCTTCGGGTTCCACGTCGATTCATAGCGCGCCACCGCCGACATCATCCCCGCCCAGAAGGCGCGGCGATCCTCGATGGAGGCCGTGGCATAGCCGGGGCACCATGCCGCGACATCGGCGGGAACCGTCTCCGCCAGCATCTCGTCATGCGCTTCCAGCGCTTCCAGCGTCGTCTGTGTCCATTCCCGGCCCTCGGGCCGCACATCCCATTGCATCGGCGGCATCTGCCCGCTGGTGGACAGGCTGGTCTGGCCTGCGGGCACGCAGGCCCCCAAAAGGACCGCGGCAAGCGGCAGCGACAGAAGGGCGGAAAGACGTCTCATCGGTATCCGTTCGGCAGCGACGCGCCCCCAATGCGCGACCCCGGCCTTTGATCAGCCACAGCCGCCCCTGTCCACGGAAACGGATTGTTTCCACAGGCGATCGGCGAAATCCTGCCATTCCGACGCTCCGACGCGGTTCCGCCGCAAAGCAAACACACTGCCACCACAAAGCGCTCGGACCTTCTCAATCATCCGAAGAAGTCGGAGGCCACGGCGCCGCCCAAGGTCGCCGATGCCCCCCACCAGACCTTTCGCCGATCCTGTCGTTACTGAGTGAACCCATGTCCAAGTTCTTTGCCAGGTCGCCCTTGGCCGATCTTCTGATCCGCATCTGCACCGTCCTCCTTTTCCTCATCCTCCTTCCCGCCATCCTGATCGCCGCCCTCGTTCCGGGGATCGACCGTCTGCATATCGGCCAAAAGAGGACCGTCACGCGTAGACCGCTCCGCAAGCCGACTTGATGCCGCCGCCCTGACGCCCTAGACAGTCGGGCAAACCGCATGAAGGACGGACCGCGATGCTCGACTTCCGCTACGAGGCCCCGAAACCCAAGGTCATCGCCGGCGCGACCGGCGATTGGGAACTCGTGATCGGCATGGAAATACATGCGCAGGTCGCCTCCAATGCGAAACTGTTTTCGGGGGCCTCCACCGCCGTGGGGGCCGAGCCCAATTCCAACGTGGCCTTCGTCGATGCCGCCATGCCCGGCATGCTGCCCGTCATCAACGAGTTCTGCGTTGAACAGGCGGTGCGGTCGGGCCTTGGCCTCAAGGCGCAGATCAACCTGCGCTCGGCCTTCGACCGCAAGAACTACTTCTACCCCGACCTGCCGCAGGGCTATCAGATCAGCCAACTCTACCACCCCATCGTGGGCGAGGGCGAGGTTATCGTGGAAATGGCCCCCGGCGTCGCCCGCCGCGTGCGCATCGAACGCATCCACCTCGAACAGGACGCGGGCAAGTCGATCCACGACATGGATCCCAACATGTCCTTTGTCGACTTCAACCGCACCGGCGTCGCGCTGATGGAAATCGTCAGCCGCCCCGACATCCGCGGTCCCGAGGAAGCGGCGGCCTATGTCGCCAAACTCCGCCAGATCCTGCGCTACTTGGGCACCTGCGATGGCAACATGCAGAACGGCAATCTGCGCGCCGACGTCAACGTCTCGGTCTGCCGTCCGGGCGATTACGAACGCTATCAGGCAAGCCAAGACTTCTCGCATCTCGGCACGCGCTGCGAGATCAAGAACATGAACTCGCTGCGCTTCATCCAAGCCGCCATCGAATACGAGGCGCGACGCCAGATCGCCATCCTCGAAGACGGCGGCAAGGTGGATCAGGAAACCCGCCTCTACGACCCCGACAAGGGCGAGACGCGGTCGATGCGATCGAAGGAAGAAGCCCACGACTACCGCTATTTCCCCTGCCCGGACCTCCTCCCGCTGGAGATCGAACAGGCTTGGGTCGATGACATCGCGGCCTCCATGCCGGAACTGCCGGACGCCAAGAAGGCCCGCTTCATGGCCGATTTCGGCCTGACCGACTATGACGCCAACGTGCTGACCGCCGAACTCGACAACGCCGCCTTCTTCGAGGAAGTGGCCAAGGGCCGCGACGGCAAGCAGGCCGCGAACTGGATCATCAACGAACTCTTCGGCCGCCTGAACAAGGAAGGCAAGGGCGTCACCGACAGCCCGCTTTCCGCGGCGCAGATCGGCGGCGTCCTCGATCTGATCGCGTCGGGCGAGATCACCACCAAGATGGCCAAGGACCTCTTCGAAATCCTCTGGACCGAAGGCGGCAACCCCGCCGAAGTGGCGGCCGCACGCGGGATGAAGCAGGTGACGGATACGGGCGAGATCGAACGCGCGCTGGACGCCCTGATCGCCGCCAATCCCGAACAGGTGGAAAAGGCCAAGGTCAACGCGAAACTCGCAGGCTGGTTCACCGGGCAGGTGCTGAAGGCCACGGGTGGCAAGGCCAATCCGGCGGTCGTCAATCAGATGGTGGCGCAGAAGCTGGGCCTCTGACGGGGCAGGGCGGTCGGCGGGAAAGCCCGCTCCGCCCGGCCTGCGCCTTGCGCGGTGCCCCCGCCTGACCCTACCTTCCCGCCAATCTTACCGGAGCCCGCGATGCAGCGTTACGAATACAAGGTCGTCCCCGCCCCCCGCCGCGGCACCAAATCGCGCGAGGCGAAGACGACCGAAGACCGCTTCGCCCTGACCCTCTCCACCCTGATGAACGATCTGGGCCGCGACGGCTGGGAATACCAGCGCGCCGAAACCCTCCCCTGCGAGGAGCGCGCGGGCTTCACCAAGACCCGCACTGTGGAACAGACGATGCTCGTCTTCCGCCGCACGCTGCCCGCCAGCGTGGCCCTTGCCGCCACCCTTCACGAACCCACGACCGCAGCCCCGACCCCGCGCCTCGGCCCGGCGGTGGAGCCACCCCCCGGCCCGGCCCCGGCCATCGGCAAGGCGGAATGACCTAAGGCCGCGCCGCGCGCAGCGCTTGGGGCAGGACCTCCTCCAGCACGTCCAGATCGGCAGGCGTCCCCACGCTGATCCTGATGCAGCGATCCAGCGGCGCCACCCCCGGCATGCGGATGAACAGCCCCCGTTCGATGCAGCCCCGCAGCACCGCACGGGCGAAATCCCCATCCCGCCCGCAATCCACCGCCACGAAATTCGTGGCCGATGGCAGGGCGCGCAACCCGTTCGCCGCTGCGATCCCCGCAATCCGCTCCCGCGCCGCGGCAACCTGCGCCCGCACGGCGCGCAGGTGATCCTGATCCGCCAGCGCGGCCATCGCCCCCGCCTGCGCCACGCGCCCCATCCCGAAATGGTTGCGCACCTTGTCGAAGGCCCGGATCAACCCGGGCGCGGCCAGCGCATAGCCCACCCGCAGCCCCGCCAGCCCATAGCCTTTGGAAAAGGTCCGCATCCGGATCACGCGCGGATCGTCCGGCGCGATCACGGGAACCACATCCGCCGGGGCGAGGTCGACATAGGCCTCGTCCAGCACCAGAAGGCAGCCTTCCGGCAGCCCCGCCACCATGGCCTCCACCGCCGCTGCCCCGTGCCATGACCCCATCGGATTGTCGGGATTGGCGAAATAGACCAGCTTCGCCCCCACCTCCCGCGCCTTGGCCAGCAAGGCCTCCGGGTCCTCCCGGTCGTCGCGATAGGGAACGCGGTGCAGATCGGCACCGAACCCCGCGACATGGAAGTTGAAGGTCGGATAGGCCCCCAGCGAGGTGACGACCGCATCCCCCGGCCCCGCGATCAGCCGGACCAGAACGCCCAAGAGCCCGTCGATCCCTTCGCCAACCATCACATGGGCGGGCGTCACGCCATGATGGGCGGCGATGGCGCCGCGCAGATCGTGCATCTCCGGGTCGCCATACATCCACGCTTCCCCCGCCGCCGCTGCCATCGCGGCGATGGCGCGGGGCGAGGGGCCGAAGCGGCTTTCATTCGCGCCCAACCGGGCGCGGAAGGGGCGGCCAAGGCCACGTTCCTGCGTTTCGGGCCCGACGAAGGGCACGGTATCGGGGAGCGTGGCGGCAAGCGGGGTGAGGCGAGGTCCGATCATGCCCGCCAAGGAAGCGCGCCGCGCGGAAAAGCGCAAGCGACGAATTTTCATCCGAAAATTCGTCCCTCCCGATCCTTCGCAGAAGGATCGCCCCCGAAGAATCTTCGGACGAAAATTCTTCGCCCCCTCACTCCCGCAGGAAGCGCCGCCGCGCTTCTTCGGCCATGGCCTGCCGCATCTCCACCCGCGCAAGCTCCGCCATCACCGCCTTGCGCGCCTCCTCGCCCTCGGTCACCGCCAGCACCTCGCGCAGGCGCGCGGCCTCCTTCTTCAGGACGATCTCCTCGGGCAACACCCCGGCCTCGGCCATGATCCGGAACCCCACCGCATCGCCGGGGCTGATGAAGGCATCGCCCGGACGGTCGGGCAAAGGTTTTCCTTCCCCCTCAAGCCCCTGAAGCTCTCCCTTCAGGCGGGCCTTCTGCATCTGGCGTTCGGCAAGGCGGGAAAGCCAAGACATGGGCGGCACTCCTTTGGGGAGAGTGTCGCGCCTGATGTCGCAAAAGAAAAGGGGGGCTGCTCGCCCCCCTCGCCGCCCGGAGGGCGGCTCACCCCCTCGGGATATTTGTGAACGGATGAAATCAGCCGATTTCCGCAAGCCGTTTCAGGGCCGCGTCCAGCTTCGCCGCCTCATCTTCGCGGGCTTCCAGATTGGCGCGGGCCTCATCCACCACTTCTTCCGGGGCGCTGGCTACGAAGGCCGGATTGCCCAGACGGCCCTTCAGCCCCCCGATTTCCTTGCCCAGCTTATCCAGAGCCTTGGAGAGACGCGCCTTCTCTTCTGCGATGTCGATGATCCCTTCCAGCGGCATCGCGAAGGCAGCACCTTCCAACGCGATGGAGACAGAGCCCTTCGGCGCCGTCGCCGCCTCGCTCAGACTTTCCACCCGCGCCAGCCGCTTGATCAGCACCTCGTTGCGCGCCCAAGCCTGCCGCGCCGCGTCGTCCAGAGAGGTTGCCACAAGGTCGATCTTCAACCCCACCGGCACATGCATCTGCGCGCGGGCCGACCGGATCTCGTCGATCAACCCGGTCACCCAGCCCATCTCCCGATCCGCCGCCGCATCCGCCAGCGAAAGGTCAGCCTCCGGCCAATCCGTATGCACCAGCATCTTCGCGCGCGTTCCGGTCGTGGCCCAAAGTTCCTCGGTGATGAAGGGCATCATCGGATGCAAGAGGATCATGCACTGGTCCAGCACCCATGCCATGACCTTGCGCGTCTCGTCCGCCGCATCGCCATCGAAGAGGGGCTTGGCGAATTCCACATACCAGTCGCAGACCTTGCCCCAGACGAAACGATACAGCGCATCCGCCGCCTGATCGAAGCGATACTCGGCCAGCGCCGCATCCACCTCGGCCAGTGTCCGCACCGTCTCGCCGATGATCCAGCGGTTTGCCGTGGCGGTGGCTGCGGGGGCGGCGGCTTGCGTCGCATGCCCCTCCCAGACCCCGTTCATCTCGGCAAAGCGGCAGGCATTCCACAGCTTCGTGCCGAAGTTCCGATACCCCGCGATCCGCTGGGTATCGAGTTTCAGCACGCCCCCAAGCGACGCCATCGCCGCATTGGTGAAGCGCAGCGCATCCGCGCCGTATTCGTCGATGATCTCCAGCGGGTCGATGACGTTGCCCAAGGACTTCGACATCTTCTTGCCCTTGGCATCCCGCACCAGCCCATGCAGATAGACCGTCTTGAACGGCACCTCACCCACCACAGCCAACTGCATCATCATCATCCGGGCGACCCAGAAGAACAGGATGTCCTGCCCGGTGATGAGGACGGAGGTCGGGAAGAACCGCTTCAGCGCGTCGGTTTCCTCGGGCCAGCCGAGGGTGCCGATGGGCCAGAGGCCGGAGGAGAACCATGTATCCAGCACATCGGGGTCACGGGTCAGTGCCTTCCCCGGTGCCATCGCCTGCGCCTCGGTCTCGGTCGCGGCGCAGTAGTGGTTGCCATCGGCATCATACCAAACCGGGATCTGATGCCCCCACCACAACTGGCGCGAGATGCACCACGGCTCGATATTGTCCAGCCAGTGGTAATAGGTCCGCTCCCCGCTTTCCGGGATGATCTTGACCGTCCCGCCCCGCACGGCGTCCAGCGCGGGTTGCACGATTCGAACCGTATCGACGAACCATTGGTCCGTCAGCATGGGTTCGATTACCACTTTCGAACGATCGCCGAAGGGCTGCATGATTTTCTTGGCCTCGACCAGCGGCACCATCGCCACCTCGTCCGCGCCGTCCTGTAGGGCGGGGTTCACCCCGCCACCCTTCACCGCCGCCTTGCCCAACCGCGCATCATCCGCCCGCGTCATCACGGCCAGACCTTCCGCGGTGATCTCCTCGACCACGCGCTTCCGCGCCTCGAACCGGTCCAGCCCCCGCAGGTGATCGGGGACGAGGTTCAGCGCATCCGCCTCCGCCTCGGAGAGCACCCGCTCCCCCCGCGCCACGGCCTGAGCAATCGCCGCAGCCTCGGCATAGGCCACCCCATCATCCCGCAACCGCGCCCGCGTATCCATCAGGCGATAACAGGGAATCCCCCCCCGCTTCGCCACGCCATAGTCGTTGAAGTCATGCGCCCCGGTGATCTTCACCGCGCCCGACCCGAAGGTCGGATCCGGATATTCATCCGCGATGATCGGGATCAGACGCCGATGCTCCTTCGGCCCCACCGGAATCTCGCAGAGTTTCCCGACGATGGCCGCATAGCGCTCATCCGACGGATGCACCGCCACTGCGCCGTCGCCCAGCATCGTCTCGGGCCGCGTCGTGGCGATGGAGATGTAGTCGCGGACCTCGTCCACCACCACGTTCCCCTCCGCATCCTTCTCGACATAGCGATAGGTGGCCCCGCCCGCGAGCGGGTATTTGAAATGCCACATATGCCCGTCGACCTCGATATTCTCGACCTCGAGGTCAGAGATCGCCGTCTCGAAATGCGGGTCCCAGTTCACCAGCCGCTTGCCGCGATAGATGAAGCCCTTGTTATAGAGGTCCACGAAGACCCGGATCACGGCGTCGTGGAAATTCCCTTCTTCCCCCGCTGGCGCATTCGGCGCGCCCGACATGGTGAAGGCCTCGCGGTCCCAGTCGCAGGAACAGCCCAGCCGCTGCAACTGCCCGATGATCGTGCCGCGCGACTTCCGCTTCTGCTCCCAGACCCGCAGGGTGAAGGCGTCGCGCCCCATCTCGCGCCGCGAGGGTTCGCCCTTCGCGGCCATCTCGCGCTCCGTCACCATCTGGGTGGCGATGCCCGCATGGTCCGTCCCCGGCTGCCACAGCGTGTCATGGCCCTTCATCCGGTGCCAGCGCGTCAGGATGTCCTGCAACGTGTTGTTGAAGGCATGCCCCATATGCAGCGACCCCGTCACGTTCGGCGGGGGGATCATCACGCAGAAGCTTTCCGCCCCCGGGCGCGCATTCGCCCCGGCGCGGAAGGCCTTGCTCTCGATCCATTTCGCGGAGATCCGCGCCTCGGCCTCGGTGGCGTTGAAGGTCTTTTCCATCGGCATTTCCGGCACCCCTTGCAGTCGCCGGGGGTTCTAGCGCGCCAAGGGGGCAAGGGAAAGCACCTGTTGGGGAAAGCGGTCAGATCAGCGGCAGCCCCGCGATGGCTTGCGCGAATGTCGCCAACACCAGCGCCGCATAGACTGCCGCCCCCGCCCAGACCAGCGTCAGCGACCCACGAGCATCCCCCATCCGCGCCGCGACCAACCCCCAAAGCGGCAACCCATGCAGCGCATGGGTCGCAAGGAAATGCGCCACGCGCAGGTCCCCCACCTCGCGCGACCAGCCGAACACGGGCAGCCGCTCCCCCGTGACGGGAACCCCCACGAAATGCCCCGGCGTCGAGGACATGTATCCCGCCGTCAGCACCGTCAGCAAAAAGGTCAGCACCAGCCCAAGCACCACCGACAACTTCACCGCAGGATGCAGCCCCGTCGCCGCATTCCGCCAGATCGCGATGCCCATCACGAGGCTCGCCGATGTCAGCGTCACGGCGGCCAGCCCCATCAGCGAATAGAGCGCGTTCCACACGGGCGAGGACAGGTTGAAATGCGACCCCGTCCCCAGCGCCGCCGCGCCGCCGATCCAGAGCAGCTCGCCCAGCACGCAGGCACAGACCACCGCGACGAACCACCGCCATGCCCGCCCGTGCCGCTGCGCCTCCGTCATCCAGCGGGCGAAGAAGGCCAGCGTCCCCAGATAGATCGCCAGCGCGATATGGAACTTCAGCGGTTTCAGCCAGATATCCTCCCCGCCGAACTCGCGCGGGTCCAGTGTCATCGCCGCCAGCACCGGCACCATCGTCAGGGAAATCAGCACGGCCAGCGCCATGAAGGCCGGGGCATCGGTCCACAGGCGGTTGGGGGTTGCAGGGGCAGGGGGGGCGATTGCGGTCATGGGATCAGCCTTTCAGGTGGGCCGCCCTCAGGCGGGATTGGGTGAAACGCAGGGCAGAGAAGGCAAGGAAACCCGCCGGACCGAACAGGAAGGTCAGCGCAAGGCAGGGCAGCAGGAACAGATGCGGGATGCCCTCGTCACGGGCCACCCGCGTGGCCCATGCCCCCACGAACAGATCGAAGGCCAGGTAATGCACCCACCCCGCCAGAGCGATGGCCGGATCGGTGAACAGAAGCTGCACATTGGCCAGCGTGTCGAACCCGCCCTCCGCCCCCGACCAGAAGGCCAGCACCAGCCCCGCATAGGCCACCGACAGCATCAGCGGGATCACACCCCCCGCCAGCATCAGCGCGGGCCGGGGCGCCAGCGGCGAAAGGGCCAGCGCCACCCACCCCGCCATGGCCAGCGGATTGGCAATCTGGAACAGGGTATCCGGCGTCATAAGGCACCTCATCTTTACACTGTCAGGATTGGTGCGCCGAATCGCCGCCACGGGTCAAGCGAAAACTTTACACCGTAAAGATTGCGCGCTATCCCTGCCGCCATGACCGATGACGACACCAGACGCGGCTATCACCACGGCGACCTCCGCTCCGCCCTCCTGCGCGCGGCCGAGGAGGAATTGACCGAACGCGGGGTAGAGGCCTTCTCGCTCCGTCAGGTCGCCAGACGCGCCGGGGTCAGCCATGCCGCGCCCGCGCATCACTTCGGCGATACGCGCGGGCTTCTCACCGCTCTGGCGGCGGAAGGCTTCCACCGCTTCCTCGCGGCGCAGGGCCTGCGCGAGGCGCAGGCCGCCCCCGACCCCCGCGCGCAACTCACTGCCGCGGGTCTGGGCTATATCGACTTCGCCATGCAGCGCCCCGCGCTCTTCCGCCTGCTCTTCGGTTCGGACCAGCCGGATTTCTCCGACCCGACCTTGGACGCGGCGGCAACCGCCGCCTATGACCACCTCCGCAGGCAGGTCGCTGATGCGGGTGGGGACGAGGTCGCCGCCGCCGCCGCATGGGCCATGGCGCATGGCCTTGCCGACCTCCTGTCGAATGGTCGGCTCAAGGCCGTGGCCGCCCTCCCGCCCGCCGCCCGCGATCAGGTCCTGATGGGCCTGCTGGAACAATCCTTCCCGCCCCCGGTCCGTTAACGCCTCGTTCGCTGCGTGCTGACAGTTTGCGGTACAGTTTCCGGCACGGATTCCGGTACGGTCATTTTTCTCAAACGGCGCGGTCGATCCGCGTCGACAGATGGATCAGGCTTTCCGACGACTTCACCCCCGTGATCGTCCCGATCTGGTCCAGAACCTGATCCAGAACCTGCGTGTTCGGGCAGGTGATCTGCAACAAGAGGTCGAACCGCCCCGAGGTCGTGAACACCCGCTCCACCTCCGCAATCGCCTTCAGCCGTTGCAGAATCCCCGCCTGCCCCCGCGGCTCGATCGTCAACAGGACCGAGGCCCGCAGCCGCCCCTGACGGGCGCCTTCACCCAATTTCAACGTGTATCCGGCTATGATGCCGGTCGTCTCCAACCGCTCCAGCCGCGCCTGTATGGTCGACCGCGCAACCTTTAGTCGCCGCGCCAGCGTCGCCACCGACATACGGGCATCCGCCCCCAAAAGCCCGATGATGTTGCGATCCAGGTCATCCATGCAATTTGCCCGCCCTTTTCGTCATTATGACGACATTTCGCTCCATTTATACAGTTTTGTCCGGTGAAGTTGTACCCCATATGCGGCATCCTCATTTGCAGGAAAAGGGCGGCTCATACGCACCTGGCCTGGTTGGAAAAAACCTCGCAGGTGCCGCTGCCCCTAACATGCAAACGGGGAGGGCTTGCGTCTTGTTGGCAGAAAGGATCACGCCGATGGGACTGTCCAAAACGATCTGGACCAATCCGACCGAATTCCTCCGCAACCAGCAGCCGGAAAACCCGGTGCTGTTCTTCAGCCCCTCGGCGCTGCAGGCCGCCGCCCGCCGTTTCATCGACGGCTTTCCGGGCATGGTCACCTATGCGGTCAAATCGAACCCCGGCGAAGAGGTGATCGAAAACCTCGCCGCCGCCGGCGTGCGCGGCTATGACTGCGCCTCCGCCTTCGAGATCGACCTGATCCGCCGCCTCGCCCCCGATGCGGCCATCCACTACAACAACCCCGTCCGCGCCCGCAGCGAAATCCTGCATGCCGTGGAAAAGGGCGTGAAGTCCTATTCGGTTGATTCCAAATCGGAACTGGCCAAGCTGATCGAACTGGTCCCGGCCCGCGACACCGAAATCTCCGTCCGCTTCAAGCTGCCCGTTGCAGGGGCGGCCTACAATTTCGGCGCGAAATTCGGCGCGACGGCCGAGCTTGCCACCGAACTCCTGCGGACCGTGGCCGATGCGGGCTTCATCCCCTCCATCACCTTCCACCCCGGCACGCAATGCACTGACCCGGCGGCATGGGAAACCTATATCCGCACGGCTGCGGACATCGCGCGCGATGCGGGCGTCACCATCGCCCGGCTGAACGTCGGCGGCGGCTTCCCCTCGCACCGCCTGACCGGCGTCATCCCGCAGATCGAGGCGACCTTCGCCCTGATCGACCGCGTCGCGACCGAGGCTTTCGGTTCTGCCCGCCCGATGCTGGTCTGCGAACCCGGCCGCGCCCTCTGCGGCGATGCCTTCACGCTGGCCGCACGGGTCAAGGCGCTGCGCGACGACACGCATGTGTTCCTGAATGACGGCGTCTATGGCAGCCTGACCGAACTCCCGCTGATCGGCGTGATCGACCGCGTGCAGGTCATGTCGCCCGAAGGCCAGCTTCGCACCGGCGCGCCCCTGCCGCGTATCGTCTTCGGCCCGACCTGCGACTCGGTCGACCGTCTGCCGGGCGAGGTGCCGCTGCCCTCCGACATCGCCGAAGGGGATTACGTCATCGTGCAGGGGATGGGGGCCTATTCCACGGTCACCAACACCCGCTTCAACGGCTTTGGCGAATTGGCCATGGCGACGGTCCTGTCGCTCAAGGTCTGACCGCCACGGCGGACTGCCCTTAATCTTTGGTTAACCCTCGCGCCCCCGGCTGGACATTCCCCGCCGGGGGCGTAGCTTCCTGCGCTGACCAAGGAAGGACCCCGCCCATGAAATTCGGCCAGTCGCAGCCCGCCCATCGCGTCGAAGATCATCGCTTCCTCACGGGACAGGGCCGCTATGTCGATGATATCGCGCCGAAAAATGCGTTGCGCGCATGGTTCCTCCGCTCTGACCGCGCGCATGCCGACATCACCTTGCTGGACGTCTCCGCCGCCCGCACCGCCCCCGGCGTGCATCTCGTCCTCACCGCGCAGGACCTGCGCGCGGCGGGCGTCGATATCGGCATGCGCTTCTCCCGCGTCGCCAACCGTGACGGCAGCCGGGGCGCCGCCCCGCCGCGCCCCGTCCTCGCCGATGGCCGCGTGCGCTTCGTGGGCGAGGCCATGGCCCTGATCGTCGCCGACAGCATCGACGCCGCCCGCGATGCCGCCGACCTGATTGCCCTCGACATGGACGAACGCCCCGTCACCCTCTCGCTCCACCCCGGCGGGCCCGAGATCCACCCCGAGGCCCCGGCCAACCGCGCCTTCGACTTCGGCATCGGGCACGAGGCGGAAACCGCCGCCGCCCTCGCCACCGCAGCCCATGTCGTCACGCTGGAGGTGATCCACAACCGCGTCATCGTGAACCCGATGGAACCGCGCGGCGCTTGGGCCGAATTCCAAGATGGCCGCCTGCATCTCTGCGTGAACGGGCAGGGGGTCTGGACGCAGAAACGCGAACTCGCCCGCATGCTCGGCCTGCCCGAGGATGCCGTCCGCGTCACCAATCCCGATGTCGGCGGCGGCTTCGGGATGAAGGCCATGACCTACCCTGAATATGTCGTCCTCGCCCAAGCCGCGCGCCTGCTGGGCCGTCCCGTCCGCTGGATGGCCGAACGCGGCGAAGGCATGCTGACAGACAATGCAGGCCGCGACCTCATCGCCCGCGCCGAGATGGGCTTCGACGCTGCCCTCCGCATCACCGGCTATCGCGTCACGGTGCTCTCGAACCTTGGCGCCTACAACTCGCAATACGGCCAACCCATTCAATCGGAACTGTTTTCCAAGGTCCTGACCGGCCTCTACGACATTCCCCACGCTTGGCTGAACAGCATCGGCACCTTCACCAACACCGCTCCTGTCGATGCCTATCGCGGCGCGGGCCGGCCCGAGGCGATCCTCACCATCGAACGCGTCATGGATGAGGCCGCGCGCCAACTCGGCGCCGATCCCTTCGACCTGCGGCGGCGAAACTTCATCACCACCTTCCCCCATCGCACCGTGACGGATCAATTCATCGACGTGGGCGATTTCCACCGCGTCCTCGCCCGGGCCGAGGTGGAAGGCGATGTCGCAGGCTTCCCAGAACGCCGAAAATCAAGCGCAAACAAAGGTTTGCTGCGCGGTCTCGGGCTTGCCACCTATATCGAATCCATCCTTGGCGACGATGTCGAAACCGCCCGCATCACGCTGGACGAAGGCGGTGGCGCAACCCTCTATGTCGGCACGCAATCGAACGGGCAGGGGCATGAAACAGTCTATGCCCGCATGCTCTCCGACATGACGGGCATCCCGGTCGAGGCGATCCGTGTGGTGCAGGGCGACAGCGACCTGATCACCAAGGGTGGCGGGACCGGCGGTTCCCGCTCCGTCACCGTGCAGGGAACGGCAACGCGCGCCACGGTGCATCGGATGGTGGACCAATTCCTTCCCTTCCTGTCACAGGACCTTGGCCTCGAAGGTCTGCGCTTCAGCGACCAGACCTTCGGCGCGCCCGGATCGAACCTGCGCCTCACCTTGGCCGAGGCCGCCGATCTGGCCCGCCGGAAGGGCCGCGCCGATCTTTGCGACGGCTCCGCGACGATCAAACTCGAAGGCCGCTCCTTCCCCAACGGCGCCCATCTGGCCGAGGTGGAGATCGACCCCGAAACCGGCGCCTGCCGGGTGGACCGTTACACGGTCGTCGATGATTTCGGCACCCTCATCGCCCCCGAACTCGCCATCGGTCAGGTCCATGGTGGCATCGCGCAGGGCCTTGGTCAGGCCGTGATGGAGGATGCGATCCATGACGAGAACGGCCAACTCCTGACCGCCAGCTTCATGGATTACGCCATGCCCCGCGCGGATGACCTGCCCTTCATCTCCTTCACCTCGGAACCCGTGCCCTCCATCCTCAACCCCTTCGGCATGAAGGGCTGCGGCGAGGCGGGAACCGTCGGCGCGCTGGGGGCCATTTCCAACGCCGTCCGCGATGCGCTTGCCCCTGCGGGCGTGGCCCGCGTCGACATGCCCTTCACGCCACAGCGCATCTGGCAATGGCTGCAGGACGCCAAATGAAGAACGGCGGCCAAAGGGCCGCCGTTCCTTGCAGTTCCACCGCAGATCAGCGGTGTTTCAGATCAATGTAATCCCGCTTTTTCTCGCCGACATACAACTGGCGCGGGCGGCCGATCTTCTGGTTCTTCTCGCCGATCATCTCTTTCCACTGCGAAATCCAGCCCACCGTCCGCGACAGCGCGAAGATCGGCGTGAACATCGAGGTGGGGAAGCCCATCGCATCGAGGATGATGCCCGAATAGAAATCGACATTCGGATACAGCTTCTTGGAAACGAAGTAATCGTCCTCCAGCGCGATCCGCTCCAATTCCTTGGCGACCTGCAATGTGGGGTTGTTCTCGATCCCCATCAGGCCCAGCACCTCGTCGGCCGACTCCTTCATCACCTTCGCGCGCGGATCGAAATTCTTGTAAACGCGGTGGCCAAAGCCCATCAGGCGGAAGGGATCGTCCTTGTCCTTGGCGCGGCGGATGTATTCCGGGATGCGGTCCACCGTCCCGATCTCGCGCAGCATCTCCAGACAGGCCTGGTTCGCCCCGCCATGCGCCGGGCCCCAGAGGCAGGCGATGCCCGCCGCGATGCAGGCAAAGGGATTCGCACCCGAAGACCCCGCCAGTCGCACCGTCGAGGTGGAGGCGTTCTGTTCATGATCCGCATGCAGCATCATGATCCGGTCCATCGCCTTGGACAGGACCGGGTCCACCACATAATCCTCGGCCGGAACCGAAAAGCACATGTGCAGGAAGTTGCCCGCGTAATCGAGGCTGTTCTTGGGGTAAACGAAGGGCTGGCCGATCGAATACTTGTAGGCCATGGCGGCGATGGTCGGCAGTTTCGCGATCATCCGGATCGCCGCCACCTCGCGCTGCCAAGGATCGTTGATGTCCAGCGAGTCGTGATAGAAGGCCGACATCGCCCCCACCACGCCCACCATCGTTGCCATCGGGTGGCTGTCACGACGGAACCCGCGGAAGAAGTAGTGCATCTGTTCATGCACCATCGTGTGCCGCGTCACGCGGCCCTTGAAATCGGCCAGTTGCGGCGCGGTCGGCAGCTCTCCGTACAGCAGCAGATAGCAGAGTTCGAGATAGGAGGATTTCTCCGCCAGCTGCTCGATCGGATAGCCGCGATGCAGCAGTTCGCCCTGATCCCCGTCGATATAGGTGATCGCGCTCTCGCAGGCAGCGGTGGAGGTGAAGCCGGGGTCGAAGGTGAAGACATCCGCCTCGCCATAAAGCTTGCGGATATCCAGAACGTTGGGGCCGAGGGTCGGTTCGTAAACCGGCAGCTCATAGCTCTTGCCGTCCAGTGTCAGCGTCGCGGATTTCTTGCTTTCGGCCATCTCTCAACGTCCCTCGTTAGGCCGCGCCTCAGGGGGCGGCGGTAGCAGCTTCGCAGCCAAGGGACGCAAGCGGTCAGCCCGCAGCATCCTCCAGCCGCGCAATCGTCTCGTCCCGACCGATGACTAGCATCATGTCGTAAACACTCGGTGTCGCGCTGCGCCCGGCAAGGGCGGTGCGCAAGGGTGCGGCAAGCTTGCCAAAACCGATGCCATGGGCCGTGGCTGTTTCGGTCAGGATCGGCTCAAGGCTTTCCTTGTTCCAGCTAGCAGTTTGCAGGCGCGGCGTCAACGATTTCAGTATACCACGGGATACCGTATCCAGCGCCTTGGCCGAGGCCTCATCCGCCACGATCGGACGGCTGGTCAGCGCAAAATGCGCCTTTTCAAGCAGTTCTGGGAAGGTCTTCGCGCGGTCCTTCACGCAATACATCGCGCGTGACAGGAGGTCGCGCTGCGCCTCCGTCAGGGGCGCGCGCCCCGAGGCCGCAAGGAATGCCTCGATTTCATGCAGCAGCGCAGCATCCTCGCCCGCCGCGATATGCTGGCCGCAGATGTTTTCCAGCTTCTTGAAATCCAGCCGCGCGGGGGACCGCCCGATTCCGGGCAGGTCGAACCATTCCATCGCCTGCGCGCTGGTGAAGAATTCGTCATCCCCATGCGCCCAGCCCAGCCGTGCAAGGTAGTTGCGCATCCCCGCCGCCGGATAGCCCTGCACCTGATAATCGCCCACCGCCGTGGCCCCGTGCCGCTTTGACAGCTTCTTCCCGTCCGGCCCGTGGATCAACGGGATATGCGCCCAGACCGGGATATCCCAGCCCATCGCATCATAGACCATCTGCTGACGTGCGGCATTGTTCAGGTGATCGTCGCCCCGGATGACATGGGTCACGCCCATGTCATGGTCATCCACCACCACGGCCAGCATATAGGTCGGTGTTCCATCTGAACGCAGAACGATCATGTCATCCAACTGGTCGTTGCGGAAACGCACCGTCCCTTGAACGGCATCCTCGACCAAGGTTTCACCCTCGCGAGGCGCGCGCATCCGGATGGCATAGGGGGCCCCCGCCGGATGGGTGGCCGGATCGGCATCGCGCCACGGGCTCTGGAACACCGCATAGCTTACGCCCGCCGCCTCCTGCGCGGCGCGGAAGGCCGCGATCTCCTCGGCGGTGGAAAAGCATTTATAGGCCGTGCCGCGCGCCAGCATCTCATGCGCCACCTCGGCATGGCGGTCCTTGCGGGCGAACTGGCTGACCGCCTCGCCATCCCAGTCAAGGCCCAGCCAGCGCAGCCCCTGCAGGATGGCCGCAGTCGCCTCGGGGGTGGAGCGTTCGCGATCCGTATCCTCGATCCGCAACAGGAACTTGCCGCCCCGGCCACGGGCGTAAAGCCAGTTGAACAGCGCCGTCCGCCCCCCGCCGATATGCAGGTATCCGGTGGGCGAGGGGGCGAAGCGGGTGACGACGGGCTTTGCAGCGCACATGGGTGCCTTAACCTTTCGGAAACCAAGGGGGGACTAGGGTCGGGGGTCTGTCTAGGCAATCGCGGGGCGGGAAACAAGGTGGCGGGGCAGGGGGCTTTGCAGGGTGTGCCGGGCATGGCCCCGGCCTTGACGCAGCCATCGGCCATGGTGGCGGGTCTGTCGGCCCTGCGCGGCAGGGTGCTGCTCTTCGCGCCCGTCCTTCTGGGCATCGGCATCGGCCTCTGGTTCGCCCTGTCAACCGAGCCGGGACCCCGCGCCTATGGGGCCGCGCTATTTGCGGTGCTTCTCTGCATCCTTGCCGCGCTGCGCTTCCGCGAGGGGGCACCGCTGCTCGTCCTCATCGCCTGCCCGCCCTTGGGCATGCTTGCCGCCGGACTGCGCCTGATCCTCGTGGCCGCCCCCATGCTGCAATCGCCCTATTCCGGCCCCATCACAGGGCGCATCGTCGAAATCGACCGCTCCTATTCCGGCGCGCTGC
The DNA here is from genome assembly GCF_051132405.1 of Tabrizicola sp. M-4. Classification (GTDB taxonomy): domain Bacteria; phylum Pseudomonadota; class Alphaproteobacteria; order Rhodobacterales; family Rhodobacteraceae; genus Paragemmobacter. The sequence continues at coordinate 1,492,974 of NZ_CP128606.1, forward strand.
GCATCACGCTCGATCAGGTCTGGCTGGCCGAGATCGCCCCCACCGCGACGCCCGCCCGCGTCCGCATCTCGCTGCAGGGGGATCAGCGCTGGTTCACCCCGGTTCCCGGCAGCACCGTCATGGTCACCGCCCGCCTTTCCCCGCCGGAAGGCCCCGTCGAACCCGGCGCCTTCGACTTCCGCCGCATGGCCTTCTTCGAAGGCCTTGGCGCTGTGGGCTATACAAGACACCCCGCCCTGACATGGCAGGATCCTGCGCCCGGAGAAGACCGGATCGGCCGCCTGCGCGCCCATCTGTCCGACGCGATCCGCGCCCGCATCCCCGGCGATGCCGGGGCCTTCGCCGCCGGTGTCCTGACCGGCGACCGCTCCGGCCTTTCCGTCGAGGCGGTGGAGGCGCTGCGCGATTCCAGCCTTGCCCACCTTCTGGCCATCTCCGGCATGAACATGGCCTTCCTCATCGCCTTCGTCTTCGCCCTCCTGCGCTATGGCCTTGCCCTGATTCCGCCCGTTGCCCTGCGCTGGAACAGCAAGAAGATCGCGGCCATCGTCTCGCTCGGCGTGGCCTTCTTCTACCTGCTCCTCTCCGGCTCCAACGTCGCGACCGAACGCGCCTTCATCATGGTCGCCGTGATGCTGGTGGCGGTCCTCTTGGACCGCAGGGCCATCACACTCCGCTCCGTCGCCATCGCGGCCATCCTCATCCTGCTCTGGCAGCCCGAGGCGCTGCTCTCCCCCGGCTTCCAGATGAGCTTTGCCGCCACCATCGCCCTGATCGCCGCCTTCCAATACGCCAACGCGCGCCTTCCCCCCGGCAGCCTGTCCCCCGTGGCGCGCTTCCTTCTGGCACTGTTCCTGTCCTCGCTCGTGGGGGGCATCGCCACCGCGCCCTATGCGGCGGCGCATTTCAACCGCTTCACCGATTACGGCCTTCTCGCCAATCTCCTGACCGGCCCCGTGATGGGGGCCGTCGTCATGCCCGCAGGGGCCGTGGCCGGGCTTCTTGCCCCCATCGGCCTTGCCGATGCCCCGCTCTGGGTGATGGAACAGGGCTGCCGCTGGATCCTTGCCGTGGCTTTCTGGATCGCCGCGCTGGACGGGGCCGTCACCGCCATTCCCGCTCCGCCCGGTGCCGTCCTTCCCCTCCTGACGCTTGGTCTCTGCTGGGCGCTGCTCTGGCCCGGACAGCTGCGCTGGCTGGGCCTGCCCGCCTACCTAGCCGCCTGCGCCCTCTGGGCGCTGGCGGACCGTCCGGCCATCCTGATCGGCGGCGCGGGCATCGTCGGCGTCATGGGTCCCGAAGGCCGCGCCCTCTCTCGCGCGCGGGGGGAGGGCTTCCTCGTCGGCAACTGGCTGGAAAATGACGGCGACCTTGCCTTGCAAGCCGAAGCGGCCCTGCGCCCCGGATTTGCTCCGGCAGCGTCCGGCCGCAGCTTCGCCCTCGGTCCCGCGCGGGGGCTCCTCCTTGACAGGGATCGCGTGGCCACGGCGGGGGATTGCGCGACCTATCGGCTCATCATCGCCACCACCGACGGGCCGCCGCCGGCCCCCGGTTGCCTGATCCTCGGGCCAGCCGACCTTGACCGCCACGGGACCATCGCCATCGCGACCTCGGGCGGGACGGTCACCCTGACCGCCACGGACTCCTCCCGCAGGCTCTGGAACGCAAATGGCGGCGCCGAGGCACCGCCCTTGCCGCCGATCCCGACAGGTCAGTAGGTCCGGATCAACCCGACCAGACGCCCCTGCACCCGCACCGCATGGTCGGGAAAGACCCGCGTCTCATAGGCGGGGTTCGCCGCCTCCAGCGCGATCATGTTGCCGCGACGGCGGAACCGCTTCAGCGTGGCCTCCGACTCCTCGACCAAGGCCACGATGATATCGCCGTTCTCGGCGGTGGACTGTTCGCGGATCACGACGATGTCGCCATCGTTGATGCCCGCCTCGATCATCGAGTCGCCCTTGACCTCCAGCGCATAGTGATGCCCACGCCCCGACAGCATCGACCCTGGCACCGCCACGTGATGCGACACTTCCGCAATCGCCTCGATCGGCACGCCCGCCGCGATCCGCCCCATCACCGGCAGTTCCAGCGCGTGGATCGGCTCCACCGGCAGTGCCGCACGCGGCGTCTCCGGCTTCGTCCCTTCGATCACGCGGGGCTTGAAGCCTGGCTTCTCCATCGCCTCGGGCAGCTTGACGATCTCCAGCGCGCGGGCGCGATGGGCAAGGCGGCGGATGAACCCCCGTTCCTCCAGCGCCGTGATCAGGCGATGGATGCCGGACTTGGACCGCAGGTCCAGCGCCTCCTTCATCTCGTCGAAGGAAGGGGGGACGCCATCGGCATCCATCCGCGTCTTGATGAAATCCAGCAGTTCAAGCTGTTTCCGGGTCAGCATCGGCCCCTCCAACATGGTGGTGTTGATGCAATGTTCTGCCAGTGTTCCTGTTTTGTGTCAATCCCGCGATTCGGAGCGGGTCACAAAGGCAGGTAGTCCACCACCGTCCCCGCCGCCTGCGGCCCATCGCCAAGCGGGCGGATCAGGAAGGCATCCGCCTGCGTCAGGATGGTGATCAGGGCGCTGTCCTGCCTGTCGAAAGGCGTGATCCGGGGCAAGCCCTCCGCCGCCGCCAGCCGCGCCCGCATGTAATGGGTGCGCGGCCCTGTCGGCCCGACATCGCAGCCCAGCACCGCGCGCCGCGTTTCGGGCGCGGCCTCGCCCAGCCCCAGCATCGCCCGGATCATCGGCAACAGGAACAGATGCCCGCAGACGATGGAGGAAACCGGATTCCCCGGCAGGCCAAGCATGGGCACCCCGCGCAGCCGCCCCGCCATGAGCGGTTTGCCGGGGCGCATGGCGATCTTGTAGAAGGCCCGCTCCATCCCCATGCTCTCCGCCACGCGTCCGACCAGATCATGGTCACCGACCGACGCGCCGCCGATCGTCACCACCAGATCCGCCCCCTCCGCCATCGAAAGCACGGTGAACAACTCGGCTTCCGTGTCCCGCGCGATGGGCAGAAGGCGCACCTCCGCCCCCTCCGCCTCGCACATCGCGGCAAGGGCGAAGGCGTTCGAGGCGATGATCTGATCCGCGCGCGGCGCCTCTCCGGGCATCACAAGCTCATCCCCCGTGGCGATGATCGCAACCACGGGCCGCCGCGTCACCACCACCTCGGGCAGGTTCATCGCCGCGATCAGCGCAAGGTCATTGGGCCGCAACCGCCGGGGCGACAGGGCGTCGCCCGCGCGGAAATCCTGCCCCAAGGGCCGGATATGCGTGCCCGCATCCGCCTTCGGCCGGATCGTGATCCCCTCCGCGCCCGCCTCCACATCCTCTTGGATCACCACGCGCGTGGCCCCCTCCGGGATCGGCGCGCCGGTGAAGATGCGCACCGCCTGACCGGGGCCGACCGCGCCGTCGAAGGCATGTCCCGCCCCCGCCTCGCCGATCACGGCAAAGCGGTCCCCCGCCACGGGGTCCCCCATCACGGCATAGCCATCCATGGCCGAGGCCGCGAAAGGCGGCTGGTCCCGCCGCGCCACCGCAGGTTCCGCCAGCACCCGCCCCGCCGCCTGCCGCAGCGGCACCACCTCGCGCCCCAAGGGCGAAACCAGCGCGAAACAGCGCGCCAAGGCCTCGTCGACGGTGATCATGGCGCGGCCTCGAACCGCCCGGACTTGCCGCCTTCCTTCATCAGAAGACGCACCCCCTCGATCCGCATCCCCTTCTCGGCGGCCTTCAACATGTCATAGATCGTCAGGCAAGCCACCGTGACGGCGGTCAGCGCCTCCATCTCCACCCCGGTCTGGCCGCCCGTCTTCACCGTGGCCCGCACCACCACACCCGGCAGGGCAGGGTCCGGCTCCAGATCCAGCGCCACCTTCGTGATGGGCAGCGGATGGCACAGCGGGATGAGGTCGGCGGTCTTCTTCGCCCCCATGATCCCCGCCAGCCGCGCCACGCCCAGAACGTCGCCCTTCTTCGCCCGCCCCTCGGTGATCAGCGCCAGCGTCGCGGCCTCCATCACCACGCGCCCCTCCGCCACGGCCACGCGGTCCGTCACCGCCTTGCCCGAAACGTCGACCATATGGGCATCGCCCCTCTCGTCGAAATGCGTCAGCGGCGAGGCCATCCCGTCACCTCTGCCCGGTCAGCGGGCGCGCAAGGATCGCGCGCGTCGCGCCTTCCACATCCTTCTGCCGCATCAGGCTTTCCCCGATCAGGAAACAGCGCGCGCCATAGCGTGCCATGTCGGCAAGGTCATCGGGCGTATACAGCCCGCTCTCCGAGATGATCAGCCGATCCTCCGGCACCCGCCGCGCCAGATCGCGCGTCGTGTCCAGCGTCACCTCGAAGGTGTGCAGGTTGCGGTTGTTGATCCCGATCAGCGGCGATTTCAGCCGCGCCGCCCGCTCCAGTTCGGCCCGGTCATGCACCTCGATCAGGACATCCATCCCCATCTCCAGCGCGCATTCCTCAAGCTCCGCCGCCTGACCATCGCCCAGCGAGGCCATGATCAGCAGGATGCAATCGGCATGCAGGCCGCGCGCCTCGACGATCTGATAGGCGTCATAGATGAAATCCTTGCGCAGGCAGGGCAGGGCGGTCGCCTCATGCGCCTGCGTCAGGAACGCGTCCGCGCCCTGAAAGCTCGGCCCGTCGGTCAGCACCGAAAGACAGGTGGCCCCGCCCGCCTCATAGGCCCGCGCCAAGGCCGGTGGGTCGAAATCCGCCCGGATCAGCCCTTTCGATGGGCTGGCCTTCTTGATCTCGGCGATCAGGCCATAGCCCGACTGCGCCGCCTCGGTCAGAGCGCGGGCAAATCCGCGCGGAGCGGGGGCGGCATTGGCGGCCTCCTGCAGATCGGCCAGCGACCGCTCCGCCTTGCGGGCCGCCACTTCCTCAAGCTTGTAGGCCTTGATCCGGTCGAGAATGGTGCTCATGCGGTCTGTCTGGTCCTTGAAGGGCAGGGGGCAGCGCCCTCAGCCGCCCGTTGTGATTCTGGCAAGCGCGGCCACCTTGGCCCGCGCCGCGCCACTGTCGATCGACTGCCGCGCGACCTCTACCCCGTCGGTCAGCGAACCGACCCGCTCCGCCACCACCAGCGCGGCAGCGGCATTCAGGAGGACCGCATCCCGATAGGCCCCGGTCGCCCCGTCCATCAGTGCGCGGAAGGCCTGCGCGTTCTCGGCGGGGCTGCCGCCCAGAATGGCTTCGAACGGGTGATAGGGCAGGCCCGCATCCTCCGGCCCGATGTCGAATTCCCGGATGATCCCGCCCTGCAGCGCCGCCACCTGCGACCGCGCCGAAATGGCCAGCTCATCCGTCCCATCCCCGCCATGCACCAGCCAAGCCTTTTCTGACCCCAGCGCCAGCAGCGTCTCGGCCATGGGCCGGATCAGCCGGGCCGAAAAGGCCCCGGTCAACTGCCGCTTCGCCCCGGCGGGGTTGGTCAGAGGCCCAAGGATGTTGAAGATCGTCCGCGTCCCCAACTCCATCCGCACCGGCCCCACATGGCGCATTGCCGGATGGTGCATCGGCGCCATCATGAACCCGATCCCCGCCTCGCTCAGGCAGCGCTCCACCACCTCGGGCCCCACCATCACGTTCAGGCCCAGTTCCGTCAGCGCATCCGCGGACCCGGATTTCGACGACAGGTTCCGGTTGCCATGCTTGGCCACCGGCACACCGGCCCCGGCCACCACGAAGGCAGCGGCGGTCGAGATGTTCAGCGTGCCCTTCCCATCCCCGCCCGTCCCCACGATGTCCATCGCCCCGGCCGGCGCGGCCACCTTGTGGCATTTCGACCGCATCACGCTTGCGGCGGCGGCATATTCATCCACCGTCTCGCCGCGCGTGCGCAGGGCCATCAGGAACCCGCCCATCTGCGCGGGCGTCCCAAGCCCGTTGAACAGCGCCTCGAAGGCCGTCTCCGCCTCGGCCCGCGTCAGCGCGCGTTCGGCGGCAATCCCGATCAGGGGGCGCAGCGCATCGCTCATGCCGGCACCCGCGCGGCGGCGCGCGCCTCCTCAAGGAAATTCCGCAGCAACTGATGCCCATGTTCCGAGGCGATGCTTTCCGGGTGGAACTGCACCCCCTCGATCAGCCGTTCCTTGTGGCGCAGCCCCATGATCGTGCCATCCTCCAGCCATGCGGTCACCTCCAGGCAATCGGGCAGGCTCTCGCGCTCCACCACCAGCGAATGATAGCGCGTCGCGAGGAAGGGGTTCGGCAGCCCCCGGAACACGCCCTTCCCGGCATGGTGCATCGTGCCCATCTTGCCATGCACGATCTCGTGGCAACGCACCACCTTGCCGCCGAAGGCCTCGCCGATGGTCTGATGCCCAAGGCAAACACCCAGAAGCGGCACCCGCGCCTCCGCCGCCGCAACAGTCAGCGGCAGGCAGATCCCCGCCTGCGCCGGATCGCAGGGTCCCGGCGACAGCACGATGCATTCGGGCCGCATCGCCAGCACCGCCTGCACATCCAGCGCATCGTTGCGCCGGACCACGACATCCGCGCCCAACTCGCCCAGATAATGGACGAGGTTGTAGGTGAAGCTGTCATAGTTATCGATCAGAAGCAGCATCTTGCAGGGCCTTGCCGGATAGGGGATGAACCCCGCGTGGGGACGGGCTATACATGGTCAGAGCGGCAAAGGGGCGTCAAGTCAATCCGACGTCCGAATGCGCCGCCAAGAAACGGGCAGGCAAGGGGGAAGACAGGGTGATCCGGGGCTTCTTGACAGGTTTGGTTTGGGGCGGCGTCGTGGCCGGGGCAGGGCTGGCGGTCATCTCGCAGGTGGCCCCTCTGCCGCAACCCGCGCAGATGGCGCAACCCGATCCGCTCCCCACCCCGTCCGAAACGCCTCCGGCCGAGGAAGCCGCGCCGCAGGCACCCGAACCCGTCACGCCGGAACCGTCCCCTCCGCAGGACACGGCGGCCCCCGCCCCCGACCTGCAACCCGAAATCCTGCAGAAGGTCCCCGATCCGGCGCCGGAACCAACCCCCGCCCCGGACACCGCGCCCGCGGACGTGGAATCTCCCCCCGAAACCCTGCCGCTCATCGCGCCGCAGGGCGTCGAGGATGCCGCCCCCGCCGCCCCCATCAGCCCCGCCCCCGTCAGCCCTGCCCCTGTCGACACCGCCCAACCCGCCCTGCCGCAGGCGCAGGACAGCCTCGCCCTCGCGCCGCAGGCCGACATGCCCACGCCCCCCCAGCCCGAACCCGCGCCTGCCCCCGCAACCCCGCCTCCGGCGCCCGGCGACTCCCTCCTGCAACCCGCCCCCCCGGCCACCGAGGCACCGGCAGACCCGGCCGCCCCCATCCAGATCCTGCCTCAGGACCCCGCGCCCGCGCCCGAACCGCAGGTCCTCGTCCCGGATGCCGAGGCGCTGCCCCAGAATGCCCCGGGCGTCACCACCGACCGCCTCCCCCGCATCGGCGATCCCGAACCGCCCGCCGATGCCATGGCCGAAGGCGAAGCCCCCGCCGAGGTCGCGCCCGAACTTGCCCTGACCGGCACCACCCCGCTCGAACTCTTCGCGCGCCCCTTCGACAACCCCGACAACCTGCCGCTCTTCTCCATCCTCCTCGTCGATGACGGCATCGACCTCGAGGATCGCCAGCGCCTCGCCAACCTTCCCTTCCCGGTCACCTTCGCCCTCGACCCCCTCGCCCCCGGTGCCGCCGAGGCCGCAGCGGTCTACCGCGCCGCCGGTCAGGAAGTCGCGATGATCGCCAGCGGCATCCCCGCAGGCGCCACCGCCGCCGACATGGAACAGACCTTCCAGGCGCTCGACATGGCCCTGCCCGAGGCCGTCGTCGTCCTCGACCGCCGCGATGGCGGATTCCAACAGGCACTCGACCTCGCCCGTCAGGCCGTGCCCATCGTCGCCGAACAGGGGCGCGGCATCGTCACCTATGACCTTGGCCTCAACTCCGCCGATCAGGTCGCCCGCCGCGAAGGCGTGCCGCGCGCCACCATCTTCCGCATCCTCGATGCCGAAGGGGAATCCATCCCCAAGATGCGCAACTACCTCGACCGCGCCGCCTTCAAGGCCGCGCAAGAGGGCAGGGTGGTCGTCATCGGCATGGCCTCTCCCGAAACCGTCGCCGCCATCCTCGAATGGACAGTCGAAGGCCGCGCCTCCAGCGTCGCCCTCGCCCCCATCAGCGCATCGCTCCAGATCGAAGCGGCCAACTGACCCGGGGATGGGCCCCCGCAAGCCGAACCCGTTGGCCCCCCTCTCCCCAAATCATTAAGGTTAACGCCTCCCCCCTTCGTTTCGGAGAAAAATACCCTCGGGGGGAGGGGCGCCGCAGGCGTCCCGTGGGGGGCAGACAGCCCCCCGATGCAAGGCCGGTCAAGGGGCGTGGACGTCCGGCCTTCTCAACCGTTGCCGCGCCGGGCAAACAGCCCGGCCTCCTCCGCCGCCCGGCGCAGGGCGCGGCTCTTGTTCACCGTCTCCTGATATTCCGCCTCCGGGTCGCTGTCATAGACGACACCGCCCCCGGCCTGAATGTACAGGACCTCGTCCTTCACCACCGCCGTCCGCAGCGCGATGCAGAAATCCATCTCGCCATTGCAGGCGAAATAGCCCACGCCGCCGCCATAGACGCCGCGCTTTTCCGGCTCCAGCTCATCGATGATCTGCATCGCCCGCACCTTCGGCGCGCCCGACACGGTTCCCGCAGGCAATCCCGCCAGCAGCGCCGACAGCGCATCCTCGCCCTCGGCGATCTGCCCCACCACGTTCGACACGATATGCATGACGTGGGAATAGCGCTCGATGATGAACTGCTCGGTGGGCTTCACCGTGCCCAGCTTCGCCACCCGCCCCACATCGTTGCGTCCCAGATCCAGCAGCATCAGATGCTCGGCCAGTTCCTTCTTGTCGGCCAGCAGATCCGCCTCCAGCGCACGGTCCTCCTCCGGCGTCGCGCCCCGCTTGCGCGTTCCCGCGATGGGGCGGATCGTCACCTCGCCCTCGCGCAGCCGCACGAGGATCTCGGGGCTTGCGCCCACGACCTGAAACCCGCCGAAATTGAAGAAGAACATGAAGGGCGACGGGTTCGTCCGCCGCAGCGACCGGTACAGCGCGAAGGGCGGCAATTCGAACCGCTGCGACCAGCGCTGCGAGGGCACGACCTGAAAGATGTCTCCCGCCCGGATGTAATCCTTCGCCCGCTCCACCGCGGCCTTATAGCCCTCATGCGTGAAATTCGATGCAGGCTCCCCCACCGGGGCCGCCTCGCCGAAATCCCGCTGCGCCGGGGGCGCGCGATCCAGATCGCGCAGCGCATCCATCACCCGCTCGGCGGCCTGCGCATAGGCCGCCCGCGCCGACAGGCCTGATGCCACCCATGCGGGGGCCACCACCGTCACATCCCCCTTCACCCCGTCCAGCACCGCCACCACCGAAGGCCGCATCAGCACCGCATCGGGCAGGCCCAGCGGATCGGGGTTTACATCCGGCAGATGCTCCACCAGCCGGATCATGTCATAACCCAGATAGCCGAACAGCCCCGCGGCGATGGCCGGCAAACCCTCCGGCAAGTCGATCCGGCTTTCGGCGATCAGCGCGCGCAGCGTCTCCAGCGGATGCCCCTCCAGCGCCACGAAGGCCGCCGGATCGAACCGCGCCTCGCGGTTGATCCGGCTTCGGTCGCCATGGCATTGCCAGATCAGGTCAGGCTTCATCCCCACCACGGAATAGCGCCCACGCACCTCTCCCCCCGTCACGCTTTCCAGCATGAAGGTATCCGCCCGCGCCTCCGCCAGCTTCAACATCAGGGAAACAGGCGTATCCAGGTCGGCGGCGATCCGGGCATGGACGATCTGGTTCCGCCCCTCTGCCCAGCCGCGCTCGAATGCCTCGAAAGTGGGCTCCAGCTTCATCCGACAGCCCGCCTTCAGTTCATCTGCGCATGGACCGCGTTGATCGCGGTCTGGTCAAGCTGGATGCCCGCCTCGTTCGACAGCCCATTGGCAAACAGGGTGAAGGCATCCTGTGCCAGTGCCTGCCGCGCCCGCACCTCGATCATGTCGCGCATCGCCTCGGCATCCTCGCCCGTCGTCGCCGCCGGGGTGATCCCATCCAGCCGGATCACGCCGGCAAAGCCCGGACCTTCGACCACGGCGATGGCCCCGTCCGCCATTTCGAACAGGGTCGGGATCAGCGTGTCGGGCGCGCCCTCGACGAACCCGTCCCGCCCGATGTTCCGGGTGACCGACACGATGCCGAACGCCCCCAGCGACGCGCCGCCCTCGACCTCGGCCTTCACCTCCGCCGCCCGCGCGGCAAGCGCCTTGGCTAGCGCATCGGCGGTCCATGCCGCAACCACATCCTCGCGCGCCTCTTCCAGAGGAACGGGCGTCGGCGGCACGATCTCGTCAAGGCGCAGCGCCACCAGCGCCCCCTCGTCAAGCATTATGGCCTCCGGGAAATCGCCCTCCTGCAGCGCATCCGCAGCCTCGCGGAAGCCGCTATAGGCAGTGATGCCCTCGGGGGTATCGGTCGCGACATAGTCGATCGTCGCGATCTCCATCCCGGCCTCCTGCGCCACCTCCTCCAACTCGGCACCGGAGGCCAGAAGGTCGTTGATCTCTTCGCTGCGCGCATCGATGGCCCGCCGCGCGGCATCGGTCCGCATCTCGGCACCAAGGCTCTCCTTGGCCGCCTCGAAGGTCGTCTCCTGCGCCGCCAGAATGGCGTTCATCCGGAACAGCGCCGGCCCCAGATCCGAAGGCAAGGGCCCCGCCACACCCGGCTCGGTCAAGGCAAAGACCCCATCCCCCGCCGCACCCAGCTGCACCTTGGACACATCACCCAGATCGATCACATCCAGCGTCAGCCCCCGCTCGGCCACCAGATCGTCGAAGGTCACCTCGCCCGCATCCAGCCGCGCCTTCGCCGCCGCAGCCTCCTCGTCGGACGGATAGACCAACCGCTCCACCAGCCGCTTCTCGGGGATCATGAACTCATCGATCCGCTCGTCATACAGCGCGCGCAGCGCGGTCTCGTCCACTTCCATCGTCGGGGCCAGCGTCTCGGGCACCAGCGCGACATAGGTGATCCGCTTCGCCTCGGGGCGGGTGAACCGGTCGATATTCTCGTCATAGAAGGCCTTCACCTCCTCTTCCGTCGGCGCGGACAGGGGTGCTGCAAGATCACCCTCGGTCAATTGCAGCAGCGAGAAACTGCGCGTCTCCCCCGCCCAGGCCGCCAGCGCATCCACCGCCGCCACCGGCGCGGTGAAGCCTCCGACCACCGCCCCCTGCAGCACCGAACGTGCCGCATCCTCGCGGATGCCCTGCTCGAACTGCGCCTCGGTCAGGTTGTTGCGCTCCAGCGTGAAGCGATAGGTGTCGCGGTCGAAGACACCCGCCGTGCCCTGAAAGGCCTGCATCGCCGTGATCTCGTTCGCCACCGTCGCATCGCCCACCGAAATGCCGATCTTCGCCGCCTCGTTGTCCAGCGCCGCGCGGGTGATCAGCGTCTGCAAGACCCGCTGGTCCAGACCGAAGGCCTGCGCCTGCGCAAAGGTGATGGGCTGGCCGAACTGGGCCGACAGCGCGTTCATCTCCTGCTGCAGGGCGCGCGCGTAATCCGTCGTGGTGATCTCGCGATCCCCCACCCTGCCGATGGCCGTCACCCCGCCGCCGAAATTCGTCACCCCAAAGCCACCAAGGCCCAGCATCACCAGCACAAGGAGGGTCCAGACGAGGATGCTGCCCGCGCTCTTCTTCTTGCGGGGCCTCTCTTCGGTCTCGGTCGTCGTCTTGGCCATGGTGCGCGCCTGTCCCGGCTGTGGAAATGTCGCAGCCTGTCTAGTGGGTCACGTCGCGCGGGGCAAGCCGCGCTAGAGGCGCAATCCGGCCAGCCTGCGGAACATCTCGGTGATCCCACTTGCATCGATATTGGCAAAGGCGATGCGCAACTGCCGCGTCCCTTCCGGGTGGCTGTCCGGCTGGAACATCGTCCCCGGCAGCATCAGGATCGACGCCTCATGCACCAGACGCCGCGCAAGCTCGGCCGAGGTCATCGCAAAGGGATGCTCCACATAGGCGAAATAGGCCCCGCAGCCCAGAAGCCGCCAATCGGGCAGGGCGGCAAAGCCCCCCGTCATCGCCGCGCGCCGGGCAAGGATCTCGTCCCGCTCGCCCGCCACCCATTGCGTCAGGTTCCGCATCCCCCACAGCGCCCCGATCTGGCCCAACTGGCCGGGGCAGATCGCGACGGTATCGAGGAACTTTTCCACCTCGGCCAGCCGCGCAGGCGCGGCGACGATGGCCCCCACCCGATGCCCGGTCAGGCGATAGGCCTTGGAAAAGCTGTAAAGCTGGATCAGCGTGTCGTCCCAATCCGGATCGGCGAACAGGTCATGCGGCCGCCCGCTCCGGCTGTCGAAATCGCGATAGGTCTCGTCCACGATCAGCGCAAGGTCATGCGCGCGGGCAAGGTCGCGAAAGGCCGCCAGCGTTTCCGCCGGATATTCCGCCCCACCCGGATTGTTCGGGCTGACAAGCACGATGGCCCGCGTCCGCGGCGTGATCAGCCGCGCCGCCGCCCCTGCCTCGGGGATCAGCCCCGCCCCGGCGGGCAGGGGCACCGCCCGCACCCCCTGCATGTCCAGCCACATCTTGTGGTTGAAATACCACGGCGTCGGTAGGATCACCTCATCCCCGGCCCCTGCCAGAGTGGACATGACGGCGGTGAAGGCCTGATTGCAGCCCTGCGTGATGGCAACCTGCGCCTCGCTCACCGCCCCGCCATAGGCCGCCGTCCATTGCGCCGCAATCTCGGCGCGCAATTCGGGCAGGCCCAGCACCGGCCCGTAAAGATGCGCCGCATCATTCGTCAGCGCCGCCTCGGCCAGCGCCTGCCGCAGCGCAAGCGGCGGCGGATCGACCGGCGCGGCTTGGCTCACGTTGATCAGCGGCCTGTCGGCGGGAAAGACGGCCCCCTGCAGCCAGCGCCGCGCCTCCATCACCGGCGGTGCTTCGGTCGCGGCCATCGCGGGGTTCAGGGGCAGGGTCATGCTTGGCTCCGTTCGCTCAGGTCCACCTTGCGCGGTCCTTGCCGACCGCGCCCGCGTTTTCTGACACAGAAAACGCCCCGGAATTTGACGCAAATTCCGTATCCCACCGTTTTCCGCGTCGGAAAACGTCGCGAAATCTGCGTCAGATTTCGCAGCCCTCAGTCATTCCCGCGGAACGGCTGCACATATTGCAGCGCCATGTCCCACGGGAAGAAGATCCACGTATCCTGCGACACCTCGGTCACATAGGTATCCACCTGCGGCTTGCCGTGCGGCTTGGCATAGACCGTCGCGCAATGCGCCTTGGGGTAAAGGCTGCGGATCAGTTCCAGCGTCCGCCCGCTGTCGACAAGGTCATCGACGATCAGGATGCCCGATCCATCGCCCATCAATTCGGCCTGCGGTGCCTTCACCACCTGCGCCTCGCGGCGCTGGTCCTGTGCGCCGCCGCCGGAATGGTAGGATTTCACGCTGATCGTATCGACCACGCGGATGTCGAGTTCGCGCGACACGATCATCGCGGGCACCAGCCCGCCCCGCGTGATGCCGACCACGGCCTTCCACGCGCCGCCTTCTCCGGGCCCCTTGCCATCCAGCCGCCACGCCAGCGCGCGCGCATCCCGGTGGATCTGGTCCCAGCTAACATGAAAGCCCTTCTCATGCGGCAAACGTTCGGCAGACATAGCGGCGGCTCCCCTCAGGTGGCGGCGATCTTGACCCCCAGCAGGGCGAGCAATCCGCCGAAGCTGCGGTCGATGACGGTTTTCAGGCTGATGTAACGCGCCCGCGTCCGGTCGAGCGAGAAGATGCGGGCGACAAGGCTGTTCCACGCCGTCTCGGCCGTGAAGATCAGCGCAAGCAGGGCGCCATAGATCCACAGTGGCGTGCCCTGCGGCACCGTGCCAAGGAAGATGGCGGAAAACATCACGGCGGGTTTCGGATTGGCCAGTTGCGTGAACAGCCCAAGTCGAAAGGCCGACAGTGCCGTGCGCGGCACGGGCCGCGCATCCTCGGTCACCAGCGGGGTCTTGGCATCGCGCCAAAGATGCAGCGCCATCCAGATCAGATAGGCCGCCCCACCCAGCTTCAGCGCCCAGAGCAGGGCAGGGGCCGCCGCGAACAGCAGGTTCAGCCCGAACATCGCCGCGCTGGCCCAGACCACCGCCCCCGCACCGATCCCCATGGCCAACATCAGACCCGTGCGGAACCCCTCCGTCAGCCCGGTCCGGGCCGACATCAGCACGGCAGGACCGGGCGAGATGGCGGCGAAGATCACAAGACCCGCAAAGGCGGCAAAGGCGGCCAGCGTCATTCCTTGCCGTTCCGCCCCGTCACCGCATCGATATCGGGCGCATCCACCGCCTTCATCCCCACCACGTGATACCCGGCATCGACATGCAGGTTCTCGCCCGTGGTGCCCGACCCGAGGTCCGACAAAAGGTAAAGCGCGGCCTTGCCCACCTCCTCCTGCGTCACGTTGCGCCGCAACGGAGAGTTCAGCTCGTTCCACTTCATGATGTACCGGAAATCGCCGATGCCGCTGGCGGCCAGCGTCTTGATCGGCCCGGCCGAGATGGCATTCACCCGGATGCCGTCCTTGCCCAGATCCTCGGCGATGTATTTCACGCTCGATTCCAGTGCGGCCTTGGCCAGACCCATCACGTTGTAATGCGGCATGACCTTCTCCGCCCCGTAATAGGTCAGCGTCAGCAGCGACCCGCCTTCGGGCATCATCGCCGCCGCGCGCTGGCAAATCGCCGTGAAGGAATAGACCGAGATATCCATCGTCATCAGGAAGTTCTGCCGCGTCGTGTCGACATAGCGCCCGCGCAACTCGTTCTTGTCCGAAAATCCGATGGCATGCACGACAAAGTCGATCGTGCCCCATTCCGCCTTCAACCCGGCGAAAAGCGCATCCATCGACTCTTCTGACGCAACGTCACATTCGAACAGCAGCGGCGTCCCGATCGATGCCGCCAGCGGCTCCACGCGCTTCTTCAACGCCTCCCCCTGATAGGAAAAGGCCATCGTCGCGCCATGGTCGGCCAGCGTCTTGGCAATGCCCCAGGCGATGGATTTGTCATTCGCCAGCCCCATGATGAGCCCGCGCTTTCCTGCCATAAGTCCGGTTGACATTGCCTGTCCCTCGCCCACCCTTTGTGTTGTCGTTGACGTGTAGGCGATCAGGCGGGCTGCATCAAGGGTGCCCCGTGACGCCGCGTCGCAGGGAAGGTCTGGACGGGATATCATGGACAGGAACGGGATTTTCGCAGGCGATGACCCCTTCGCCATCGCGCGGGCTTGGCTGGCAGAGGCGGAGCCGCAGGAACCGAACGACCCCAACGCCATCGCGCTTGCCACGGTGGATGCCGACGGGATGCCCAATGCCCGCATGGTCCTGCTCAAGGAAATCGAGGCGGATGCCTTCGTCTTCTACACCAATTACGGCTCGAAGAAGGGGCAAGAGATCGCCGCCTCCGGCAAGGCCGCCTTCGTCCTGCACTGGAAAAGCCTGCGCCGCCAGATCCGCGTGCGCGGCCTGACCGAACGCGAGGAAGGCCCGCAGGCCGACGAATATTACGCCTCCCGCAACCTAAAAAGCCGCCTCGGCGCATGGGCATCGCGACAGTCCGAACCCCTCGTCTCCCGCACCGCCCTGATGGCCGAGGTCGCCAAAGTCACCGTCGAACAGGGCCCGATTCCCAAACGACCGCCCTTCTGGGGCGGAATCCGCATCCGGCCGCTCGAAATCGAATTCTGGGCCGACGGCCAGTTCCGCCTGCATGACCGATTCCGCTGGACCCGCGACGGCACCGCCGCGCCTTGGCAGATCACCCGCCTCAACCCCTGAAATTCGCGCTTCGCGAATGGACAGGTTCAGAAAAGTTAATATTTGCCCCTTGAAACGTCCCGCTTATTGGAGTCTTGTCTTGCGCAGGGCTTAGACTGGGGAATGGCTCTCGACATGACAGAAGAAGACAAGACCGTGCATACCGTGCATGGTCGGGTAAAATGGTTCGATCCCGGCAAGGGCTTCGGTTTCATCGTTGCCGACGAGGGCGGTGCTGATATTCTGCTGCACGCGAATGTGCTTCGGAATTACGGCCAGAACTCCGTGGCCGATGGTGCGGTGATCTCGGTGAAGGTGCAGATGACGCAGCGTGGCGTTCAGGCGGTGGAAGTGCTCGAGATCGA
Organism: Tabrizicola sp. M-4; assembly: GCF_051132405.1. Taxonomy (GTDB): domain Bacteria; phylum Pseudomonadota; class Alphaproteobacteria; order Rhodobacterales; family Rhodobacteraceae; genus Paragemmobacter. Next base: position 1,509,218 of record NZ_CP128606.1, read on the forward strand.
GCCGCCGCAGGGTGTGAGTTTCCCCTTGGGGGATGAAAGCGCCCCCGTCGATGCCGAAGAGATCGCAAGACTGCCCCTCGAACCTGCCCGCGTGAAATGGTTCGACAAGGCAAAGGGCTTCGGCTTCGCCAATGTCTTTGGCCGCCCCGAAGACGTGTTCATCCATATCGAGGTGCTTCGCGTCTCGGGCTTTGCCGATCTGCAGGCGGGCGAGGCGATCTGCCTGCGCATCGTCGAAGGCAAGCGCGGGCGCATGGCTGTGCAGGTGGTTTCTTGGGAAGCGGCAAACCGTCAACTGGGTTGATTTCCGTGCTTTTGGCCCTGTCCCCCATGGGGGCATGGGCCGCCTGCGCGCCGGATGTCGTGGAACTGCGCGGCCCTTCGGGGCAGCAGCGCTTCACCGTCGAAGTGGCCGATGACGGCGCGGAACGCGCGCAGGGCCTGATGTTCCGCGAAAGCATGCCCAGCAGCGCCGGCATGCTCTTCGTCTATGAGGAACCTCAGGCCGTCTCCTTCTGGATGAAGAACACGCTCATCCCGCTCGACATGATCTTCGCCGATGAAACAGGCCGCGTCACCCGCGTCCATTCCAACGCCATCCCCGGCGACACCACCCCGATCCAGGGCGGCGAGGGCGTCCGCTTCGTCCTTGAAATCAACGGCGGCCTCGCCACCCGCATGGGCATTGCCGAGGGCAGCGAACTGCGCCACCCCGCCATCGCGCAGGGCAGCGCCGTCTGGCCCTGCGAGTAATCGCGAGATCCCTCCTTTCCAAGTCCGCGACAAGCGGGTATTCAGGCGCCGTTCGGGGCGTAGCGCAGTCTGGTAGCGCGACGGTTTTGGGTACCGTAGGCCGGGGGTTCGAATCCTCTCGCCCCGACCACATTCTTATCAAATCGCGAATCATCGCCGCCCCACGCAGTCCCCGCCTCGACGGCCCGACAGGGGCAAGCTCTTGTCCTGTCTACTTCCAAAGGATAGCAGACCTCTCCCTTTCTTGGGCATAACAATTCACATTGGCTAGGGGGCACCATGATTTCCAAGCGAATCCGACAATGGGCGGGTCTGGTCTGGCTGGTCACCGCGACCGCCGCTTCGGCCGAGGCACTGCCCGTGCCGCGTCAGGACGTCGTCCTTACCGTCGAAGGCCGCATCGGCGTGACCAATACGCCCGAGGGGGCCGCCTTCGACCTTGCCATGCTCGAATCCCTCGATCCCGTCGAATTCAAAACCACCACCATCTGGACCGAGGGCCCGCAATCCTTCCGCGGTGTCCCCCTGTCGCGACTGATCTCGGAACTGCGGGCCGAGGGGACGACCATCCTCGCCTCCGCCCTGAACGACTATACCGTGGAAATCCCCGTCACCGACGCCGTCGAAGGCGGCCCGATCCTCGCCTTCGAACAGAACGGAGAGCGCCTTTCCGTGCGCGACAAGGGCCCGCTCTGGATCGTCTACCCCTATGACTCCACGCCCGATTACCAGACCGTCGTCATCTATGCCCGCTCCATCTGGCAGGTCGCGCATCTGGAGTTCCGCTAGCATCCCGCTTGCCCCGCCTGCCGCCCGCGCCCATATGGAATGGCACGCACAAGGGGAAGCGCCCGCATGACCATCGCCTTCGACAACAGCTGGGTCCGCGACCTGCCGGGAACCTTCCTCTCCGTCCAACCCGCCCCTGCGCCTGCGCCGCGCCTCCTTGCCCTCAACCGCTCGCTGGCCGAACGCCTCGGCCTCGATCCCGATGCCCTGCAGGCCGAAGGGGCCGAGATATTCTCGGGCAACCGCCTGCCCGAAGGGGCCGATCCAGTGGCGCAGGCCTATGCCGGGCACCAATTCGGCGGCTTCTCGCCGCAACTGGGCGATGGCCGCGCCCTGCTCATGGGCGAAATCCTCGCCCCCGATGGCCAGCGCTTCGACATCCACCTGAAAGGCTCCGGCCGCACGCCCTTTTCGCGGGGTGGTGACGGCAAGGCCGCCGTCGGCCCCATGCTGCGCGAATACCTGATGGGCGAGGCGATGGCGGCCCTCGGCATCCCCACCACCCGCGCCCTTGCCGTGGTGGCCACCGGTGCCCCCGTCCTGCGTGAGGTGGAGCTTCCCGGTGCCGTCCTCGCCCGCGTCGCCTCCAGCCATATCCGCGTAGGCAGTTTCCAGTTCTTCGCCGCCCGCGGCGACCTCGGGCAGGTGCGTCGCCTGCTCGACTACACGATCGCCCGCCATTACCCCGACCTTGCCGGCTCCGCCAATCCCGCCAAGGCCCTGCTCGACGCCGTCATCGCCCGCCAGTCCCGGCTGATCGCGCAGTGGATGGGCGTGGGCTTCATCCATGGCGTGATGAACACCGACAACATGGCGCTGTCCGGTGAAACCATAGACTACGGCCCCTGCGCCTTCATGGAGGCCTATGCCCCCGGCACGGTCTTCTCCTCCATCGATCACACGGGCCGCTATGCCTATGCCAACCAGCCCCTCATCCTCGGCTGGAACCTCGCCCGTCTGGCCGAGGCGCTGCTGCCGCTCCTCGACCCCGATCAGGACCGCGCCGTCGACATCGCCAACGACCTGCTCGAAGGCATCGCCGCGCGCTACCGCGCGGAATGGGTGGCGGTGATGCGCGGCAAGCTGGGCCTCGCCGGGGCCGAGGATGGCGACGGCGCTCTGGCCGATGCGCTTCTGGCGGCGATGGAAGGGCAGGGGGCCGACTGGACCCTCACCTTCCGCCGACTCGCCGATGCCGTGGGGGGCGATGCCACCACGCTCGCCCCGCTCTTTGCCGATGCCACCGCCCTGCGCGCATGGCTGCCCCGCTGGCAGGCCCGCCTCGCCCCCGATGCGGCGGCCCGCATCCGCGCCGCCAACCCCGCCGTCATCCCCCGCAACCACAAGGTCGAAGAGGCCCTCGCCGCTGCCACCGCGGGCGACATGGCCCCCTTCGAAGCCCTCCTCGCCGCCATCGCCACCCCCTTTGCCGAGGCCGAATCCTACATGCTCCCCGCTCCGCAGGGCTTTGGCCGCTATGTCACCTATTGCGGCACCTGAGGCGCGTTGACCTTTCGCCTCCCCCGCGCCACCATCACCGCATGAATTCGCGTTCCGACATCCACGACCGTCTGGCCGCCTCCCTGCGCGAGGCGCGCAAGGCGCGCGGCCTGTCGCTCGATGCCGTGGCGAAACTCTCCGGCGTCTCGCGCTCCATGGTCAGCCAGATCGAACGCGGTGAAAGCTCGCCCACCGTGGCCACGCTCTGGAACCTGACCACCGCGCTGCAGGTGGATTTCGCGGGCCTCCTCGAAGGCCGCCCCGCGCCGGGGATCGAAATCACCCGTGCCAGCGCCGCCCCCGTCATCGCCCGCAGCCCCGGCGTCCGCATCCGCATCCTCTCCCCCGCCGAAGCGGTGGGCGAACACGAGGTCTACGACCTCACCTTCGAACCCGGCGCCTCCCTCGTCTCCGACCCGCATTCCCCCGGATGCCGCGAACACCTTACCGTGATCGAAGGCGCGCTCTCCGTCCAATCCGGCGAGGATGCCGAGGATCTGGGCCCCGGCGACACCGCCCGCTACGCCGCCGACCGCCCCCACGCCATCCGCGCCGGAGCCAAGGCCCGTGCCATCCTGATCGTGCAGGGAAGCTGATCCCGGCCCCTGCGCCCGGGGCAGGCCGCGTTTTTTGGGTATTTGGGCCGAGACGAAGACCATATCCGTTTTCGCGGAAATCCATCCGTGATATTGACAAACGCCCACTCTTCCGCATAATCCGCCAAAACGGAGGATCATCCGCCATGTCGGAAAATTCGGCCTTTCTCTCCCATCTCTCCACGGTCCTGCGGGGCATCGAGGCCGATGGCCTGATGAAGCGCGAACGCCTCATCACCGGCCCGCAGGGCGCGCATGTGGCCATGGAGGGGCGGCAGATGCTCAACCTCTGCGCCAACAACTATCTCGGCCTCGCCGACGATCCGCGCCTCGTCGCCGCCGCCGAATCCGCGATGCGCGATCACGGCTATGGCATGGCCAGCGTCCGCTTCATCTGCGGCACGCAGGACATCCACCGCGCGCTGGAAACCCGCCTCGCCCGCTTCCTCGGCAAGGAGGACGCGATCCTCTTCGCCGCCTGCTTCGATGCCAATGGCGGCCTGTTCGAGCCGCTTCTGGGCCCCGAGGATGCCATCATCTCCGATGCCCTCAACCACGCCAGCATCATCGACGGCATCCGCCTCTGCAAGGCGCGCCGCTACCGCTATGCCAATTCCGACATGGCCGATCTCGAGGCGCAACTGACCCGCGCCCGCGACGAAGGCGCGCGTTTCGTGATGATCGCCACCGATGGCGTCTTCTCCATGGACGGCTATCTCGCCAACCTCCCCGAGATCACGGCCCTCGCCCGTCGCTTCGACGCGCTGGTCATGGTGGACGATTGCCACGCCACCGGCTTCATGGGCCCGAAAGGGCAGGGCACCCCCGCCCATTTCGGCGTCGATGTCGATATCCTCACCGGCACGCTGGGCAAGGCGCTGGGTGGCGCGTTGGGGGGGTATATCGCGGGCCCCCAGCCCGTGATCGACCTCCTGCGCCAGCGCGCGCGCCCCTATCTCTTCTCCAACGCCCTTCCCCCCGCCGTGGTGGGCGCGGCGCTGGCCGCCCTCGACATCGTCGAAACCGCCGATGATCTCCGCGCCCAACTCTTCGCCAATGCCGCCTACTGGCGCGCGGGCCTCTCCGATGCGGGCTTCCGCCTCCTGCCCGGGGAACACCCGATCATCCCCGTCATGCTGGGCGAGGCGCGTCTCGCGCAGGCCATGGCACAGGACCTCGCCCAACGCGGCATCCATGTCGCGGGCTTCTTCTTCCCGGTCGTCCCGCAGGGGCAGGCCCGCATCCGCACCCAGATGAATGCGCGCCTCACCCGCAACGATCTCGACTTCGCGCTCGACGCTTTCCGTGCGGCGGGCAAGGCCACAGGGGTGATCTGACATGACCAACGAAATGAAGGCGCTGGTGAAGGCCAGACCCGAACCGGGCCTTTGGATGGAAACCCGGCCGGTGCCCGAGATCGGCCCCGACGATGTGCTGATCCGCATCCGCAAGACGGGCATCTGCGGCACCGACATCCATATCTGGAACTGGGATGACTGGGCCGCCCGCACCGTTCCCGTCCCCCTCGTCACCGGCCATGAATTCGCGGGCGAGATCGTGGAACTCGGCCGCAATGTCGAAGGCCTCTCCATCGGCCAGCGCTGTTCGGGCGAGGGTCACCTCATCGGCCGCCAATCCCGCCAGTCCCGCGCGGGCAAGTTCCACCTCGACCCCGCAACCCGCGGCATCGGCGTGAACGAACAGGGCGCCTTCGCCCAATACCTGCGCCTGCCCGCCTTCAACGTCGTCCCCCTGCCGGACGCGATAGATGACGAGATCGGCGCCATCCTCGACCCGCTCGGCAATGCCGTCCACACCGCGCTCTCCTTCGATCTGGTGGGCGAGGATGTGCTGATCACCGGCGCAGGCCCGATCGGCATCATGGCCGCCGCCGTCGCCCGCCATGTCGGCGCGCGCCATGTCGTCATCACCGACGTCAACCCCGCCCGGCTGGACCTTGCCGCGCAGGTGGCCGATGTCACCCCCGTCGATGTGACGAAGGAGCATCTCGCCGACGTCAAGGCGCGGCTGAAGATGACCGAAGGCTTCGACGTCGGGATGGAGATGAGCGGCAATCAGGCCGCGCTCGACCAGATGGTCGAGGCGATGGTCATGGGCGGCCGCATCGCCATGCTTGGCATCCCCCCCGGCAAGAGCCCCGTGGACTGGAGCCGGATCGTCTTCAAGGCCATCACCATCAAGGGCGTCTACGGGCGCGAGATCTTCGAGACATGGTACAAGATGATCGCCATGCTGGAAAACGGCCTCGATGTGCGCAAGGTCATCACCCACCGCTTCCAGGTGGATGATTTCCGCGACGGCTTCATGGCGATGAAATCCGGCCTCTCCGGCAAGGTCGTCCTCGACTGGACCTGAAGACCGACCCGCCCCCTCACCCGTTTCGCAAATATCCCGGGGGTCTGGGGGCAGGGCCCCCAGCGCCGAGCCGGACGCGCGGCACGCGCGGGAGGCGAGACAAAAGGAATGCGCGGCCCCTCGGGGGCCGCGCGCAATTAGATCACTTCGCGAAAGGCCTCAGCCGAAGACGCGGGTCAACGCGCCGTCGATGGCCCCGGTGATGTGATCGATGTCATCCTTCGTCGCGATCAGCGCGGGCGACAGGCACAGCGTGTTGTTCAGCCCCGGCAGCGACCGGTTGGTCGCCCCGATGATCACGCCCTGCGCCATGCAGTCGGCCACCACCGCCTGCACCTTCTTCTCATCCGCCGCTTCCTTGGTCGTACGGTCCGCCACCAGTTCCGCGCCAAGGAACAGACCCTTGCCGCGCACGTCGCCGATGACCTTGTGCTTCTCCATCAGCGCCTGCAGGTTCGACAGGCAGTAATCGCCCATCTTCACCGTGTTCTCCAGAAGCCCCTCGCGCTCGATGATCGCCATGTTCTCCAGCGCGGCCGCAGGCCCCGAGGTGCAGCCCCCGAAGGTGGAGATGTCGCGGAAATAGCTCATCGGATCGGAGGGATCGTCCTTGAACATCTCGAAGACCCGCTCCGTCGTGACGGTGCAGGAAATCGCAGCATAGCCCGAGGCCACGCCCTTCGCCATGGTCACGAAATCTGGCTGGATGCCGTAATGCTGGTATCCGAACCACGTCCCCGTCCGGCCCACGCCGCAGACCACCTCGTCGATGGCCAAGAGGATGTCGTATTTCTTGCAGATCTCCTGCACCCGCTCCCAATAGCCCTTCGGCGGGACGATCACGCCGCCGCCCGCCGTCACGGGTTCAAGGATCAGACAGCCCACGGTATCCGGGCCTTCGCGCAGGATCACTTCCTCGATGGCATCCGCCGCGCGCTCGCCATAGTTCTCCACGTCCCACTGCTTGCGGTATTCAAGGCAATGCGGCACCCGCACGAACCCGTCGGGGAAGGGCCCGTATTGCATCGCGCGCTGGTCCTGCCCGGCGCTGGCAAGCGCGGCGATGGTCGTCCCGTGATAGTCGCGGTCACGATAGAGGATCTTCCACTTCTTGCCCTTGTGGTGACGATGCGCGATCTGGCGCACCATCTTGTAGACCTTCTCGTTCGCTTCCGAACCGGAGTTGGAATAATAGACCCGGCTCATCCCCGGCATCTTCTCGATCAGCCGCTGGGCGAAGATCGACCCCGGCACCGACCCCGCAGCCCCGGCGAAGTAGTTCATCTTGATCAGCTGGTCGCGCACCGCGTTGGCGATGCTCTCGCGGCCATAGCCCACGTTCACCGTCCAGACGCCGCCGGACACGGCATCGATATGCTCCTTCCCCTTGGCGTCCCAGACCTTCATCCCCTTGCCCTCGACGATCACGCGCGGATCGACGCCGGTGTCGTATTGCTTGTGCTGGCTCAGGTGGTGCCAGACATGGGCGCGGTCTGCCTCGACCACCTCGGAGATATCGTTGAACCGGTCCAACCCTTCCATGGGCGCGTCCTTTCGTGAAATGGCGCAGGCCCCGCAAAGGCGGGGCGCTTCCTCTCCATCATCCCTTACCACGGCCCGCGCCGATAGGGCCAGAGAGTCAGTCGACATAAGTCCAGATGGCAGGCGACTCACCCCCTGCATGAAAGGGTTAACGTCAGATCACCGTTCGCTGCGTGCTGACGGTTTGCGGCACAGAATACGGCACAACTTCCGATACAGGCCGCGCGGCCCCTTTCCGGAGGTTAATCCAGCGTGCGCAAGGGGTTAGGGGACGCCCCGAGAAATCGTTTGATTTTCATATCCGAAACCGTATGAACGTCCCAGCCACCCCGCCCCGTGCCGGATGGCGCAACCCTGGTGACCGGGCCCCTCTGGCGAAAGTCCTGCGACGCTTTCGCGATGTCGGCACCTTGTGGAAACAGTCGCAAGGACCTGACCGACCCGCCGGATCGACCCGACGCCAGCACGCGCCGCGCCTCCGCCCGTCTGCCATCTCCGCCTCGGCAAGGGACATCCCCAATGACCACCACCCCGGCACAGAAACCGACGCTGCAATATTTCACCTGGGCCTTCATCGTCACCGCCTTCGGCCTCGCGCTCGGCGCTTGGCTCGGCTGGACCAGCACCGGAACGCTCTCCGGCATGGCGTCTATCTTCTTCATCTGCTGCGTCCTCGCGGTGCTTGAAATCTCGCTCTCCTTCGACAACGCCATCGTGAATGCCAACAAACTCAAGGACATGCGCCCCGAATGGCAGCGCGCCTTCCTGACATGGGGCATCCTGATCGCGGTCTTCGGCATGCGCATCATCTTCCCGCTGCTGATCGTGGTGCTGGCCGCCAATATCGGCCCATGGCAGGCGGTGATCCTCGCCTCCACCCAGCCCGAGGAATACAGCCGCATCATGCATGAGGCGCATCTTCCCATCGCGGCCTTCGGCGGTGCCTTCCTCATGATGGTGGGCCTCACCTATTTCTTCGACGCCGAAAAAGACGTCCACTGGGTCCGCTGGCTTGAGGAGAAGGTCGCCGCCACCGCCACCATCCGGGGCATCGAGGTGGGCGTCGTGCTGATCACGATCCTCGTCTTCTCCAAGCTCCTCGAAGGCGCCGAATCCACCGCCTTCGTCTCTTCCGCGATCTACGGCCTCGTCACCTTCCTCGTGGTGGAAACGCTGGGCGGCCTTCTGGACAAGAGCCAGGAAACGATGTCCGCCGCCGCCAAGGGCGGCCTCGGTGCCTTCCTCTACCTCGAAGTGCTTGACGCCTCCTTCTCCTTTGACGGGGTGATCGGCGCTTTTGCCCTGTCGAACAACCTCTTCGTCATCGCCATCGGCCTTGGCATCGGGGCGATGTATGTGCGGTCCATGACGATCATGCTGGTCGAAAAGGGCACGCTGGCACAGTATCGCTATCTCGAACACGGGGCCTTCTACGCCATCCTGATCCTCTCGGTGATCATGTTCTGCCAGACGCTGGTGCATATCCCCGAGGTCATCACCGGCCTTGGCGGCGCGGCGCTGATCGGCCTGTCGCTCTGGTCCTCCATCCGCTGGAACCGCAAGGGCGGCGACGCCATCCCCGACCCGCGCTGAAACGCGACGGCCCGCCTCGAAAGGGGCGGGCCTCGTCCTTGGTGAACCAACGACGCCAACCCCAGCGTCCCACTTAATTTTTCCGGAGAATGCTCTGGAGGCGGGTACCGGAATCGAACCGGTCTTCACGGATTTGCAATCCGCTGCGTAACCTCTCCGCCAACCCGCCGAGAGCAGGGCTGACCTATACGACCCGCGCCTTCTGCGCAAGACCGGGCAGGTCGAAAATCGCATCCTTTCGCAGGCAGACCCAGCCGGACGGGGCCGGCATTCCGGCAACCGCACCCGCGCAGCCTTGACCCTTCCGGGAAGGGCAGGCCTTATGGCCAGATCGGAAAGGATAGGGCCAGATGCCGATACCGGTCGAAAGCTTCTTTCTTGCAGAAGGGGTTAGCGGAAGCCTGCAACAGCGCATCCGTGCGATGGTGGCCGAAGGCATCCTGTCCGGCCGCTTCCGTACGGGCGAGAAGATGCCCTCGTCCCGCAGCCTTGCCGTCCATCTCGGCGTCAGCCGCATCACCGTGACCTTGGCCTATACCGAACTCGTCGCTGCGGATTACCTCACCTCGCGCGGGCGCTCGGGGTATTTCGTCAGCGAAGGCGTGCCCGTCCAGCCCGGTTTCCAACCCGTCCCCCGCGCGCCCAGTTCCGTCGATTGGGACGGGCTCTGCGCCGGGAAATTCTCGCGCATGGAGCGTGTGGAACGCCCCGAGGACTGGCGCGCCTATCCCTTTCCCTTCATCTACGGTCAGGCCGACCCGACGCTGTTCGACCATCAGAATTGGCGTCTGTGTGCCCTGCAAGCCCTTGGCCGGCGAGAGTTCGAGACGCTGACGGCGGATCGATACGAACGCGACGATCCGCTTCTGATCGAGTACCTCCTGCGGAACATCCTGCCCCGCCGCGGCATCGAAGCGCGGCCCGGTGAGGTTCTGGTAACCATGGGGGCGCAGAATGCCCTCTGGCTCGCGGCGCAGGTGCTGCTTGGTCCGGGGGGGCATGCAGTGGTGGAAAATCCGGGCTATCCGGGCTTTCGGGCGATGGTGGCGCAGTCCGGCGCGCGCGTGACGCCCGTTCCGGTCGATGAGGGCGGGCTTGCGGTCGATGCCCTGCCGGATGGCGTCGATGTCGTCTTCACCACCGCCAGCCACCAAAGCCCCACCAACGCCACCATGCCCGTGGCACGGCGCACCGCCCTCCTCCGTGCGGCGGAAGAGCGGAACTTCCTTGTGGTCGAAGATGATTACGAATTCGAGATGAGCTTTCTCAAGCCCGTCTCTCCCTCAATCAAAAGCCTCGATTCCGCTGGCCGCGTCGTGCATGCCGGGTCCTTTTCCAAGTCGATCTTTCCGGGCCTCCGCCTTGGCTGGCTTGTGGGTCCCGAACCCTTCATCCGCGAGGCGCGGGCGCTGCGGGCACAGGTCCTGCGCCATCCGCCCGGACAGTTGCAGCGCACGGCGGCGCATTTCCTGTCGCTTGGCCACTACGATGCACTCGTGAACCGCATGAAGGCCGCCTTCCGCAAGCGGCGGCAGGCCATGGAAGAGGCGATCCTGCAGCATGGGATGAAAGTGGCGGGGCAGGGCGGTTTCGGCGGCACCTCCTTCTGGATGCAGGCAGCCCCCTATGTCGATACCGAGGTGCTCGCCCTGCGACTGCGCGCCGAGGGCGTGCTGATCGAACCGGGGAGGGTCTTCTTCCATCCCGGAACCGAGCGGCGGAATTTCTACCGTCTGGCCTACAGTTCCATCCCGCTGGCCAAGATCCCCGAGGGCATCGCCCTTGTGGCCAAGGCCATGCGCGATGCCTGAGGCCCGGCCACATCGGCCCAAAGGCCGCCCCGCGCCGGGTCAATCCCGTGTTGGGTCCGGATCTGGACTTAAGCGGCCATGATTTCTGGCCCTAAGCCTGCGAGGCGCGGGAAGGGTAGAAGGTTAGAGAAAGCGCCCCCTCGGGGCGCACCGGAATGGACGGGAGACAACCGATGCGGATGACCACGGAAGAAGCCTTCGTGAAGGTGCTGCAGATGCATGGCATCGACAATGCCTTCGGGATCATCGGATCGGCCTTCATGCCGATTTCCGACCTTTTCCCCAAGGCGGGCATCACCTTCTGGGACTGCGCGCATGAGGGTTCGGGTGGCATGATGGCCGACGGCTTCACCCGTGCCTCCGGCCGGATGTGCATGATGATCGCCCAGAACGGCCCCGGCATCACCAACTTCGTGACGGCGGTGAAGACGGCTTATTGGAACCATACGCCGCTGCTGCTGGTCACGCCTCAGGCGGCGAACCGCACGATGGGGCAGGGCGGGTTCCAGGAAGTGGAACAGATGGCCCTCTTCAAGGATATGGTCTGCTATCAGGAAGAGGTGCGCGATCCGAACCGTGTGGCCGAAGTCCTCAACCGCGTGATCCTGAACGCGAAACGCCATTCCGCCCCGGCACAGATCAACATGCCGCGCGATTACTTCACGCAGGTGATCGACATCGATCTGCCCGCAGTGGTGGAGTTCGAACGCCCCTCCGGCGGCGAGGCCGCGATGGCCGAGGCGGCAGCGCTGCTTTCCTCCGCCAAGTTCCCGGTCATCCTGAACGGCGCGGGCGTGGTGATCGGTGGGGCGATCCCGGCCTCCATTGCGCTGGCCGAGCGTCTCTCCGCCCCTGTCTGCGTCGGCTATCAGCACAATGACGCCTTCCCCGGCAGCCATCCGCTCTTTGCCGGACCCCTGGGCTACAATGGCAGCAAGGCGGGGATGGAACTCATCTCCAAGGCCGATGTCGTTCTGGCGCTGGGCACGCGGCTGAACCCGTTTTCCACCCTGCCGGGCTATGGTCTCGACTATTGGCCGAAAGAGGCCAAGATCATCCAGGTCGACATCAACCCCGCCCGCATCGGCCTGACCAAACGGGTAACGGTCGGCATCTTGGGGGATGCGAAGAAGGTCGCAGAAGGCATCCTCGCGCGCCTGTCCTCCGCTGCTGGTGATGCCGGGCGGAAGGACCGTCTCGACCTCATCGCCACCACGAAAAGCCGCTGGGCACAGCAACTCGCCTCGATGGACCACGAGGATGACGATCCCGGCACCTCATGGAACGAACGCGCCCGCGCGGCCAAGCCCGATTGGATGAGCCCGCGCATGGCATGGCGCGCCATCGAAAGCGCACTGCCGAAAGAGGCGATCATCTCCTCCGACATCGGCAACAACTGCGCCATCGGCAATGCCTATCCCACCTTCGAGAAAGGTCGGAAATACCTTGCTCCGGGCCTCTTCGGCCCCTGCGGCTATGGCCTTCCCGCCATCGTTGGCGCCAAGATCGCCTGCCCGGACACGCCCGTCGTGGGCTTTGCGGGCGACGGCGCCTTCGGCATTGCGGTGACGGAACTCACGGCCATCGGTCGCCCGGAATGGCCCGCCATCACCATGGTGGTGTTCCGCAACTACCAATGGGGGGCCGAAAAGCGGAACTCGACCCTCTGGTATGACGACAATTTCGTCGGCACCGAACTCGACACACAGGTCAGCTATGCCGGCATCGCGCGCGCCTGCGGCCTGCAGGGCGTGCAGGCAAAGACCATGGACGAATTGCGCGCGGCGCTGTCCAAGGCGATCACCGACCAGATGGAACACGGCAAGACCACGCTGATCGAGGCGCTGATCAATCAGGAACTGGGCGAACCCTTCCGGCGCGACGCGATGAAGAAACCGGTCGCCGTGGCGGGCATCAGCAAGGCGGACATGCGCCCGCAGGTCGTCTGATGCCTTTCGATCTGTCCCTTGCGGGGACAGTCTGGATGGCGGTGGCGGTTCTGGGTGCCGCCTTTATCCGGGGCTATTCGGGCTTTGGCTATTCGGCCATCGTCATCGCGGCCTCGTCGCTGGTGATGAACCCGCTCAACATGGTGGCGGTGGTCGTCATCCTTGAAACCGCCATGTCGTTGCAGGCGGCAAAGGGCATTTCGCAAGATGTCGATTGGCGGCGCGTCGGTCTGATGCTGGCAGGGGCGGCGCTGGGCCTTCCGCTTGGCCTCTGGCTCCTGACAGGGATGTCCGAGGATGCGGCACGGGCCGTGATATCGTCCTATGTCCTGCTCATGTGCCTTGTCCTTCTGGCAGGCTGGCGCATGGCGCTCGAGGCGCGGGGGATTTCCAACCTCGGGATGGGGGTGATCTCCGGCCTTGCCAATGCGCCGGGCATGGGCGGGCTGCCCATCGCCGCCTTCTTCGCCGCCCAACCCATGCGCGCGGCGGTCTTCCGGGCCACGTTGATCGCCTATTTCCCGCTGCTCGACCTCTATTCTGCACCGCTCTACTGGTGGGCCGGGCTGGTCAGTTGGGATACGCTCTGGGCCTCGCTCATCGCGCTGCCACTGACCTTTCTTGGCAACTGGCTGGGCGGCCGCCACTTCCTGAACACCGATCCGCAGGATTTCCGGCGCTTTGCCATCCTGCTTCTGGCGGGCCTCGCGGGCATGGGGCTGGTGAAGGCGGTGCTCTGATGACGGTTCTGGTGGTGAATGCGGGTTCTTCCAGCCTGAAGGTGGCGGTCTTCGATGATAACCTGACCGAGCGTCTGTCGGGCCGCGTGACCGAGATCGGCAGCCTTGCCGCCCGCGTGGAGGCAGGGCCCCTGCAAGGCGCGCGCACCGTGCCCGACCATGCGGCGGCGCTTGCCCTCGTCTTTGAGGCGATGGAAGAAGCCGGACTTCCGGTCGCCAGCCTCACGGCTGCCGCGCATCGGGTCGTGCATGGCGGGGCACGTCTGGCGGCCCCCTGTCGCTTGACAGAGGCGGTCGTCGCCGAGGTGGAGGCCTGCATTCCGCTGGCCCCACTCCACAATCCGGCGAACCTGACGGCCATTCGTGCCTTGGCCCGCCTCGCACCCCACCTCCCGCAATATGCAAGTTTCGACACCGCATTCCACGCCACCATGCCCGAGGTGGAAATCCGCTACGCCCTCCCACCCGAGGCCGAGGCACTGGGTTTGCGACGCTATGGCTTCCACGGCATCAGCTACGCGTCAATTGTTCGAAAAGTACAAGAAAATGCCTTGCTGGCGTTTCCAAAGCGGCTTCTTGCGTTCCATTTAGGCAATGGTGCATCTGCCTGTGCGATCCTTGAGGGACGCTCTGTCGCCACCACGATGGGATATTCGCCACTGGATGGCTTGACCATGGGGACACGGACGGGTTCCATCGACGGGAATGCCGTTCTGAGACTGGCCGAGGTGCATGGCGTGACGGGCGCGGGGCGCATCCTGAACCGGGAAAGCGGGCTGCTCGGTCTTGGCGGCGCATCGGACATGCGGGCCTTGCGCAAGGCGGGAACACCCGAGGCGCGTTTCGCGCTGGATCATTTCTGCCATTGGGCCATCCGCCACGCGGGCGGCCTGATCGCCGCCATGGGTGGCCTTGATGCGGTGGTGTTCACGGGCGGGATCGGCGAGAATGACGCAGGCATCCGGGCCGGTATCCTGCGCGGCCTGCGCTTCGCGGGCGCAGAGTTCGACGAGTCGGCGAACGCGGCCGGACGGCCAGACCTTCATCCGCCGGGCGCGCGTGTCGCGATCTGGATAGTACCGTGCGAGGAAGAACGGCAGATTGCCATGGAGGCCATGCAACTGCGGTCAGGGGGGGCGTGATGGGGCAACCGAAGGTCGAGACATCGCCGAAAGTGTCGGACGAGGTCCGCAAGACCACCTGCTACATGTGCGCCTGCCGCTGCGGGATCAACGTCCATCTCACCTCCGGCAAGGTGACCTATATCGAAGGCAACCGCGACCACCCGGTGAACAAGGGCGTCCTCTGCGCCAAGGGGGCCAGCGGCATCATGCAGGTGACCGCCCCCTCCCGCCTGCGCGCGCCGCTGCGGCGGGTCGGCCCGCGCGGATCGGGCGCCTTCGAAGAGATCACATGGGAAGAGGCGCTCGAAACGGCGGTCTCATGGCTCAAACCGCTGCGTGAAGAGGCCCCGGAAAAGCTGGCCTTTTTCACCGGGCGAGATCAGTCGCAATCCTTCACCGGATGGTGGGCGCAGCAGTTCGGCACGCCGAACTATGCCGCACATGGTGGCTTCTGCTCCGTCAACATGGCGGCGGCAGGCATCTACACGATCGGCGGTGCCTTCTGGGAATTCGGTCAGCCCGACTGGGCACATAGCAAGCTTTTCGTCCTCTTCGGCGTGGCCGAGGATCATGACAGCAACCCGATCAAGATCGGCATCGGCAAACTCAAGGCGCGCGGGGCCAAGGTCATCGGCGTGAACCCGGTCCGCACGGGCTACAACGCCGTGGCCGATGAATGGCTGGGCATCACGCCGGGGACGGACGGCCTGCTGATCCTGTCCCTCATCCACTGCCTGCTCGAGGCCGGGAAGATCGATCTCGACTACCTCGCCCGCTGGACGAACGCGCCCCTGCTGGTGAATGCGACGGAAGGCCCCGAAAAGGGGTTGATCCTGAAGAATGCCGAAAGCCAGCCCTTCGTGATCGACCGCCGCACCGGGATGCCTGCCCCGTGGGACGGGGCGGGGGTGCAGCCGGACCTTGGCGCAGTCTGGCAAGGCCATCGCACCGTCTTCCAGCACATGGCGGAACGCTATCTCTCCGCGGAATACGCCCCCGAAGCCGTGGCCGACCGCTGCGGCCTGCCCGCCGCCCGCATCCGCGCGCTTGCCGCCGAACTCGCGCGCACAGCCTTCGACGAAGCCTTCGAGCTTCCCGTCGAATGGACGGACTTCCGCGGCGACCGTCACAGCTCCATGACGGGCCGCCCGGTCAGCTTCCACGCAATGCGCGGAATCTCGGCCCATTCCAACGGCTTCCAGACGGCGCGCGCGCTTCACCTTCTTCAGATCCTCCTCGGAACCGTCGAGGCGCCGGGCGGCTACCGGCTGAAACCGCCCTATCCCAAACCCGTCGAGGCCCACCCGACCCCGCATTTTGTTGCCGCCTCCGGTAAACCGCTCAGCGGCCCGCATCTGGGCTATGTCCGCGGGCCCGAAAACCTCGCGCTGAAGGAGGACGGAACGCCTTGGCGCATCGACAAGGGCTTCACTTGGGAAAATCCCTTCAGCGCGCATGGGTTGATGCACATGGTCATCCCGAATGCCCATGCAGGCGATCCCTACAGGATCGATACTCTCTTCCTCTACATGGCGAACATGTCATGGAATTCCTCCATGAACTCGGCCCGCGTGATGGAGATGCTGACCGACAGGGATGACAAGGGCGACTACGTCATCCCGCGCATCATCTATTCCGACGCTTACGCGTCAGAGATGGTGGCCTATGCCGACCTGATCCTGCCCGATACGACCTATCTGGAACGCCACGACTGCATCTCCCTCCTCGACCGCCCGATCAGCGAGCCTGACGCGGCGGGTGACGCGATCCGCTGGCCGGTCGTGCAGCCCGACCGCGACGTTCGCGGGTTCCAGTCCGTTCTGCTGGACCTTGGCGCGCGGCTGGGCCTTCCTGGCATGGTCAAGGAGGATGGCAGCCCGAAATTTCGCGACTATGCCGATTACATCGTCAACCACATCCGCCGCCCCGGCGTGGGGCCTCTGATCGGGTTTCGCGGCGAAGCCGGCGACAAGGAGGGGCGAGGCGACGCCAATCCAGACCAGCTTGCGCGATACATCGAAAATGGCGGCTTCTATCAGGCCCATGTGCCCGACGGCGCCCAGTATTACAAACCGTGGAACAGGGCCTATCAGGATTGGGCGGTCGCGACCTCCTTCTACGAAACGCCGCAGCCCTATCTCTTTTCCATCTGGTCCGAACCGATGCGCAAGTTCCAGCTTGCCGCCGAGGGGCATGGCTTCCTGCAACCACCCGATCATCTGCGCGACCGGCTTCAGGTCGCCATGGATCCGCTGCCCGTCTGGTATCCCCCCTTCGGCGAAGAGGCGGCATCGGGCTTTCCCGTCCACGCCATCACGCAGCGCCCGATGGCGATGTATCATTCCTGGGGCAGCCAGAACGCATGGCTGCGGCAGATCCACGGGAAGAACTACCTCTACCTGCCCACCAAGATCTGGGAGGCCGAGGGCTTCGCCGAGGGTGACTATGCCCGCGTCACCTCTCCCACCGGCCAGATCGTCGTGCCCGTGGCCCATATGGCGGCCCTGAACCCCGACACGGTCTGGACCTGGAACGCCATCGGCAAGCGGCGCGGAGCATGGGCGCTGGACGAAGGCGCGCCAGAGGCCAATCAGGGCTTTCTGCTGAACCATCTGATTTCCGAGGTCCTGCCGGGCGAGGGGCGGCTCTCGAATTCCGATCCGGTCACCGGGCAGGCGGCATGGTTCGACCTGCGCGTCAGGGTGGAACGTGTCGGGCCGAAGGACCATGCGGAACCGGCCTTCGACGTCCTGCCCCGTGTGGTTCCAAAAGGGAGGGCGCGGGCATGACGACCCTGCCGGAACGGACAGAGAAGAAGCTGGGTCTCGTCATCGACCTCGACACTTGCGTCGGATGCCATGCCTGCGTGACGGCCTGCAAGGGCTGGAACGATCAGGGCTATGGGGTGCCGCTGTCCGATCAGAATCCCTATGGTGCGGACCCTTCCGGAACCTTCCTCAATCGTGTGCACAGCTATTCCGTGCAACCTATTGATAATGCTACGCAAATCATAAATTTCCCGCGCTCCTGCCTGCATTGCGAGGATGCGCCCTGCGTCACCGTCTGCCCAACAGGGGCAAGCTACAAGCGGGCCGAGGATGGCATCGTTCTGGTGAACGAGGATGCCTGCATCGGCTGCGGTCTTTGCGCTTGGGCCTGCCCCTATGGCGCGCGCGAACTGGATCAGGCGGCGGGGGTGATGAAGAAATGCACGCTCTGCGTGGACCGCATCTATAACGAGTCCCTGCCCGAGGAAGACCGCGAACCGGCTTGCGTGCGGACCTGCCCCACCGGGGCGCGGCACTTCGGCGACTTCGCCGACCCGGACAGCAAGGTCAGCCGCCTGTCGGCCGAGCGTGGGGGTTTTGCCCTGATGCCCGGCATGGGCACCAAACCGGTGAACCGCTATCTCCCGCCCCGCAAGAAAGACCGCCCCGAAGAGGCAAGCCTTCTGGCACCGCTTCTGGATATCAAGGCAACGGGGCTGGCCGGGTGGCTGGATCGCGTTCTGGGGAAAATCTGAATGCATCCAGCACCTTCCGTCATCGTCTTCACGGTCCTGTCAGGCATGGGTTTCGGCTTTCTCGCCGTGATGGGCCTCTATGGGGCGCAGGGGATTCCCGCGTTCTTCCTTTGGGGGCTGGGCTATGGGCTGGCCGTCGCGGGTCTGGTTGCCTCCACCTTCCATTTGGGCAATCCGCAGCGCGCCCTCCTTGCCTTCACGCAGTGGCGGACAAGCTGGCTGTCGCGCGAGGCATGGGCATCGGTGATCACGCTTATCCTCTTTGCACCCCAGGCACTTGCGGATTGGCTGGGTTTTGATTGGGGCCGTGGCTTCGGGATCGCGGGGGCTGTCATGGCGGCGGTTACGGTCTTCTGCACCTCCATGATCTATGCCCAGATCCGCGCCGTGCCGCGCTGGCATCACTGGACGGTGCCGGTGCTGTTTCTGGCCTACGCAGTTGCTGGCGGCATGATCATCGGCACGATGCGCCCCTATGTGACATGGGCCCTGTGCCTTCTGGGCGTCGCGATGGCGCTGCACTGGCATTTCGGCGCGCGCGCCTTCGCCAAGGCGGGCCAGCGCATGGAAGAGGCGACCGGATTGGGACAGATCGGCAGGGTTTCGGTTTTCGAACACCCCCACACGGGCGGAAACTACCTTCTGCGCGAGATGATCTTCGTCGTCGGCCGAAAACATGCCGAAAGGGTGCGGATGATCGCGATGGTCTTTTCGGTCTTGCTGCCGGTGCTGTTCCTTGTCTTCGTCCCCGGCTTCGGCGCTCTGGTCCTTGCGGTGATGTTCCACCTGATCGGCGCTTTCGCCCAACGCTGGCTCTTCTTCGCCGAGGCCGAGCATGTGGTCGGCCTCTACTACGGCATGCGCTAGGCTGGTCCGGGCACGGCTGCGGCCTAGCTTCGCCGCAGGGAGGCACCCGCGTGTTCATTCTGACGCCCGATACGATCTGGAACCCGCATGTCCTTGAGATGCGCCAAGTGCCACGCCGCGTCTTTGGACGTGTGATGATATTTCCGCGACGTGGGGCGGGCCTTGGCCTCTGGCTGCGGCTGATCTTCGAGATCGAGGTGCTGCGCTATCTCGGCGCGCTCCTACCTTTTCTGCTGGGGGCGGTGATCTACCCGCAATACGCCCTTGCCATCTCGCAGGCACCCCTTCCCATGCTGATCGTGATCTATTTCGTCGAGGCAAAACTCCTGCGCCTGAACCGGACGCGGGCAAAGGCTCTGGCCTCCCCCGCAGAGGTGGAGCGGGGCATGGACCTGCTCCGCGTCCGTTCCGTGGCGATACTGTCGAAGATCGCCGCCGGGCGGGGGCTGGTGGACGGTCGGTTGCATCTGGTCGTGGAACAGTCGGAAATCTGGCGGATGCCGCCGCTCACGCTGGTATCGGTGCAAAGCGAGGCAGGGCCGGAAGTGATGCGCCTGACGGCGGAAGAGCGGTCGCTGGTGGCAGGACTCTTCGATGAGGCGTTCGGGGAACGTGATCTGTTGCGGGCGAACCTTGCGGCAGGGGAATGTCTGCGGGATGTGGCCTTTGACCTGCGGGGCGTGTCGGCCCATGCTCGGCTGGCGGCGCTGATCGGTTAGCGCGAAAGGTCGAGGGTCGTTCCCCAAGGCGGCCTCGGTGCATGGCGGCTGTCGGGGACAGCCCAGATCACCGGAAAGCGGGGCCGTGCGGGAAGCGGTGCCTCGAGATCGGTCAGGACGATCAGGATCGAAGGCTGCAGGATGGTCGCCGCCGCGAAAGCGGGGGCGAAAGCGGTGCCGCCGCCGCGCGGGGCTTGCAGGCTGCGGATTTGGGCGGCGGCAGTGGCGGGGTCCAGTCTGGCGGGCGGCGCGGGGGTGTCGTCGAAGGCGATGAGGTGAACTTCCGCCCGCGTACGGCGGGCGATGGCGGCGGTCTCGGCCATAAGGAGCGATAGCGCGTCATTCGTGATGCTGCTGGAAGTGTCGAGCGCGATAACCACACGGGGGGCGGGGCTCTGGCGGGTGGTTCCGGGCTGGAAGGCAGGTTCGGGGGTGCCTTTGGCCTGCGCATCGGCCATGGCGGCGATGAAGGGGCGGGCGGGACGGCGGTGGCTGGGCCGGGGCGTGTCCAGTGTAGCCCGGGTGAGGAGGCGGCGCAGTATCACCTCCCACGGGGTTTCCGGAATGGGGATGTCGGCAAGGCGCAGTCCCGCCGCCCCAATGCCGCGCCCAGCCATGCGGCCGGCATCCAAAGCCCGCGCCAGATGTCGATGCCAGTCGGCATCGGTTCTCGTCTCGGGGGGGGCGGCGGCGCCGTTATCGGGCTTCAGATCAGGTTGGAAACCCGTCGCCATGGCGTAGGAAAGGGCGCGGGATTGCGCCTCGCCGCTGCCCCCCGGCCTGCTGTCGCGCAGGGCGTGATAGAGGCGGTCCACGTCCCAGTCGGCCAGCGCCTGACGGGGAGGCGAAGTGGTGGCGAGGGCATGGGAGAGGAGGCCCGTCAGCGTCAGGGCCGGGCGCGGGAGGGCGTAGTCGGCGGCGAGCAGGGTCTCGTTCACGATGGCATCGGCGGCGATCTGCCAGAGGCGGGCATCGAAACGGTCGCCCAGCCGAAGGGCGAGGTTGGCCAGACGGGACGAATGGCGCAGCGCCACGTGCAAGATATGATGGGCGGCAAGGCCCATCTGTTCGTGCCGGGGCAAGGTGTCGAATTCGGGGCCGTAATGAACGGTCTGGCCCGTTGTCTCGGCCATTGGGCCGTGGTCGCGGTCGCGGTGATCGCACCAGAGGGCAAGCGCGGCCATGGCAGGATCGTGTTCGTTCAGCGCGCGGAGTGCGCTGGTGGCGCGGGCACTGTGGCGGCTCATTCCAAGCCCATCAATCTAGACCCGTCATTCAAGACCATGTGCCTGCCGTTCGGCACGGTATTCGGCATAGGCGGGGGAGTTGCGGAAGGCCTCGGTCAGGCCTTGAGTCAGGGCCTTCTGGATTAGCAGTTCGAAACCATGGGTGCAAAGTTCCGCCAAGGGCAGGCGGGCGAAGGGTGTATCAGGGCGCAGGCGGGGCAGGTGGCGCAACTCGGCCATCACCTCGATCACCCGTGCCATGCTCGCAGCGTCGGCAGTGCCGATAAGGGCATAGGTCAGGGCGGTGAGGCCGGTCATCGTCTGGGGGTAGAGGTCGGCGCGTTTGGCACGTGGGGCCTCAAGCAAATCGGCCACCTGCACGGTGGCGGCGATCTCCTCTGCCACCAAAAGGAATTCGGCGGCGGCGGCGTCTCCGATGGTGCCTGCGATCATTGGGGTGCGGAGGTTTGGGTCGGGGATGGCGCGGAGGATGTCGGACACCCTGACCCAAGAGCGGGGCGTGCAGGCGATCGTGAGGCCACGGCGAAGCGCGTCTTCTGAATTCTCCAGCAGGTCGGGGCGCGTGCGGATGAAGGTGATGACGGCGTGATGGAGGCCACGCGGGACGGCATAGCGTGTGAGCCAATCCGTAGCCTCGGCCCTTATTTGCAGATGGATCAGCCGGTCGGCGAGGGCCGTTCCCATTTCATAGGCGACGGCACCGTCATCCGTGCCGTTTCCGGCAGCGACGAGGAAGCAGGAGGCGGGCAGTTGGTGACGTCCGACGCGGCGTTCCTGAAGAAGGCCGTAGACCGTGGGTTGCAGCGTCGGCGCGGCGGCGGTGAGCTCGTCGAGGAACAGGATAGTGGGGCGCATCGGATCGTCCGGCAGGTCCTCTGGGCGATACCAGACGGTGCGTCGGGTGCTATGGTCGTAGAAGGGCAGGCCGCGCAGATCCTGCGGCTCGATGGTCGTCAGGCGCAGATCGAAAAGCAGCGCGCCGGTCTCGGTGGCAAGTTGGGCCACGATCTCGGATTTGCCGATGCCCGGACGTCCATGCAGCATCCAGGCGGCGGTAAGCTGGCCCGAGGCCTGTGCGCCATGGGCAGCGCGTAGAATGGCAAGCGCCTCGCCCGCCGATATGGGGGCGGTGTTCACGGTCATGTCCTTGGGTCCTCTACGCGTTTCTGTGCGCGAGAAGGCTAGCGGTTGTGCGGGTGCTGGCAAGGTGCTGCCGGTTGTCCTTGGGCATGGCGCGGCCTAAGACTGGTGCGGGGCGGTCCCCGTGGGGGGCTGTAAGGGAAAGGAATCGGGGGCATGGATGGAATGGAACTGGCGACGCTTCTGCCGGTGATCGGGGCGCTGATCGTGGCAGGTGCGCTGATCGGGCTCCTCGCCGGAGTATTCGGCATCGGGGGCGGCGCGATTTCGGTGCCGGTCTTCTATGAACTGTTCCGCGTGCTTGATTACCCCAAGGACCTCTGGATGCCGATGGCGGTGGGCACCTCTCTTGCGGTCATCATTCCCACATCGCTGAATTCCGCGCGGGGGCATTACCTGCGTGGCACGGTGGATATGGACCTCATACGCATCTGGGCCGTGCCCGTGGTGCTGGGTGTGCTTGCGGGTTCGGCGATTGCCCACTTTGCCGACCCCATCGTCTTCCAGCTTGTTTTCATCTTCGTTGCGGGGATCAACGCGGCGAAACTGTTGTCGGGTGGCAAGGGCTGGCGTCTGGCCGAGGGCCTTCCGGGGCGCAAGGTCTTGGTCGGCTACGGCGGGATCATCGGTATTCTATCGGCGCTCATGGGAATCGGCGGTGGGGCGATCACCAATCTGCTGTTGACGCTGCATGGCTACGATATCCGCCGGGCAATCTCGACGGCAGCAGGTGTGGGCGTCCTCATCGCACTGCCGGGAACCATTGGCTATGTTCTGGCGGGTTGGGGTAAACCCGGCCTGCCCGCCGATGCGCTGGGCTATGTCAGTCTGCTCACCTTCGCCCTGACGATACCCACGACGCTGCTGACGACGCGTTTCGGGGTGAAGCTTGCGCATACCCTGCCCAAGCGGGTGCTGGAGACAGGCTTCGGTATCTTTCTTCTGACGGTCTGCGCGCGATTCATCTGGGACATGCTGGCCTGAGGCCGAGAGGGGAGGGGGCACGACATGGCACTTGCGATCGTCACTGCGGGGACCTCGGCCATCGGTCGGCATCTTGTGCTGGCCTTGGCGGGGGCAGGATATGACGTGGCGCTGACCCATATCGGCAGCGCGGATCTTGCAGCCCGGATCGAGGGAGAGTTGCGCGACATGGGGCGTCGCTGCCTATCGGTCGAGGCGGATGCGGGCGACGAGGAGGCCGTCACGGCATTCCACCGGAAAGCGGCGGACTGGGCGGGCGAGGCCCCTTCGGTTCTGGTGAATAACGCTGGAATCCAGACATGGGCGGGCCTGCTGGATCTGCGTGCGGATCAGTGGGATGCCGTGATCCGAACCAATCTGCGCGGCACCTTCCTGAACACACAGGCCGCCGCGCGCCTGATGGTTGCCGCCGGCATCAAGGGATCGATCGTCAATCTTGGATCGGGGTGCAACAAACTGGCCTTCCCGAAACTGGTGGACTACACCGCGTCGAAGGGCGGCATAGAGCAATTCACGAAATCCGCCGCAAGCGAACTTGGGCCGCATGGGATAAGGGTGAACTGCGTGGCTCCTGGCGCCATCGCCACCGAGCGGACGGCGTCCGAGGCCGGCGACTATGCCGCGACATGGAGCCCTGTCACACCCTTGCGGCGCGTTGGGACCCCCGCCGACATCGCGGGGCCGGTCCTTTTCTTCTGTTCACCTGCCGCAGATTTCGTGACAGGCCAGACGCTCTGGGTCGATGGCGGGGTCTTCTCGCAGGCCCCATGGCCCTATGACGCCTGAGCAGCCTCGGTCAGCTTGACCGACTTGCGCTGCGGCGCGTCGACCAGATAGCGCGCGAGCATGGCCTTCAGAGCGCTCGGGATAACGGGTTTTACGATGTAGTCCGTCATCCCGGCCGCATAGGCCAGATCGCGGTCGTCTTCTTCGGCGCGGCCGGTAAGGCCGATGATCGGCACCTGCGCCTTGGCCGTGGGCAGGGCCCGGATACGGCGCGTCGCTTCGACACCATCCATCACGGGCATCTGGCAATCCATCAGGATCAGATCGAAATCCTGTTCCAACACCGCCTGCACGGCTTCTGCGCCATTGGTAGCGGTGGCGGTTTCAAGGCCTTGCCGCGCGATGAGGGCAGTCGTCACCTCAAGGTTCATCGGATTGTCATCAACGACGAGGATTCGCGCCACGTGCTGGTTGCGCGCAGGGAGGGGATCATAAAGGACCGGCGCTGTCGTCTGGCGCGATTGGTCTGGCCAGAGCAGAACCTGCAGGCGCGTGATCAGCGCCTCGGGGTCGATTGGCTTCACGAACATGTCGACAAAGCCTTCGGCGTGGCAGCGGTCGACGAATTCCTGACCACCGCGATGCGCGAGGAGCACAAGGCGCGGCAAGGGCATGCCACGCTGACGCAGTTTCCGGGCCGCTTCGAACCCGTCCATGTCATGAAGGCGGCTGTCGATCAGGATGGCGTCATAGCCATCGATCGATCCGGAAGGAAGCCTCGCCTCCGCGCGGACCACGGCACCGGCAGCCCGCAGATGGGTCGCAAGGATGTTTGCGGCATGGCTGTTGTCATCGATGACCAAAAGGCGGCGGCGTGCAAGGGGCTGCGTCGACAGGCGCTGCTGCGGCTCGGGAAGCGGGTCGAGGGGCAGGTCCACCCAAAAGGTGCTGCCCTTGCCCGGTTCACTGCGCACGCCCACCTCACCCTGCATGAGGTCGGCCAGCTGCCGCGAGATGGCCAAACCAAGGCCGGTGCCACCATAGAGACGCGCGGTGGAATCGTCTGCCTGCGAGAACCGCTCGAAAAGGCGCCCCATCTGCTCCTGCGACATGCCGATGCCCGTATCGGTCACGGCCATCCTCAGGCCTCCCTTCGGGGCCTGCGCTACAGAAAGCGTTATCTCGCCCTGCTGGGTGAATTTCAGGGCATTGGTCAGGAAGTTCATCAGGATCTGCGAGATCCGCAACGGATCCCCCCGGAACTGCGTCGGAAGCGAGGGATCCGCATCGATGACGAGTTCGACACCCTTCTCGGCCGCGGCGGAGGCAATCGTGTCGACCGACCCTCTGATCACACTCGACAGACGGAATTCCGTGCTTTCGATCCGCAGCTTGCCAGATTCGACCTTCGACAAATCCAGAACGTCATTGACGATCATCAGGAGGTGCCGCCCAGAGGCCTGAACCTTGGTGAGGTAGTCGCGCTGGTGGTCGGTGAGGGGAGAGCCCAGCAGCAACTCGGTGAACCCGATGACGGCATTGATCGGCGAGCGCAGTTCGTGGCTGATATGCGCCAGAAACTCAGACTTCAGTCGGGCGGTCTGTTCCGCCATGTCACGCGCAGCGGCAAGCTGGCGGCTTGCCGCGTATTCTTTCGACATATCGTCCACGACCCAGACGGCACCGGCCTCGGGATGGGCGGGGTCGACCGCATTGGCGCGGATGGCGACCCAGAGGGAACTGCCATCACCACGGCGGATTTCCGTCGTCGTGCTGAAGATCCTGCCTTCTCGCAGGGCCGCAAGGGCCTGATCCCGCAGCGTGTTCCAATCCTCGGGGTTCTGGAAGATCGTGGCCGGCGATGCCCCGATAAGCTGCTCTTGCGGGATCATCAGAAGCTGGATCAGCGACGGGTTGCAGGCCCGGATCACGCCGTCATGCATCAAGGCGATCCCGCTGGCCGCCGTGGCGAGCAAGGTGAGCAACTCTTCGTTCAGGCGCGACAATTCCTCGGTCCGCAGCGCAACCTGCGCCTCGAGGATACGCTGGTGGGCGGTGAGGGCGGCTTCGGCCTGACGGGTGACGGTGATGTCGTTCCACAGCGTGAAGATCTCGACACGCTCCCCCTCGTGGATCGCGGTGAGCAAGACTTCGACAAGGATGGGCGTCCCGTCGGCGCGCAGATGCTCCCAGTCGAACTTGATGCTGCCCTGCTCCATCACGGCCTGCAAAAGCCGTTCTATCTTTTCCACCGACGGAATGCCGTCTGGCTGCAATTCGGGTGAAATCGCAAGCGGAGAAAGACCGACGAAGCTTTCCCTCGCCTCATAGCCGAGCATGGCGAGTGCGGCAGGATTTGCCTCGGCGAAATGGCCGTCACGGATTACCGCAGTTGCCTGCGCCGAGTGTTGGAAGGTGCGGCGGAAGCGATCCTCGCTGCGTGCAAGGCGCTCGATGGCAAGAGTGGCCTGCGCACGACCGGCGATCCTCGATGCGGCAAGTTCGACCAGAAGACGCTCTTCCACTGTCGGCGCCTCGTTTGGACCGCCATCGCGGCAATCCACGGCAATTTCTCCCTGTTCCCGATCATCGATCATCAGGGGAACCCGGAATGCCGGGTCCGTGCAGCCCGGCAATTCGTCATGGACAGCTTCGAAAAGCCTGATGCGGAAGCGTGCCTGATCACGATTGCCCACGCCTGCCGCAAGGGCGGCGGCGATGTCGGCAAGGATTTCACGGCGGGGGCGTGACATGTCTTCGGTCGCAAGGAAAATGCGGTGCAGGCAATCCTGTTCGCGGATACGTCGATACAGCGCGTCCGCCACCTCCGCCCTTGCGGCCATGGCTCGGCCAAGACGATGCTGCAGAAGGATGGCGATCCCGACGACGATGGCGACACTTGCGAAGAGGCCGAGCAGCACCGTGGGTACACTGTTCGCGGGCAGGCCCGGAATGGCGGTTTCTGCCGCCCCTATCCACCGATCCTCCATCGCCCGCGCGTTCTGCGGCGAGATGGCCTCGAAGCCTTGTGCCACCGTTTCGTAGAGTGCGTCGTTCCCCTCGGCCACGGCCCATGCACCGGTCAGGTGCAGGATCGGTGCGCCATGCGACAGGCGGTCGGACAAACCGGTTCGTGCCAGCAGCGCATCCCCCGCCATCGTCGGCAAACAGAAGCCGGCAACCGTTCCGCTTGCCGCAGCAACCGCGATGGCGTCGAGATCCGGCAGTTCGACGACCGTCGCCCCTTGGTCCCCGACCAATGTCGTGCAAGGGCTTCCGACGCGTGTGGCAATTTGCTGGCCCGCCGCGAAATCGCCGCCGTCTGCGGTGAATACGGCATAGACGATGTCCAGATAGGGCGGCGCCACTTTCAGGCCGGAAACGCCTGCTTCACTGCTCCCGACGAGGTCCAAGGCCTCCGACAGTCCCAGTTCGCGAACACCACCCGGCGCCTGTCGCAGATCGACATCTATCCCCGTGGTCTCGGACCATTCGGCCCAGAAATCGGCACGGAGGCCACTGACACCGCCATCGTCGGTGAAGATGACGTGTTGGGGCAGTTCGTTTGGAAACAGCACGGTGAGCGCCGCAGGTCTGTCTTGTGCAAAGGCGTCGGCTGAGAAGAGTAAGACGATCATCGCGACAAGTGCACCGCGATATGGCCTACGCTCGCCCTTGCGAGCCACGACTTTCAGAAAGGTCAGGATGCCCTGCGGCATGCTGGTCCTGTCTGGGATCATGCTGAAACCTCTGCCACCGACATGTTTGCCTTCCTCCCCGCTTCTACCGGCGGATGAGCGCTCCACCCTTGTAAATCAAAGTTTATTGAGTGATTCCATGCCGACCTTCGTTTGGGTCAATCCAACTTCAAGTTGTGTTTTTTTTGCGACGGTTCCGGGAAAGTGTTGTGCCACTCACGCAGCGCGAATTTGAGAGCGCGGGAAAACATCGCGAAAACAGTGCGCTGGCATTTGTGGTGCAGACATGAGAGTGCCTGAAGCTGCAACAGGAGTGCAACTTCAGGTGGATACCTCGCCATGCCCATGGTGGCCTGCCCCGATCGAGTGGCCCGGTTTGCATCTTTGTGCATGACAGGTGTGGGCGCTACGATCGGTGTGGCCGGCGAAGCGGGTGCGGGTGGCGAAGCCGTCCACTGCACCACCTCGGGGGCTTGCGGGCGATAACCGAGGCGTTCCGAGGCATGGAACTTCTGCCGGACATGTTCGATGCAAGCACGGTGGCGGGAAGGGCTCAGAAGTTTACCGACGCTGCCTCGCGCAAGATCGGCCGCTCCAGAGTCAGATCGGAGACCGCCTTCCGCCGCCGCTCGTTCTCTTTCTCGAGTTTCTTGAGCCGCGCCACCTAATCGGTCTTCAGCCCGCCGAACTCCTTGCACCTCCGGCGGTAGGTGAACTACATCACGCGGATCGAGCGTACCGCTTAGTCAACCGACTTGCCCTGTGATACCAGCACATCAACTTGCCGGAGCTTCGGGACGATCTCCTCCGGATTGGGCTTCCTCTGCGGCATTCCTTCGTCCTCCATGTGGTTCAAAAAGCCTACTTCAGGGAGGACCATTTTTCAGGCGTCAGACCAGACGTCGAGCGTTTTTCGCATAGGTTGGCGCAGTGCCACCAGCCATGCTGTCGAACCATGACCCGACAAGCCAACGAGGGCGCGGCCCCTGGCGGCTGTGTTTTCAAACGGGTTTCCGAAGTGCCACTCGGCGACTGTGGCTCGCAACATCTTGAAAAAACCGTTCCAACCTGAATCAAGTATTTAGATTGTGACGGCTTCTGCGATGGCTAGCTCAGCTCTCTGCTGAAAAAACGATAACAATTCAATTAATTGTGGCGGAGAGGGTGGGATTCGAACCCACGGTAGGCTTGCACCTACTCCGGTTTTCGAGACCGGCGCGATCGACCACTCCGCCACCTCTCCGTGCTTTTGGGGGTCGTCAGTGCGCGGTTGTCTAGCGGGGTCATTGCTGGGTTGCAAGGGCGTTTTCACGCTTTTTGTCACCACGCGCGATCTTGCCTGCCGCGTGTGAAAAGCCGCTCGCGCAGTTGTGGGGGATGGTGACTTGGCAAGCATGGTGGCAGTCTCTAGCTGTCGACGGCAGACATTTGCGAAAACTTGGCAGGGGGTGGGTGATGGCGGGCTCGGATCGAATGGCATGCGGCTGGTGCAGCCGATTGGCGCTGGGCACGGCGCTGGTTCTTCTGACGCTTGCCCTGCCACATCCTCAGGGTCAGGCACGGGCGCAAGACATGTCTGCGATGGAGGTTGTTCCTCCGCAGGTAAGGGGTGCTGTCACCTCGCTGGTCGAGACGATGCGGATCGGGGAGATCATCGAGGTCTTGCGAGACGAAGGCATCGAGTATGGCCGGACGCTTGAGACGGACATGTTCCCTGGTGCGGGCGGGCCGGGTTGGAGCGCGGCAGTGGAGCAGATCTACGACCCTGCGCGGATGAAGCAGGCCTTCGAGGATGGTCTGGTGCGGGAACTTGCACGGGCACCGGACGGGATCGCGCCGATGGAGTCCTTCTTCGGTTCTGAGCTTGGCCAGAAGGTCCTGCGCCTCGAGATCGAGGCGCGGCGGGCGCTAATCGATGATGCGGCGGAAGAGGCGGCCAAGCTGGCTTGGGAGGACATGTCGGGTGCCGATGAGGGGCGCGTGGCCTTGCTGGAGCGATTTGCCGCGGCCAATGACCTTGTCGAGTCGAATGTCATGGGCGCGTTGAACGCCAATTTGGCCTTCTACAAGGGCATGGCGGAGGGTGGTGCCTTCGGCGGAGAGATGACCGAGGATCAGATGCTGGCCGATGTCTGGGGGCAGGAGGCCGAGGTGCGTCAACAAGTTTCCGATTGGCTGTTCCCCTATCTGGCGCTTGCCTACGCGCCGCTGACTGACGACGAGCTAGACGCCTATATCGCATACTCGGAATCGCCTGCGGGCCAGCAGTTGAATGCGGCGCTGTTTGCCGCTTTCGATGGCGTCTTCTCTCCGGTTTCCAAGGCACTGGGGCTTGCCGTCGCGCGGGAATTGCAGGGGCAGGACATCTGATCGCGCGCTTGCGGGCTGGCAGTCGGATCGGGCTTGACTCCGCCGTGCCTTGCATCGATAAGCGCGCATCCTGGCGAGGCGCGAGTCTGGCCAAGAAATGAGTTTCATGACGCCCGCAAGGGCGCGCTGTCCGAGGCGGGGAAACCCCGGAACGCCCGAGAGTTCGGGGGCCAAAGGGCGCGGAGCAACGAAGGGAAGACCCATGTTCGCGGTCCTGAAGACCGGTGGCAAGCAGTACAAGGTGCAGGCGGGTGACGTCCTGCGCGTTGAGAAGCTGGCCGCCAATGCTGGTGACAAGATCCAGTTCAACGAGATCCTGATGGTCGGGGGTGACAAGGTCACCGTCGGCGTGCCCACCGTGAAGGGTGCGGCAGTCGTCGCGGAAGTGATCGACCAGATCAAGGGCGAGAAGACGATCCACTACGTCAAGCGCCGCCGCAAGCACAGCTCGCAGCGCACCAAGGGCCACCGTCAACAGTTGACGCTGGTTCGCGTGACCGAGGTCCTCGCCTCGGGCGCCGAGAAGTCGGGTGTGGCTGCAGCCACCGGCACCGCCGATGCGCGCCGTGCCGCCCATAACGCTGCCGCCGCTCCGGCTGCGGAAGCTGCGAAACCGAAGCGCGCCAAGAAGGCCGCTGAAGCCGCTGCGGAATAAGGAGTAACACCCCATGGCACATAAAAAGGCAGGCGGTTCTTCCCGCAACGGGCGCGACAGCGCCGGTCGTCGTCTTGGCGTGAAGCTCTACGGCGGTCAGGCCGCCATTCCGGGCAACATCATCGTGCGCCAGCGCGGCACGACCTATTTCCCGGGCGAAGGCGTGGGCATGGGCGTGGATCACACGATCTTCGCCGTGACCGAGGGCAAGGTGACCTTCAAGAAGGGCCTCAAAGGCCGCACCTTCATTTCGGTTCTCCCCGTTGCGGAGGCAGCCGAGTAAGCCGAACCTTTACATTCGGAATGTAGAAGGGGGATCGGCTGGAAAGCCGGTCCCCTTTCCCGTTTTCCGGCGTTGGTCCGGAACGGGGGGGACGAAAGACGGGCCGGGCCTTCGGGGCCGGGACGGAAAAGACCACGGAAAGGCCGGATTGCGGGCTCAAACCCCTGTCTTTCGTGCCGTAGACCTTGAACGGGGCAGAACCGCCCCCGACATGCGCTTCATCAGGAGGGAAGCCCATGATGCTGGACAAGATCGCCGCGCTGCCCGAAGGGGCCATTGCCGCCGGACGTTTCGTGCTGCGCCCCGTGCGCAAGTCGGATGCCGGACTCTTCGCGATGTATGCGGGCGACAAACGCGTGGCCGAGGCCACGCGGTCGATCCCGCATCCTCTGCCCCCCGGCGCGGCGGAGGCTTTCGTCACCCGTGCGATGGCGCGGGGCGGGGAAGAGGATGTCTGGGTCATGGACGGCGCGGCCTCGGGGCTGGCCGAGGTGCTGGGCGTGATCAGCCTGAAGCGGATGGACGAGGCGAAGTACAATCGCGACCAGTCCGAGATCGGCTATTGGGTCGCGCCCGCCTTCTGGAACACGGGCTTTGCGTCCGAGGCGGTGCGGGCGCTGATCGGGGCCAACCCGCAGAGCAACCGCACGGTCTTTGCCGAGGTGTTCCAGGACAACCCCGGATCGGCGCGGGTTCTGACCAATGCGGGGTTCCAGTATCTGGGCGATGCGGAGACCTTCTCGGTCGCGCGCAATGCGCGGGTGCCGACATGGACCTATATCCGCAAGCTGGATTGATCCGTCGGAAGCGGGGGGGCAGCCCCCGTCGTCCATCGGTTCTCGAACGGATGGCGAACACGATGGACGACCCCCCGGGGTATTTGGGCTAAGATGAAGGGGCTTTGGGCAGGAAGGCTGGTGGCTTTGGCTGCGTGAGGCTTGAGCCTGCGGCCATTGTCAACTATCGCCTTGGGCGATCCATATGAAAGCCTGATGCCATGAAGTTCCTTGACCTTGCCAAAGTCTATATCCGCTCGGGTGGCGGCGGGGCGGGATGCGTGTCGTTCCGGCGCGAGAAGTTCGTGGAATTCGGCGGGCCCGATGGCGGGGATGGCGGGAATGGCGGGTCGGTCTGGGCCCAGGCGGTCGAGGGGCTGAACACGCTGATCGACTTCCGCTATCAGCAGCATTTCTTTGCCAAGAACGGGCAGCCCGGCATGGGCAGCCAGCGGACGGGGAAGTCGGGCGAGGATATCATCCTGAAGGTTCCGGTGGGGACGGAGATCATCGACGAGGACGAGGAGACGGTGATTGCCGACCTTGTGACCGTGGGGCAGCGGGTGCTGCTCGCCAAGGGCGGGAATGGCGGGTTCGGGAACCTCTATTTCAAGAGCGCGACAAACCGCGCCCCCGGGCGGGCCAATCCGGGGCAGGAGGGGGTGGAGCGCACCGTCTGGCTGCGGCTGAAGCTGATCGCGGATGCGGGGCTGGTGGGGCTGCCGAATGCGGGGAAGAGCACCTTCCTTGCCGCTGTGTCCAATGCGCGGCCGAAGATCGCGGATTATCCCTTCACGACGCTGATCCCCAACCTCGGAGTCGTAGGCGTCGATGGGCGCGAGTTCGTGATGGCGGATATTCCGGGGCTGATCGAGGGCGCGTCGGAGGGGCGGGGGTTGGGGACGCAGTTCCTTGCCCATGTGGAGCGGTGCAAGGTGCTGCTGCATCTGGTGGACGGGACATCCAGCACCATCACCAAGGATTACCGGACCATCGTGCATGAGTTGGAGGCCTATTCCGACCTGCTGGGGGACAAGCCGCGCATCCTTGCGCTGAACAAGTGCGATGCGCTGGATCAAAAGACCATCACCACGCGGCGGAAGGCTTTGGAGAAGGCCTCGGGCGGGAAGGTGCATGTGATTTCCGGCGCGGCGGGGATGGGGTTGCAGGACGTGTTGCGCGCCCTCTACGCCGAGATTCAGGGGGCCGAGCCGGAGAAGGAGGCGGGGCCGTGGCAGCCGTGAGCGAGGTGTCTGCGGCGACCGTCCCAGATGTACGGGCGGTGCGGCGGCTGGTGGTGAAGATCGGGTCGGCGCTGCTGGTGGACCGGGCGGCGGGCTTGCGGCAGGGGTGGCTGTCGGCGCTGGCGATGGATGTGGCCGAGGCGAAGGTGCGGGGCGCGGATGTCGTCTTGGTGTCGTCGGGGTCCATCGCGCTGGGGCGCAAGGTGCTGGGCCTGCCTGCGGGGGAGTTGACGCTGGAGCAGTCGCAGGCGGCGGCTGCCGTGGGGCAGATACGCCTCGCGCGGGCCTATGAGGAGGTGCTGGCGCCGCATGGGATCACCACGGCGCAGGTTCTGGTGACGCTGGAGGATACAGAGGACCGGCGGCGCTATCTGAACTCCCGCGCGACGATGGAGACGTTGCTGGGTCTGGGTGTCGTGCCCATCGTGAACGAGAATGACACGGTGGCGACGGACGAGATCCGGTTCGGGGACAATGACCGTCTGGCGGCGCAGATCGCTGTGACGGTGGGGGCGGACCAGTTGGTCCTGCTGTCGGATGTGGACGGGTTCTATTCGGCCAATCCGAAGGAGGATGCATCCGCCGTGCGGTTCGATGTGGTGGACCATATCACGCCGGAGATCGAGGCGATGGCGGGGGACCCGATTTCGGGCCTGTCGAAGGGCGGCATGAAGACCAAGCTGATGGCGGCGAAGACTGCTGTTGCCGGGGGCTGTGCCATGGCGATCATGGAAGGGTCGGTGTTGCGGCCCTTGAAGGCCTTGGCCGAGGGGGCGAACCGGACGTGGTTCGTGCCGGGGGCGGACCCGCAGATCGCGCGGAAGCGGTGGATCAATGCGATGAAGCCGAAGGGCGAGGTCGTGGTGGATGCGGGCGCCGTGGCCGCGCTGGGGCAGGGCAAGTCTCTGCTGCCTGCCGGGGTGCGGGAGGTGAAGGGCGCTTTCGGGCGGGGGGAGCCGGTGGCGATCCTTGGTCCGGATGGGGCGGTGCTTGGGAAAGGTTTGATCCGCTATACGGCGGCGGAGGCGAAGGCCATTGCGGGGCACAAGTCGGGCGAGATCGAGGGGATACTCGGTTATGCCGGGCGGGCGGCGTTGATCCATCGAGATGACATGGTGGTCTGAGGTGGCGGGTGGCGGACCGGGGGCCAGCCCCCGGACCCCCCGGGATATTTGAAGACAGAAAATGGGGGTGGGCGCTATGGACGGCAATTTCGCGGACATGATGGCCGGGATCGGTGCGGCGGCTAGGGCGGCTGCGGCGGAACTGGCCTATGCGAGCGCCGAGCGCAAGCATGCGGCGTTGATCGGTGCGGCGCAGTATGTCTGGGAGCGGCGGGCGGAGATCATTGCCGCCAATGCCAAGGACATAGAGTTCGGGGTGGCGAAGGGGTTGTCGCCTGCCATGCTGGACCGCTTGAAGCTGGACGAGGGGCGCATCCGCGGGATCGTGGACGGCTTGCGCGCGGTGGCCGAGCAGAAGGACCCGGTGGGCGAGGTGATCGCGGATTGGGACCGCCCGACAGGGTTGCATATCCAGCGGGTGCGGACGCCGCTGGGCGTGGTAGGGGTGATCTATGAGAGCCGTCCGAATGTCACGGCGGATGCGGGCGCGCTGTGCCTGAAGGCAGGGAATGCCGTGATCCTGCGGGGGGGATCGGAGAGCTTCCATAGCTCGACCGCCATTCACGCCTGCATGGTGCAGGGGTTGCGGGCGGCGGGTCTGCCGGAGGCGGCGGTGCAGCTGGTGCCGACGCGGGACCGGGGCATGGTGGAGGCCATGTTGCGGGCGGTGGAGTTCATCGACGTGATCGTGCCGCGCGGCGGTAAAGGGCTGGTCGGGCTGGTGCAGCGCGAGGCGCGGGTGCCGGTCTTCGCGCATCTCGAGGGCATCTGCCACGTCTATGCCGATGGCGACGCGGACCTTGCGAAGACGCGGCGGGTGGTGATCAACGCCAAGACGCGGCGGACGGGGATTTGCGGGGCGGCGGAGTGTCTGCTGATCGACCGTCGCTTCTGGGAGAAGCACGGTGGCGTTCTGGTCACGGACCTGCTGGAGCGGGGCGTGGAGGTGCGGGCGGAGGGTGATCTGCTGTCCATCCCCGGCACGGTTCCGGCCAAGGACGGCGATTTCGGCTGCGAGTTCCTGGACATGATCATCGCGGCGAAGATCGTGGACGGGGTGGACGGGGCGATTGCCCATATCCGGCAGTATGGCAGCCAGCATACCGAGAGCA
Organism: Tabrizicola sp. M-4; assembly: GCF_051132405.1. Classification (GTDB taxonomy): domain Bacteria; phylum Pseudomonadota; class Alphaproteobacteria; order Rhodobacterales; family Rhodobacteraceae; genus Paragemmobacter. The sequence continues at coordinate 1,544,459 of NZ_CP128606.1, forward strand.
TCCTGACCGAGAATGACGCAACGGCGGCGCGGTTCTTCCAGCGGCTCGACTCCGCGATCCTGATGCGGAACGCGTCGACCCAGTTCGCGGACGGGGGCGAGTTCGGGATGGGGGCGGAGATCGGCATCGCGACTGGCAAGCTGCATGCGCGGGGGCCGGTGGGGGCGGAGCAGCTGACCTCGTTCAAATACCTCGTGACCGGGGATGGAACGATCAGAAGCTGAGGCGAAGGGTTTCGTTCGCGGGTTCAAGGCGCATTTCCCGCCCCAGAGAGGCCAGCGCCAGTGCGGCAAGGGGAAACTGTACTTCGGCTGGGGAGAGGCCAGTGTGATCGTCGGATTTCAGCAGGGCCCAATGGGGGGCATGCGGGTCCAAGCGCGGGGAGGAGAGGCTCAGGCTCCAGCCGTGGCCGTCCTGCTGGACGTGGATCCGCCCGGTGCTGCGCAGGCCCTGTTCGGCGCAGAGGATGAGCAGGAAGATGGCGCGGATCTCGGCCTTGCGCAGGTCCGTGGCCGATGACCATGTGATCGCGATGCGCCCGGAAGGGTGCAACCCGGACAGTATGGCGAGCACTTCGCTGCGCGAAATCGACTGGTCTGCCAGCGCCGTCCCGAAGGCCACGCGGAAGAAGCGGATGCGGGCAGTCAGGGAGGCCACGCTTTCCGCGATCATGGCCACTTCGTCACGGCGTTCATTGCCGGGAAGCATCATGAGTTCCACCCCGTTGCCGATGGCTCCGATCGGGCCGATAAGGTCATGGCAGAGGCGCGAGCCGACGAGCGATGCAAGGTGGTGCTGTTGGGGCATGAAAGGCTCCGATACGGGGAAGGGAATGCTATGAACTCGCTATTGGAGCCGGGAATGCTAGTACGGCATCCGCAACAGCCGGATTGGGGGCTTGGTCAGGTGCAATCCAATATCGGCGGGCGGATCACGGTGAATTTCGAGCATCGGGGGAAGGTGGTGATTGATGGCCGCCATGTTGATCTTTCACTGGTATTCGACACAGGGAAGTAAAGCGCAGACGTCATGATGCGGTACGCGTGAAATAATGCAACCCCCGGTTGCTGAATTCTCGAATGCGGGTGGCCGAGTTGCATCGTCGGGAGGCAGTACGTACATGAACCAAACGGCTGAGGCACAGGACAGGGGGCGGGCTGACCGCATGATCGTCGAGGATCAGGCCTATACGCTGCGCTTGGCGCGGGACGCGCGTGATCTGCAGGCGGCGCAGAGGCTGCGCTATCGGGTTTTTGTCGAGGAACTTGGTGCGGACGGGCCATTGGTGGACCATGCCGCGCGGCTGGAGCGGGACGGTTTCGACGACCTTTTCGAGCATCTGCTCCTGATCGACAACCGCAGCGATCCGGATGGGCTGGATTATGTGGCAGGGGTCTATCGCCTTTTGCCGGGCGACCGCTTGGGGAGAGGCGGGCGGTTCTATTCCGAATGTGAGTATGACCTCTCCCCGCTCCGGAAAAGCGGGCGCAAGCTGCTGGAACTGGGGCGTTCCTGTGTGCATCCCGACCATCGCGGCGGGACGGGTATGTTCCACCTTTGGAATGCATTGGCGGATTATGTGCTTGACCGCGGGATCGAGGTCCTGTTCGGGGTGGCGAGCTTTCATGGCACCGACATCGCGCGACTGACGCCGTCGCTGGCTTATTTGCATCATCATCATCTTGCCCCGCCTTGCCTGCGCGTCGTGGCGCGGGCAGAGGGGTATCAGCGCATGGATCTGCTGCCGCCAGAGGCGTTGGACAGAAAGGCCGCGATGGCCACGACACCTGCACTGATCAAGGCCTATCTGAGGTTGGGCGGTTTCGTGGGACAGGGAGCGTGGATTGACCACGCCTTCAACACGACGGATGTCTGTCTGGTTATGGACACCGCACGGATGAGCGAGCGGCATCGCGGGTTCTATACGCGGGGGCGTGGGTGAGCCTGCCCGGTGATGACTGGAGAGAGGCGCGTATGGAGGTGCCCGCGATCACCCCGGCGGGGTGGCTGCGGGTCTTGTGGCGGGGGGCGCTGTTCGGCGGGTTGACCTATGGCTGTCTGATCCTGCTCTTGCTGGTCCGTCTGGTGGAACGGCCGGTTTTTGGCCTGAGGCGGCCATGGACGCCCTACATCACGCAATTCGTGTGCAGGTCCGTCTTTGTCATACTGCGGATGCCGCTGGTCGTGCGGGGGAGGGTGATGCGGCAGCGCGGAGCGGTGGTGGCCAATCATGCGTCATGGTTGGACATCTTCGCGCTGAACGCGGCGCAGAGGGGGTATTTCGTGGCGAAGTCCGAGGTGGAGCATTGGGCTGCGATTGGCTGGCTGGCGCGAGCAACGGGGACGGTGTTCATTGCACGCAAGGGAAGCGAGGCGAAGAAGCAACAGGCGGTGTTCGAGGCGAGGCTTCGGGCAGGGCATCACCTGATGTTCTTTCCCGAGGGCACCAGCACGGATGCCGTGCGTGTGCTGCCGTTCAAGTCGACGCTGTTCGCCGCGTTCTGGTCGCATGGGTTGGAAGAGGTGATGTGGATCCAGCCTGTCACGCTTGCCTATCGCGCGCCGGAGGGGTGCGATCCGCGCTTCTATGGCTGGTGGGGGGATATGGAATTTTCCGGGCATTTGCTGATGGTGCTTGCCCAGCAGCGACAGGGGCAAGTGGAGGTCGTGTTCCATGAACCCGTGCCGGTCGATGCCTTTAACGACCGCAAGGCGCTGGCGGCGCATTGCGAGGCGGAGGTGAGGAAGGGTTTGGAGGGACGGCTATAGGGTGGCGGGCTGAACCCCGCCCTACGTGGCTTGGAGTGCGACGACGCGCGAAAGGCTCTAGTCAAGCGTTTCGCGGCCAGTGCCTATAGCACGGGCCAGACTTGGCCGTTGCGAGGGTTGGCTTTGGGTGTTGGGCGCGGAGTGGATCGCGCACCTAACCCAGCGGCGCGAGCAGCGCCTTCAGGGCTGCGGCGGGGTCATCCTTCGTCCAGATCTCCTCGCCCACGGCGAAGAAATCGGTGACAGGGCCGAATTTTTCCACGAGTTCCACGGTCAAGGCGCCTTCGGCGACAACGGGGACCTCGATCATCTGGGACCACCATTCAAAGAGGTCCCAGTCGGCCCGCGACCCGTCGCCCAGCGGCGTTTCGCCAACGGGACCGAAGCAGACGTAATCCGCCCCCGCCTCGCCCGCCGACATGCCTTCGTGCCGCGTGGAGCCGCAATGGGCGCCGATGATGGCATCGGGCAGGTCCTTGCGGACCTTGCGGACCGAGCGCGCGCCGTCGGTCAGGTGGACGCCGTCGAGGCCGAGGCGTTCGACCAAGAGTACATGCCGTTCGATCACCGCGGCGACGTCGCGCTGATGCGCCGTGTGGCGGATCGCGTCGGCGGCGCGCAGGATGCGGTCTTCGTCCTTCGTTGCCAGCGCGATACGGAGGCAGGCGATTTCGGTCGCGTCCAGCACGGCGGCGAGGGCATCGGGGAAGCTGTCGAGGTCAAGCTCGGGCGGGGTGATGAGGTAGATCTGCGGGCGGTCTTGGTCGGCCATCGTGCGCTCCGGCATCGGGTTTGGGCGGGAATAGCGCAGATTTCGCGGGAAGGCGAGGGTGTGGGCGCTTGTCGTGCGTGGGGCGCGCGCGTATCTGGCGCGGGAACCCGACCGGAGGCCGCCCGTGACCGAGATCATTCCGCCCTGCTTCATCCTCGTCCGCCCGCAGATGGGCGAGAATATCGGGGCCGCAGCCCGCGCCATGCTGAATTTCGGGCTGGAGCGGATGCGGATCGTGGACCCGCGCGACGGCTGGCCCAATCCGAAGGCGGTGGCGATGGCATCCGGCGCGGGGCGGGTGCTGGATATGGCGGGGATATTCCCCGACATTCCGAAGGCGATTGCGGATTGCGACTTTGTCTTTGCCACCACGGCGCGGGGGCGGGAGTTGGTGAAGCCCGTCGTCACGCCGGAGCGGGCGATGGAGATGACGCGGGCCATGGTGGCCGAGGGCAAGCGCGTGGGCGTGCTGTTCGGGCCGGAGCGGGCGGGGCTGGAGAACGAGGATATCGCGCCTGCCAATGCCATCGTGACGGTGCCGGTTAACCCGGATTTCCCCAGCCTGAACCTTGCGCAATGCGCGCTTTTGCTGGGCTATGAGTGGCGGCGGCAGACGGAGGCGGTCGCGCCCGAGGTGATGGGGCTGGCACGGACCGAATTCGCCACGCGGCTGGAGGTGGAGCGGCTTTCGGACCATTTCGAGGAGCGGCTGGAGGCGGCGGGGTTCTTCTATCCGCCCGAGAAGGCGCCGCATATGAAGCTGAACATGCGCAACATGTTCGCCCGTCTTGGCCTGACGCGGGCCGAGGTGCAGACCTTCCACGGGATGCTGCGACAGATCGCCTTCAAGCTGCGCCAGATGGGGGAGTGAGTCTCTTTTGGCCGGCGTCGGACCGGGGGTTTCACACCCCCGGACCCCCGTGGGATATTTGAAGAACGGATGAAGGGGCAGGGGCGCTGCGCAAGCCTTTGAGGGATTTGGGAATTCGATGGCGGCACAGTTCGCCGCAGCCCCTTGAAGGGGGCGGGGGGGAGGCATACCCTCCGCGCCGAACGAGGGAGACCGCGACATGGCAGGCAAGCGCAGCATCTTTGAAGAGGTGGGGCAGGGGGTGAAGTCCTCCCCGCCGCCACAAGGGGGCATGATCGCCGCCCGCGCGCAGGGGGCGCGGCGGGGAATTCGGCTGTGGCTGGTGACGCTGTTCCTGCTGGTCGCCACGATGATTGCCGTGGGGGGGATGACGCGTCTCACGGATAGCGGATTGTCGATCGTGGAATGGCGCCCGGTGACCGGGGCAATCCCGCCCTTGGATGAGGCGACATGGCTGGAAGAGTTTGAAAAGTATCGGGCCATTCCCGAATATCAGTTGCAGAACAAGGGCATGAGTCTTGAGGAATTCAAGGTCATCTACTGGTGGGAGTGGGGTCATCGGCAGTTGGGTCGGTTGATCGGGCTTGTCTGGTTCGTGGGCTTCTTGGCTTTCTTTGTCGCAAGGCAGATACCGGCGGGGTGGACGGGACGGCTGTTCGGGCTTGGCGTGCTGGGCGGTGTGCAGGGGGCCATCGGGTGGTGGATGGTGTCTTCGGGGCTGACGGGGACGATGCTGGATGTGGCGTCCTATCGGTTGGCGACGCATCTGGGGCTGGCCTTCGTGATCCTTGGGTTGATCGCGTGGTATGTGTTCCTGTTGGGCCGGTCGGAGGCCGAGTTGATTCAGGCGCGGCGGGGGCGAGAGGGCAAGCTTTTCTCCATGTCCACGGGGTTGATGCATTTCGCCTTTTTGCAGATCCTGCTGGGGGCCTTGGTTGCAGGGATCGATGCGGGACGGGCCTTTCCGACTTGGCCGGACATGAATGGGCAGTTCTTTCCGGCGGATGCCTTCTACGTGCCGGATGGGAACGGGGGAAGTCTGCCCGTGTGGCATGCTTTCTTTGAGAATCCGGGGCTGGTGCAGTTCATGCACCGGATGAGCGGCTATCTGCTGTTTGCGTTCGGTGTGGTCGTCTGGCTGCGGGGCCGCAAGTCGGCGCATGGGGCGACACGGGGGGCATTTCACGCCGTGATGGCGATGATGGTGGCGCAGATGGCGCTGGGGATCGCGGCGGTGCTGACGGCGGCGCATGTCCATGTGGCGATCACCCATCAGGTGGGGGCGGTGATCCTTTGGGTGCTGATCATCCGGGCGCGGCATCTGGCGGGGTATCCGGTGGCGGGTTCGATCCGGGAGGGGACGGCATGAGTGCCTATGATGATCTGATGGCCTTCCAGCGCGAGACGGAGGCGTTGGCGCAGGTGGCCGGTCGGTTGGGGTGGGATCAGGAGACGGTGATGCCCCGTGGTGCCGCCGAGCAGCGGTCCGAAGAGATGGCGGCGATGGAGGGGGTGTTGCATGCGCGGCGCACCGATCCGCGGATTGCGGACTGGTTGGGGCAGGCGCGTGCGGCGGATGATGTGGCCGCGGCGCAATTGCGTTTGATCCGAAGGAGTTACGAGCGGGCGGTGAAGGTTCCGGCCTCGCTTGCGCAAGAGATTGCGCGGGTGACATCCATGGCGCAGGGCATCTGGGCCGAAGCGCGGGCGAAGGAGGATGTGCCGGGGTTCCTGCCGGTGCTGGCGGAGGTGATCCGGCTGCGGCAGGAAGAGGGCGCGGCGCTGGCGGCGGGGGGCGATCCCTATGACGCGCTGATCGACGATTACGAGCCGGGGGCCACGGCGGAAACTATTGGCGCGATGTTCGGGCGGATGCGGCCGAGGCTGGTGGCGCTGCGCGAGAAGGTGCTTGGGGCGGCGCGGCAACCTGTTGGATTGTCAGGCCATTTCGGGCAGGAGGGGCAGATGCGGTTCGCCCGCGATCTGGCCACGGCCTTTGGCTATGACTGGAACCGGGGGCGGTTGGATCTGGCGGTGCATCCGTTTTCGTCCGGGTCGGGTGATGATGCGCGGATCACGACGCGGGTGGTGGAAAGCGAGCCATTCAATTGTTTTTACTCGACAATCCACGAGGTTGGTCATGCCTGCTATGAGTTGGGCATTGATGGGGATTATCGCCTGACGCCATTGGGATCGGGCGTTTCGATGGGTGTCCATGAGAGCCAGAGCCGCATCTATGAAAACCAGCTTGGGCGGAGCCGCGCCTTCACCGGCTGGATGTTCGGGCAGATGCGCGAGAGGTTTGGTGAATTTGGTGTTGACGATGCGGATGCCTTCCATGCGGCGGTGAATCGGGTTCAGCCGGGGTATATCCGGACTGAAGCGGATGAGGTGCATTACAACCTGCATGTGATGATGCGCTTTGACCTTGAGCGCGCGTTGATCAGGGGCGATCTGGCGGTGCGCGATCTTGAGGCCGCTTGGAATGACCGCTTTGCCGCCGATTTCGGCGTCGTGGTGGATCGTCCGTCGCATGGCATGTTGCAGGATGTGCATTGGTCGGTGGGCCTGTTCGGGTATTTCCCCACCTATACCTTGGGAAATGTTTACGCAGGCTGCCTGCACCGTGCGCTGCGGGTGGATGTGCCCGATCTGGACGAGGATCTGGCGCGGGGCGACGCTTCGCCCGCCACGGCGTGGCTGCGCGAGAAGGTGCAGCGGCATGGCGGGTTGCGGGAGCCGCGCGCGACTATTACCCATGCCTGCGGGTTCGAGCCGTCGGAGGGGCCGCTTCTGGATTACATCGAGGCGAAGTTCGCGGCGATCTATGACCTTTGAGCGGGGTGCGGGGCGGGCGGTCTGGATGCTCGCCCTGACGCAGGCGCTTGGATATGCCTGTTTTTTCTATATCTTCGCGGCGCTGTTGATCTATTGGCAGCGGGAGACGGCGCTTAGCGACGGGGTGATCGCGGCAGGTCCGCTTTTGGCGACCTTCGTTTCGGCGGGGGTCGCGCCTGCGGTCGGTCGGGCGGTGGATCGCGGGCAGGCCGTCGCGATGATGGCGGCAGGGCCGGTGATCGGGGCCGTGGGCCTTCTTTTGCTGGCCATTTCAGCGGGGGAGGCAGTCTGGTTCCTGGCCTGGGGGGTTCTGGGGCTCGCTCAGGCGCTTTGTCTTTATGACGTCTGTTTTGGGATGATGATCCGGCGCTTCGGCACGGAGGCGCGGGGGGCGATCACCCGCGTGACGCTGGTGGCGGGGCTTGCGTCGACGCTGGCCTTTCCTGCGGGGGCGTGGCTGGCGGAGGGTTGGGGATGGCGGGCGTCGGTCTGGGTGGCGGTGGCGGTCGTCCTTGGGGTGATGTTGCCCTTGCAGGTCTGGGGGGCGCGAGTTCTGGCGCGGGGAACGGAGGCGGTGGAGCATCGCGGCGTGGCGCGGCTGCGCTGGGCCGACGTGCTGCGGATGCCAGGGTTTGTGCTGCTGGCTGCGTTGTTTTCGCTGATAAATCTGAACCACTGGATGCTGGTGAACCATATCCGGCCGATGTTGGAAACGCTGGCTGTGCCGGTGGATCTAGCGATCCTTGCTGCGGCGGTCATCGGACCTGCACAGGTGCTGGGGCGTTTGGCCCTTGCGGGGGCGGGGGCGCGGTTTTCGACGCGGGTGGCGTCTTGGGTGACGGTGGGGGCGCTGGTGGTAGCGCCCGTTTTCCTTGTGCTGGCAGTGGGATGGCCGATGGCTGCCGTGGGCTTTGCAGCCTTTCAGGGGGCGGCGATGGGGATCATCACGATCCTGCGGCCCGTGCTGCTGGCCGAGACCTTCGGGCAGGAGCGCTATGGTGCGGTGGCGGGGATGATGGCCATTCCGGGGTTGGCTGCTATGGCTGTGGCACCGCTGATCGGAACGGGTCTGGAAGCGGTGGGTGGGGTTTGGGTGATGATCGGGGTGGGGTTTCTGTTTGCGCTTGGGGCCTGCGGGGCGCTTGCGGCAAGGCGTTGACGAGGCTGGATTAATCTTTGGGATTTGGCGTTCGGACAGGGGCCGCTGCCTGTGCCGTATTCCGTACCGCAAACTGTACATACGCACGGTGCCTTTTCCGGTCGTTAACCACGCGGATCGCCGCGGCCTGCTGATCTTGGTGGAAAATTCTTCTGCGAAGAATTTTGCGCAGGATCCTTCGAGAGAAGGATCCTGCGCCACGATTTTCGCAGAAAATCGTGTTGGTCAGGACCAGTCGGGTTTCCGTTTCTCGAGGAAGGCGGCGATGCCTTCCTCGGTGTCGCGCCAGAGCATGTTCTCGGTCATGCGATCACCGGTCAGGCGGTAGGCCTCGGCCAGGGAGAGGCCCTGCTGGTCGTAGAAGCTGCGCTTGCCGATATGGACGGCTGCGGTGAGTTTGCTGGCAACTGTTTCGGCAAGTTTCCGTGTTTCCTGCGACAGGCTGTCAGACGGGGCCACACGGTTGACGAGGCCAACCTCGCGGGCACGAGGGGCGGGGAGGAAGTCGCCGGTGGTCAGCATCTCGAAGGCCACGGCGGGAGGGACCTTTCGGGTGAGTGCGACCATCGGGGTGGAGCAGAAGAGGCCGATGTTGACGCCGTTGACGCCGAAGCGGGCATCCTCGGCCGCCACCACCATGTCGCAGGAGGCGGCGAGTTGGCACCCGGCGGCGGTGGCGATGCCGTGGACCTCGGCGATCACGGGCTGGGGCAGGGCGGGGAGACGCTGCATCATGGCGGCGCAGGCGTCGAAGAGGATGCGGAAGAACGCGGCGCCCTTGTCCGGCGCGGAGCGTGCGGCCTGCATTTCCTTCAGGTCGTGGCCCGCGCAGAAGGCGCGGCCTGCGCCGCGCAGGATGACGACGCGGGTGCTGCGGTCGGCCGAGAGCCGGTCGAGTTCCTCGGTCAGCCGGGAAATCATGGCGACTGACAGGGCGTTCAGGCTGTGGGGGGCATTGAGGGTGAGCGTGGCGATGCGGCCTTCGTCATGGCGCTGGATCAGGTCTTCGGTCATTGCATCCCCCCTTTGGCTGGTTATGACGATAGGCGGATGGAGAGGGAGAGGGAAGCGCATGGAGCTGAAGATGGACCGCGACGCGTTGACCGGGTTCCTTGCACGGGATTTCGGGCAGGTCGCGGGAGATTTCGCGGTGGATCGGGCGGATGCAGGCGGCGTGACGCTGCGGTTGAGAGTGGCAGAGAGGCATCTGCGTCCCGGAGGGACCGTTTCGGGACCGGCGATGTTCGGTCTGGCGGATGTGGCGCTTTACCTTGCGATCCTGAGCCGGTTGGGTCCTGTCGCGCTGGCGGTGACGACCAATGCATCGATGGATTTCATGCGGAAGCCTGCGGCGGGCCGGGATGTGCTGGCGGAAGCGCGGCTGTTGAAGCTGGGCCGGGTGCTGGCGGTGGGGGATACGCTGCTGTTCTCGGAAGGGGTGGCGGAACCGGTGGCGCGGGCCTCGATGACCTATTCGATTCCGCCGGGGGGCACGGCCTGAACTCCGCGCGGAATGCAAACGGCCCCCGTATGGGGGCCGAGGGAAGGGGCATGACTGCTGTTCTGTCAGGTCTTAGGGCGCGTGAAGCGGCCTTCGATCTGGGCACCGGATTCGATGACGAGCGAGGTGTAGTTCACGTCCGCCTCGACCTTCGCGCTGCCGCGCAGGGTGAAGGATTGGGTGGAGACGCGCCCATCGAGCGTGCCCTTCACCTCGATCGTCTCGGCCGAGAGGGTGCCCTTGACGCTGCCTTCGGTGCCGATCAGCAGGTTGCGCGCGGTGAGGTTTCCGTCGATCTCGCCGAAGACCTCGACCGAGCCGGTGGAGGTGATGTCGCCGCTGATGCGCAGGTCGGAGGCGAGGACCGATTTCCCGGCATTGGGATTCGGGGCGCGGGCCGGAGTGGCGGCGGGCGGCGGGGCGGGGTCGGTCTTGCTGAACATCTGGTCCTCCGAATGTCAGGCCGATAAGGGGGGAAGCGGGCGCGGCGGTCAAGAGCGGAGGCGGTGCGGGCGCGGCTGGTGCTGGAATTCTGCCGTGCGGATGGCTGCGATTTTCCGTGATGTCGGTTCCTGACCTGACAAGGCGCGCCGCGGGCGATTGGATGGACGAGGGAATCGGCCGGGATCTAAGGGGGCTGCGATGGCGGATCAGGGGTTTTTCAGGCCTGTCTCAGGGTTCGACCTGCCGCGATTCGCAGGCATCCCGACTTTCATGCGGCTGCCGCATGTCGGGCTGGACGATCCACGGCTTGCAGAGGTGCAGATCGGGCTGATCGGCGCGCCATGGGACGGGGGGACGACGAACCGTCCCGGTCCCCGGCACGGGCCGCGGCAGTTGCGCGACCTGTCCACCATGATCCGGGCGCAGAACGGGGCGACATGGGTGGCGCCGTTCGAGCTGGCGCGCTGTGCCGACCTTGGGGATGTGGCGCCCAATCCGGGCGATCTGATGGACAGCCTTGCGCGGATGGAGGCGTTCTATGATCGGGTGGTGGCTGCGGGCATCCTGCCGCTGACGGGGGGCGGGGATCATCTCTGTTCGCTGCCCATCCTGCGGGCGGTGGCCAAGGCGCGGCCCGTGGGGATGGTGCAGTTCGACAGCCATACCGACCTGAACGACATCTATTTCGGGACCAGCCGCTACAATCACGGCACCCCCTTCCGCCGCGCGGTGGAGGAGGGGCTGATCGATTCGAAGCGCTATGTCCTGATCGGCATTCGCGGCACGGCCTATGGGCGCGAGGATTGGGATTTCGCCGCGGCCAACGGCATCCGCATCATTCCCATCGGCGAGTTCCACCGGCGGGGCGTCGAGGATGTGATGGCCGAGGCGCGCGAGATCGTGGGGGCGGGGCCGGTTTATGTGACCTATGACATCGATTTCGTCGATCCGACCTTTGCGCCCGGAACGGGGACGCCCGAGGTGGGCGGGCCGAATTCGTGGCAGGCGTTGGAAGTGGTGCGGGGGTTGCGAGGCCTCGATGTGGTGGGGGCGGATCTTGTGGAGGTGAGCCCGCCCTTCGACCCGTCGGGCGGCACCGCATGGCTGGGCATTTCGCTGATGTTCGAACTGCTTTGCGTGATGGCGGAGCGAGTGGCGCAGAGGGCGTAGGGGGCCTTGCCCCCCGCGCCGCCTTCGGCGACGCTCCCCCCAGGGTATTTTTCACCAAGACGAAGATGGGGATAGGGATGGAAGTCGATCTGATCGTGACGAATGCGCGGGTGATCACGATGGATGCGGGGCGGCCCTTCGCGCAGGCGGTGGCTGTGCGGGCGGGGCGGATCGCGGCGGTTGGCGGGCCGGAGGTGGCCGCGCTGGCGGGGGCGCGGACGCGGGTCGTGGATGCGGGGGGGCGGACGCTGCTGCCCGGATTCGTGGAGAGCCACCTGCATCTGGTGCTGGGCGGGGCGGAGCTTGTGCAGTTGCAGATCGGCGGGGTGATGGGCTTCGAGGCACTGCGGGACGCTTTTCTCGGATATGCCGCGCGGAACGCGGACAGGGCGCTTTTGATGGCGCAGGGGGCAGCCTATGAGATTTTGGGCGCGCCTGTGACGCGGCATGATCTGGACAGGGTGATTGCGGACCGGCCCATCGCGATGATGGCGCCGGATCACCACACGGTCTGGGCGAATACCGTTGCCTTGGAGAAGGCGGGGCTGCTGCATGGCGCGCAGATGCCGCATGGGCATGAGGTGGTGATGGGGCCGGATGGCACGGCCACGGGCGAGTTGCGGGAGTTCGAGGCCTTCGGTCCGGTGCTGGCGCTGGGGGGGGAGGCGCATCTGCAGCTTGGCATCGCCACGGGGGGCGAGCCGGAGCCCTGGCCGGATGCGGCGACCTTTGCCGCCGATCTGGACAAGGTGGCGGCTGGACTGGCGCATTGCGCGGCGCATGGGATCACCACGATGGTGAACATGGACGGCAACCGCTATACCTGCGCGCTGCTGGCCGCGCTGGAGGAGCAGGGGCGGCTTACGGCGCGGGTGCGCGTGCCCTTCCACATGAAGCCGCATATGGAGTTGTCGGAACTGGAGCGTGCCAGTGCCATGACGGCGGAATTCGATGGCGATTGGGTGCGGTCGGGGTTCGTGAAGATGTTCATGGACGGGGTGGTGGACAGCCGGACGGCCTATATGCTGCAGGATTATCCGGGCGTGCCGGGGCATCGCGCCGATCCGCTGTTCGAGGCGAAGCGGTTCAAAGAGATCTGCACCGAGATCGACCGGCGGGGCCTGCAGATCGCGGTGCATGCCATCGGCGATGCGGCGGTGCGCCAGACCATTGACGGGTACGAGGCGGCGGGGCGGGCGAACGGCTTGCGCGACATGCGCCACCGGATCGAGCATATCGAGTTGATCGACCGCGCCGATGTGCCGCGACTTGGGTCACTGGGGATCACGGCCAGCGTGCAGCCGCCGCACCCGCCGGGTGTGATGGATTTCCCGATGTCGACGATGGATCATGTCTTTCACAAGGCGCGCTGGCGCGATGCCTATCTGTGGAAGACGCTGAAGGATCACGGGGCGCCGGTGGCCTATGCCAGCGACTGGCCGGTGACGGATGTGTCGGTCATGCGCGGGATTCAGGCGGCGGTGACGCGCGTTCCCTATGAAGGTGCAGGGGATGAGC